>DJVG01000011.1 GCA_002441095.1 Elusimicrobia bacterium UBA6262
AGAAAACGTTCGGAGCTTGAGTTGGCAGGGACTCTTCACCCCCGTTCTTTGGGGAACTCAAGCGAGAATTGAGTGCGTTTTCCTCGCAGGGGAAAACGACACGCTTTTCGGAACGACGCAGCGTGACAGCGAGCCGAATGAACCTACTCCCCTATAATTTTAATTAGTACTCTCTTCTTCCGCATCCCGTCAAACTCCCCGTAAAAAATCTGTTCCCACGGCCCGAAATGCAATTCCCCTTTCGTGACCGCCACTACCACTTCCCGGCCCATCACTGTCCGCTTCAAGTGCGCATCACCGTTATCCTCGCCGACATTATGCTCGTATTTTTCTTTGCCGTAAGGGGCTAGTCTTTCCAGCCACTTCATGAAATCACGGTGTAAACCAGGTTCATTGTCATTGATAAACACACTGGCCGTGATATGCATGGCATTGACCAGGCATAATCCTTCTTTGACCCCGCTTTTTTTCACTGCTTCCTCAACTTGGTTAGTAATATTAATAAATTCATAGCGGTTTTTGGTGTTAAACCATATCTCTTCATTGTATGATTTCATAGGACCCTCCCTGGGAATGATTACACCGATTACTAAAAGAGATTACACAGATTAGAGCATTATATTATTTTAAATAATTGTCTTAGGTTATTGATTATCTTGTATGGTTTTTGCGCTACTAATTCTTTCCGGCTGCAGGAACCGCCAAGAATAGCTATTGCTTTGACTTTGGCATTTTTCCCGGCTTTAATATCATAAACCATATCCCCGACATAAAGGGCTTCCCGGGATCCTATTTTAAGTTTCTTTAGCACTTGCTTTATTAAATATGGCTCTGGTTTCAATTCATGTTTCTTATCAGCACACACTATCAGGTCAAAATATTTCTCCAGGTCCAGGTGCCTGATCAAAACCTTACTGAATTTGGTCGGACGGTTGCTGGCCACAGCCAGCTTGATCCCCTGCCTTTGCAATGACGATAAAACCTTCCTGGTCTGCGGCTTTAATGTTGCATATAGTTGTAATGCCTCCCGGTGATGCTTCCGGTAAAGGATCAAACCCTTGCCGGTGTCCGCGGCTTTCACGAACTGGGAGATAAAATGCTTATCCCCTCGCCCTACCGAGCGGCGGGACTGGTCATAGCTGACTTTTTTATATCCTAAAGACTGAAGTGTAAAATTCAGGCTTTTCTCGATCGCCTGGTAGGCATCGATCAGTGTGCCATCCAGGTCAAAAATCACGAGTTTAATCATCTGGCTGTGCTCCCCTTCTCTGCTTTATATCACAAATCAGGTTCTTTGTAAACCCCGTTAGAAAAACTGGAATTTCAATTCACTTGATATCTCAGGAGTTCCTAACGGGTAAATAAAAACAGGAGCTTCTCTAGCTCCTGTTTTACATTTCCCTTTAGTAACCGGACCTGCTTTATATTACTCCTCTGCTACTGCATCACTATCAGGTACTATGTTTGCCAGATCATCCTTAATCTGCCTGGAAAAATAATAGTTTACGCTAATATTTGCTACTATCTCCAATTTACTGGCTTTATAATCGTCCTCTGTTATTATAGCGATATATGTCGGCGCAATGTCCATAGAAAGTGCTAAGGCCTTGGTGATAAAGTATTCTCCTCCCAAGAAAATACCTCCTTCCGCTCCTTTTCCTTTCATCTCCAGGGCGTTGAACACTATATGGCCTGCTTCTACCCCGGTATAAGCCCGGGCAACACTATTCTCCAAGAAATATATGTACAATCTGCCGGCTAAAACATTGATCCCGTCGGCTCTGGCATATCTGAATTCTACCGGTTTGTATTTAACAGATAAATACGGATAGCCCAAGCCGATCGAAATTTCGCTGGCCTGAGCGCAAAATACCAGGGCAAAAATAAAAATAATTATGACTATAGCTTTTTTCATGAAAAGCGGCCTTTTGATTATTTGCATTTCAACTAGTTATTCACTGTAATAATACATTGCGCCGTAACTTGCTGGTTACTGGTATCATAGGCTATGGCATTGATCGTATGACTCCCGTTAGTCTCCTGTGTCGTGTCCCAGACAGCACTGTATGCTGGTCCGGTTGATACATCCACCGCCAGTGGTATAGTATTATTATCTATATAAAACTCTACCCTGGACATTCCTACATCATCTGTAGCAGTTGCCATAATGGTCTCGATCCCGGATAGAGTCGCTCCAATTGTCGGAGTAGTAATTATAATCGTAGGTAAAAGATCATTACTCACCATAACAGCCCTTGAAGCCGTTGTTTGCTGGTTGCTGGTATCATAGGCTATGGCATTGATCGTATGACTCCCATTGCTCTCTTGTGTTGTGTCCCAGACAGCACTGTATGCCGGCCCGGTTGATATATCCACCGCCAGTGGCATAGTATTATCATCTATATAAAACTCTACCTTAGACATTGCTACATCATCTGTAGCAGTTACGGTAATGGTCTCGATCCCGGATACAGTCGCGCCGATTGTCGGTGCAAAAGAAGTAATGGTTGGAGGAGTAACATCATTGTTCACAGTCACATTCACTTGCGCTGTTGCCGTCTGGTTTTTGGCATCATAGGCGGTTGCCTTAAGGACATAACTGCCGTTACTGGACAGGGTGGTATCCCAGGTATAGCTGTACGGCTCAGTAAAGTCTTCGATCTTGGTCCCATTGATGTCAAACTCCACCTTGGTCACCCCAAAGTCATCTGCAGCTGTAGCCGTTATGTTAACGCTATTGGCAATAGTCGCCCCATCTGCAGGTGAAGTAATAGAAACCTTGGGGGCAAAATCATTAGTCACAGTGACAGAATGCTGCGCTGTACCTGTGTTGCCAGGAGTGGCGTTATCATAGGCTATTACACTAATCGTATAGTTCCCATTGCTGAGCAGTGTCGTGTCCCAGGTATAAGTATATGGTGCCGTAGTATATTCGCCAACCTTGACGTTATTAATATAAAACTCTACTTTGGAAACTTCTTGGTCATCTGTGGCATTAGCGGCTATATTTACACTGCCGGAGACAGTTTCGCCAGCTATTGGTGCAGTAATAGAGACCTTGGGGGCAAAATCATTATTTACAATCACATTGACCTGCGCTGTTGCTGTCTGGTTTTTGGCATCATAGGCTGTGGCCTTAAGGACATAACTGCCGTTACTGGACAGGGTAGTGTCCCAGGCATAGCTGTATGGCGCAGTCAAGTCTTCGATCTTGGTCCCATTGATGTCAAACTCCACCTTGGTCACCATCAGGTCATCAGTGGCCTCTGCAGTAATATTAATGGTTCCAGATAAGATAGCGCCGGCGGCAGGAGAGGTAATCGTAACTATTGGCGGGTTGTCGATAGGATTGTCTATAATGACGGTATGCTGGCTATTAGCAGTTTGATTATTGGTATCATATACTATGGCTTTAAGGATATGTGTACTATTAGTATATTGTGTGGTATCCCAGCTATACACAAAAGGAGCATTCCTAAAAGTATTAATTAAAGAGTTGTCAATCCAGAGTTCCACTTTGGATATCCCTTGATCATCGTCCGGGGATATGGTTACGGTGACTATACCGGATATCCTGGCCCCATCATCCGGAGCAGTGATTTTCACAGAGGGGGCACTATCATTACGAACGCTCAAAGCTATACTGCTGGTGGCTGTATGTTCTGCCGTATCATACGCTATAGCGGTAATGGTATAATGTCCATTGCTATAGTGAGTAGTATCCCAGCTATAAGTATAGGGGAATGCGAAATCAGTGCTTTTGAGCGCACCATTTATATAGAACTCTACTTTAATTATGCCTTTATCATCATTAGCTTCCGCGATTAGAGTGAATGTTCCGGAGATGAAAGCAGCAGTTATTGGTGAAATGAGAGTCACTTGAGGAGTTTTGTCTTCTCTCTCTCTGTCTTGATCCCTTTTTTCCCTGGCTTCCTGTATCGTATCCTTAACTGCCGATGTAATGCCAAAACGCAAATTCCCGGCAGATAATGATCCCGGCAGTATAAATAACGTTACTAGAATGATTATGAGTTTTTTCATTTTTGTCCTGATGAGTGAAATATAGTAAAAAAACACCAATCTACCTAAAATAGGCCAAATTAGGAATAAGGGAATGTTTACTATGAGGTGGTTTTATTCCTTGCAGGATATAATTAATCTAACACCGCTGGGGCCCCAAGTCAAGCAATCTTTACATTTATTTAGAGGTTTGTTTTACCTACTGTATTGACAACCACAGTAATGCTGGCGGTAAAAGTCATGCTTTTTAGCAAAATCCATGGTTTTCTTGAATCCATTTTCCTTTTTAAAATCATAAGGCAAGAATCCTTGGCTTAATTCCTTCCCTATGGCATTAATTTCCTGCACATTCTTGTGCGGGCTGACCGACAAGGTAGACGCTATATGCCCTATGTCCATTTCTTTGGCTTTGTCTGCTGTCTTTTGCAGTCTTACCCGGAAACAAACCTGGCAACGCTTGCCGCCTTCTGGTTCTGCCTCAAGTCCTTGTATGCGCTCCTGCCAGGTATTTGTTTCATACAGCCCCTCTATCAAGGTAAAGCCAAGCAATTTACTTGCTTGCCGGACCACTGCCAGGCGCTGCTCATATTCCTTTTCCGGATAAATGTTCGGATTATAAAAATACCCGGTCACTTCATATCCTTCATCCCGCAGCTTCTGCACCACTGAACCGGCACATACCCCGCAGCATATATGCAATAATACCTTCTTCAAGCTAAAACTCCTAAAACGGGTACCAGATTATCAGGATATCAGGAAATGGGTATCAGGTTAACAGGAGATCAGGTAAGTACCTGGTACCCTGATGTCCTGATATTCTTCCTCCTGATGTCCTGATTTCCTGATCGCCGTATTTTCTTAATATGTGCCATCTATTTAACTGGGACCTTCTGCCACAGCTCAAAGATCCTGGCTACTACCGGATACCACTTACTGATTTTCAGAAATTCCGCCTGGAAACCAATCTTCTTCTGGGCATAGGCGGCAAAAGGATCCATTTCCCCGTTAAAAAGCCGCAGTAGCGCTGCTTCCTGCCCGCTAATAACCAGGTCCTTAGTTTCGCCGGTAAGGAAACTAAAAAACACTTCTTCCCTGGATGATTCATTCCTGATCGTTAGCGCAGTTTTAAATCTATATTTTTTCACCAAACCCTGCAACTGTGCATCTGTATCCAATACGCGCTTTAGCTTGGTAAGATGTTCTTCAGAAAATAGCTTAAGTTTCATGGCCGGCTTCCCTTTATCTGCCAAAAACCGGACAGGAATGCTTTTCTGCCGCAAGATCAGGTTTATTTTCGCCTGTTCCTCCAATAGTTCGATCAAAGCAAAAGCTGAAGCGAAATCATCACCCATCGCCACCACGCCATGATCCTTGAGAATCACGATATTATTGTTCTCCAAAGCGCGCAGGACCGGGTTGATATCAGTCACCGTCGGCGTACTTTGCGGCAGTACCGGGACTTTGCCCAGATTAAACCTTGATTCAAAAGAAAAAATATTTAATTTCGGGAAATAATGGAAAAAAGCCAGGGTCTGGAGCGGATGAGCATGGATCACTGCTTTCGCCTCCGGGAACTTGTTCATTATGCCCAGATGCAGGTCATTCTCACTGGTCAGCTTACAGGATTTTATTCCCTGTATAACCCTGCCATCAGAGTCAACAACTGCTATCTGGGATGCCGTCAGCATGCCCAGATAACAGTTAGTCACAGTCAAAAGTAAATGGTCCCCGCCGGTCCTGGCAGACATATTGCCTGACTTGCCGACCACCAGGCCCCGCTCATACAACAAGTGTGCCCAATATAAAAAGTCCTTTTTATCTTTCGCCAAAGACATTTTCGCTCCGAATTCGTTTCGAATTCGCCCCCATGCTTAGATTTGAGCAAGCAAATCTATGGGGGCTGATCGTTTCTACTTAAAGTAGTACCTGACCATGATCCCGATTCCCGGCTGAGTAGCAAAAGTTGTGGTAGAGTCAGAAGTGTCATGGCCATTATTGCTGGTATCTGTATTGGTAATATCAATACCCAGCCTGCTCACATAAGCTTCAAAACTCAGATTGGGTATTTCCTGGAAACGGAATTCAACACCCAACCCGCCGCCGATATTGACATTAGTTATGTCTTGCTTAAAATTACCAACTTCGTAATTATCAAAATCGATCTGAATGCCGGCCAGGACCAGTAAACGCAAATACGTCCACTTCTTCAGCGCAAATGCTGCCCCGCCGCCGATCCCGAACTCGGTATCATCTTCCCCGAATAAAAAAGAAAGATTCCCATCTAACGCCGTATCATCATTAAGCCAGTAACGGACCCCGATGCCCTGTCCATTGGTGCCGATACCCAGTTGGCCGGCCCGGTCATTGCTGTCATAAGTGGCTGCTGCGCTCTTCACTGGTGCTGGTGCCGGAGCCGGTGCCGCTACTGCCATATTGGCCGCTACGAACAAAAACATTACTGCCGCTAGAACAACTGTTACTTTTCTCATACGTCTTACCTCCTCTTATTTTTTTCTTACTTTATGCTGATCAACATTTCCGGATTAGCTTTTAGAGTTTCATGCACGGGACAATTTTTGACAAAACGCAGTAATGATTCTCTTTTACTTTCATCCAGGATCACACCCTGCAGGTCTATGCTTAACCGGATCTGGTCAAAGCGATATGGAGCTTTGTCTGTCAGGTCTGCTTCTACCCTGACCAGGAAATTACCCAGGGAAAGTTTTGTACTCTCCACGAATTTACGGATATATACCCCGGCGCAAGCCCCCAAAGCAGCCAGCAGCGTATCCAGCGGACTGATGGCTCCGCTTTTGCCGTCGATCGTGATCTCATAACCTTTGGACTTCACCTGGAAAGTCATATCTTTGGCGCAAAATACTTCTGCCTGGTACATAATTACCTCACTTTCTTTTGATAATCCTCTCTGACAAAGCGCTATGCAATACCAGCCACATTCCTTCCCGGTCAGGCGCTTGCATCAGCCCTTGCTGGTTCTGGCCCTTATTCATCATTTTTGCTATTGAAGCCAGTAGTTGTATCTGGGCGGTATCGTCATTATTAGGAGTAAATATAAGAAAAATA
This sequence comes from Elusimicrobia bacterium UBA6262, assembly GCA_002441095.1. GTDB lineage: Bacteria > CAYTYR01 > UBA6262 > UBA6262 > UBA6262 > UBA6262. Next base: position 7,105 of record DJVG01000011.1, read on the forward strand.
AAATTAGTGGGCTTACCGTCCGGCGAATTCCAGTCAATACCGGTCAGGGACCGGCCCACTACTACCAATGGTTTCCTGAGCCTTTCCAACCGGGCATGCGGGACAGCCACGCCCTTCTCCAGTCCGGTCCCCATGATCTCTTCTCTTTGGACCACCAATTTATAAAGCTCGTCTGTTTCCGGCAAATCTTCCTGCCCGGCGGCCAGTTCACAAAGCTCCTTGATAGCAGCATCACGGTTTTTCGCTTTAAGATCAAAGATAATGCTTCTTTTGCTGAAGAATTCCAGGATGCTGATCTCTTTTCTATTCTTCAGCGCCCAACCTAACCATGGCCCCAGGATTACCGAGGAGACCACCGCTCCAAAAACGATCGCCTCGAATACCGGCGCAGTGATCAATTTGCTTTCAAAAGCTAATAATCCTATCACAATTTCCATCGTACCGCCGGGAGTATGGGCGATAGCTATCGGCAAACGATTCGCCTTCGACTGTTTCGTAAAAGCCACTCCCCACCAGGCACCCAGGAACCTGGCCAGGATACCTATCACACTCACCAGCAAGACCAGGGTTAAATTGAAACTCTTGAAAAAATCAATTTTTAAGCCGATACTGGCAAAAAATATCGGGATAAATATAGCGTAGACCATTTGGGAAACAACTTGCCTGGTTTTTTCCGAGAAAGCCTTAGCTTCTCCGGTCATGATCCCGGCCAGGAAAAATCCGAACATAGCATGGATACCTAATTTTTGGCTGATAGACCCGCATAACAATCCTAATAGGCAAATAAAGGTCAGTGAACTGCCAGGCTCAGGAAACTGCTCATTTTTCATTTTTTCAATGACCTTATTAGTTAACATTTTACCTAAAGTCAGGCAAATAGCGGTAAAACCTATAACTCTTAAAAAGACCACCACAATTTTCATCATTTCTATATTGGACTGGGTAAAAAGCCCTAACACCAGGGTAAAGATCATCCAACCAATGATATCATTGACAGAAAGAGCGGAAATGATCAAGAATCCCAGGTCAGTTTTGGCCACGCCAAATTCATGAAAAACACGCGCCGTGATCGGCAAGGCGGAAATAGTCATGGCCGTAGCCATAAAGAGCGTAAATATCAGTCGTTTTTCCGGATCTACCAGAAATTTATCAGGAATAAAAAATAGCACGGCAAACGCAATTATCATTGGTATGATAACATCAGCCAAAGCGATTTTCAGGGCATCGCCTTTCTGGCGCCAGGCACTGGAAAAATCCACTTCCAGCCCAACCTCCAGCAGGAAGAAAAGCAATCCCAGCCAGGAAACAGTTTCCAGCATATTTTGCTGGGTACTACTAAGGGGAAATATTACCTGGGAAAATTCCGGCAGAAAACGGCCGAATACAGTCGGTCCCAGCAAGACCCCCACCAGTATTTCCGCGGTGATGGCCGGTTGCTTTATCTTGCGGAAAAGCTCACCCAATCCCCGGGCCAATCCCAACAACAGGAAAAACTGTACCAGGAAAATAAGGATATTGTGATCTGTGATATAAGACATGGGGTTATTCTATCACTTTTTAGGGGAGCTTTACAAGGGTTTTAGGGGAGATTTTTCTACCATTTTTCTACCTGCACAAAGATCGGAACGAGCAGTTCTCGCATTGCCAGGCATCTGAGAAGTCTGCCACGAACGGCACAGCCGGGTCAATTATTTCCTGGATCAGGTTTTGCGCGGCAGCCATTATCAGCGAGAGGGACTCGGTTCTTTCTGCCAAGTCCTGCTTCTTGAAGCACAGGCTCAGTCTTGTTTCCCGCAGGTTGTACAGGCAGGCATTCACTTCCTTCCCCGGATATTTATCCAGGAAAATGCTGATATATATGGGCATTTGGAAAGATTTAATGGCCTTTTTCATCGCTTGCCTGTCTTTAGCCGGCATCTCCTGCAATTTCTGCAGTCTCCCCGGCATTTCAATCTTGCCACCGGTCTTATAATCCACCACCAGCAAGGTTCCGTCATCCAGCTCATCCACCCGGTCCACCTTGGCCTTCAGTTTGAAATCCCCTATCTTGTAAGGATACGGCGATTCCAGTACCAGGAGCTTGGCTACCTGCCGCTCCTGCTCGTTGCGCAGGAATTGCTCCAGCCGGTGCTTCAGCACAGACTCTAATAAAAACGCGCCATCACCCAACCGGGGATGGAAATCTTCCTCGAATTTCTTCTTGAATGCGCGGAAGAACTTCGCTTCAAATCCAGCATCTATCACTGGCCGCTTATTCAGGAACTCCGCGAAAGTTTGGTGCAGCAGCTCATGCACAAAGGTCCCTATCTCCCTGGGCTCAGGAGTAGCCAGCAGGTCGGTTTTCTCCTGCAAAAACATCACATAGCGGAAATAGAACTGCCGCGGACAATCAAGATACGTATCTATACTACTGGGGGAATAGGTGAATTCTTTCAGGAAAGCAGCCATTTCCGCTGTTTTCGTTGTCTTCTCTTCCTTCAATGCCGGCTCTACCCTGAACACGCCTCTTTGCGGGATAAAAACATCCAGTTTCTTTTCCGCTTTCTGCTTTTCCCACAATATTTGCTCCAGGAACCTGCTCCGTTCATTCTGTCCCGCTTCCTGGTAGAACAAATGTACCTTTTCTGCCCCGCCTATCACCCGGCGGAAAAGATAGCGCTGTATCTCTTCTTCCTTTTCCAACCGGTTGATCCCTAAACTGAGCATGATCTCCCGCGGAATGAGCGGCTCCAATTGCCGTATCTGCGGCACTGTTCCTTCGTTCAGGTCCATGACCAGTACTTCCTTGAATGACAAAGACCTGGTTTCCAGCAATCCCAATATCTGCAAGCCTTTCAGCGGCGACCCGGAGAAAGACATTTTAGCTGATTCCAGGAATAGCCTGAATATCCGGAAAAGATCCGCCTGTTCGAATATTTCTTTACTGCAGGCAGCGGATGAAACTGTCTCTGCCATGTTTAAGGTCTCTTCAATAGCCTTCACATTGAAAGGATACGAAGAAAATTCACTATATTTATTAACTGCCATGACCAGCTCGCCGGCTTTCCCAGCCAGAGACGCTAATGTATTGATATCCTGCCAGTCTGTGAACAGCATCTTATGTAGAAATTGTATTTCTTCCCGCAGCTTATCTTGCGGCACTTCAGAAAGCACCTCTGCCTGGGCAAATATATCCTGGTCATTGATGATCTCATCCAAGGAGATGAATAATTTACCTGCCACCGGACTGGCCACTGTGCCGAGCAAAGCTTCCGCTATCTTATGGATAGTGATCCTGACTGCTGTACTTCCGGTATTTAGTGACAAGTTCTTAATGACCGGGTTAGTCATAATTCGTAAATAATCACGAGTATAGTACACTCTTGATCCGTTAGAAGTGACACTTCTAATGGATTCCTGCGCCCGGAAAATGCCGTCAAACAAAGGGAAGACGATAGTTCTCTGCAGAGGATACCCGAGAGAAATATTGAAATCAGCTGGTAATGGCGATACAGCAGACAATAGCACTGGCAGTTTGGCCGGATCCGGCACCACCAGCAAAGTATTCTCAGGGTCTTCCACTTTCTCCAGCACTTGCCTGACCAGCGCCGCCTCAGCATGACTATCCTGCCCGCAATAAAGTTGAATGGTTGACTCACTAATTGAATCTTTCTCTCGACCAACGGCCAACGGCGAACGGCCAACGATTGCCTTACCTGATAATTCTTCCAGGTTATTCTTCAGTACCGTCCATTCCTCAGGATCACCCTGGAATAGCATCTTGGCCTTGCCTGAATCCAATATCGTCTTCACTATCGCCAGCTCAGTCTCATGGAAATAGAAAAATCCTGAAAATACGAAGTATTTGAAGTCCCCCCGTTTAGATTCCACTTCGGAATCTGGGGGGACCATCTCTTTAACCTTCCTGGCTGCCTCCCGGTACATCAGGCCACGGGTCAGTTTCCTTTCCTTGAAACAATACTTCTCAAAATCATTCCTGACCTTGCTAATATTCTCCAGCAGTTTATTCACCGCTTCAGGTACAGCATAACCTATAGCCGCGCTGGCTTCTACGGCTTTTAATTTCTCTTCCGGTATATCCTGTAGGTCCAGTTGTTCTATGAATACCCTTATCTCCCTGGCCCAGGGCAGGAACGAGGCGAAAGACTTGTCTTCCCGCAATAGGCCTGGATATTTATCCCGGCAGAGTTGGTAAATGAAATATTCCGCGTCCAAGTCGCCTATCTGTGAACAGGGCTCCTGGCGGCAGGCAATATATGAGGCAAATTCATCCATAGTAAAGAATACCGGCGATAGCAATGGCTTCCCGTGCATACGGAACAATTCCCGGTTCAGAAACATTCCTGGCCTGCGTCCGCCAAAGACCAAGGCCACTTTTTCCAGGGGTATGCCTTTTTCTTTCAGCTCCAGCAGATATTGGGCTGTCGCTTTGATCGGATCTTCACGGAATGTGAGGAATTCAATGTTAGACATTGTGCTCCTCCCATTCTAATTTATCTAAATATATCAAAAATCCCCGGCTCTTCTTGCCATATATCGCTTCAACCGCGCGGCAATATCCTGCTAACTGCTCATAGGCCTTTTCCTTTGCAAGCGTAGCTGACTTGTAATCAATAACCCACACTTCTTGCGGGAATATCAGCAGGCGGTCAATTCTCCGGCCCACGCCACCCTCGGCAGTGATACTGACCTCGGTCAGGACTTCAGCGTCCGCCGCGAAGAACTGCTTCATTTCAGGACTATTGACTGCAGCTAAGGCTTTCTTCTCCAGGCTATCAAGCTCCGCATCAGCGAAAAATACCAGGGGCAGAGATTTTCTCCTGTCACTTAGTATCGCTTTGACATTCTGCTTCCGCGCATCACCTATCCCAGCCAGCAGGTAATGCAGTATCTCTCCTTCTTTCTGTCTCTTCTTCCGTTCCTGGTCTTCTGGCTGCTTCTGCTCTTCATTGAGCCGTACTGTCCAATCCTCAAACAAACTGCCGGACAGTACTATCGGCGGAATTGCCTTGATCTCTTCCTTAGCTGTCCGCATCTTCCCCTTTTCATAAGGCAGTCCCGGCAGTAATGAAACTATGGGTGATTCTTTTTCCACGAATATATGCAATTCTTCCTTTGGCCTGGTGAAAGAAACATACAGGGTATTGATCTCATCCAAAATACTCTTCAGGTATTCGGTCCGGCGTATTTCCGCCAGGTTGCGGTTTAAGCGCCAGTATTTCTCCGCGATATTTAGCGGAGACAACATTCCGTCCTCTTCTTCTATATGGAAACTATCCACTTTCGGATCTATGCCAGTAAAAGGCACGATGACTGCCGGAAATTCCAAACCCTTGGCTTTATGTACGGTCAGCACCCGGATAGAATGTGATTCTCTTGTTTTAACAAACAGATCCTCTTCACGCGCGTCTTGCAGGTATTCCAGGAATCCGGGGATGTCCAGGGCTTCTTCTTCCTGCTCCTTGACCAGTTCCAGGAACCGCACTAAAAAACCTTGCTCTGATTCGCTGTTTCTTGGCGAAGCAGCCCGCCGACGTTCCAGTGGCGGGCCACCTTTTAGCAATTCGAACCTGCTCACGATGCTCACGATCAATTCATACAGCGGCAGGAACCCTGCCTTACGGAATATATCCTCTATCAGCTTGTCCCAGACTTGCTTGTATGTTTTCTGGAATTCGCGGTAATAATATATCTTGTCACCCTTGCGGACACGCAAACCTAATTGGAACAGGAAAGAAGTGATCTCTGCCGCAGGTATCCCGGAAACACGGGTAAATGATTCACCGCTGATAAAAGTGGCAAAAGCCAGGTTATCCAGCGGCGCAGCCAGGAATTCCAGCAGGGATACTACTTCCCGGACTGAATTATGCTCCAGTATATTCAAGGTCTTTTCAGATTCCACAGGCAGTTTAGCTTCCAACAACCAGCCAGTGACCAGTTCCGCCTGTTTATTCGTCCTGGCGAGGATAGCTATTTGCCCAGGACTAAATCTTGCCAACAACTCGTTAACCCTATCTAAAACAGCCAAGCGTAGGATATCTTCGATATCCTCGCTTGCCCGCCTAAATGCGCTTTGCCCTCCTAACTGCCCGCCAACATCTGCAAAGTTGTGGCGGGTTGGAGGGTCAGCTTTTGGCGGGTCACCTATCACCGTTACGTTAACATACCCGTCCTTCTCTTTCACCGCACTCTGTGCCAAGTCATGATAGAGAGACAAATACTTCCCGCACTCCTGATCTTCAACCAGGGCATGATCCTTCTTATCCAGGAAACCATTCACCAATGCCTGCAGGTTCTCAGACTGGAAAATTGCATTAACGAAAGAAACTATCTCCTTGCCGCTACGGAAATTCCTGGCCAGCTTTTCCGTTGTTAGCCCGAACTGGGAGAGATTTTCTGGTACAGCAGTGAAAAGTCCTGCTTCCCCACCCCGGAACCGGTAGATCGCCTGCTTAGCATCACCCACCAGGAACAGTCCGCCGCCACCAGCCAATGCTTCTTCGGCCAAAGGCGATAGGTTGGACCATTGTAACAAGCTCGTATCCTGGAATTCATCTATCAGAATATACCGGTACCTGGCAGCCAGGCGGTAATACAGCTCTGGTATCGAGAAATCCTCTTCACTGAATATTTTAACTGCTTGGCCATTCAATTCGGGCAGGAAAAGAATGCTTTCCTTCCGGCAGATGGCCTGGAACGCTTTCCGTATCTGGTCATAAATCAATAGGTAATGGTCATACCCGCGCGAAGATTCCACCATGGCGATATCCGCAAGTATTGCCCTGA
>DJVG01000051.1 GCA_002441095.1 Elusimicrobia bacterium UBA6262
AGCCCGCGCTGTCACCCCTTTGCTTAATTCCGCCTTGGTTAGCTCTTACAAGCAAATAAGGTTTAGCTCGTCGCCCTTCACTGTAACCCCCTCCTATTCTACCTGGTGGCCACAGCTTCCGGCTACAATGTTTATTTATTACAGCCTCGTGTCAACCCCTTCCGGGCTTAGTATAACCACGGCTTCCGTTAACAAGGTATATCTATGGTTGAGGAGGGGCTTCTTTTTGTTCGGCTAACCAGTCTTTAGCCTGTTCTTCAGTATCAAATATCTGGATATCCCGGTGCGCTAGCGCTATTACTGTTTGGAATAAAACCTTGGTTTGCTCAGATACTCCGAATAAAGCACAGGCCAGGACAAATGGTTTATTAAGCTCTATATATTCTTTAAATGTTTTGATCATCTCCTTATTAACTCGTAATTGTTTAAGATTAGTCAGGATTCTTATAGACTGGGGCGGCTGTTGGGAAATAATATCCCGGGCTTTTTTAATTTCAACCAAAAATTCATCATAGGTAACTTCAGAAAAATTTATGCTCAAGATCTCTTTCTGCTTGTGCCTGATAAACATTACCCTAGTATAATGTAGCGGCATATTAACCTCTTGGTTTAGTTTAATCTCTGCTCGTTGTTAGTTGGCGGAGTTTATCCGCCAGTCTTTTAGGCGGAAATCCCATCTTGGGAAAAATACGGAGAGGCTGGCCTGCCTGCCGTCAGGCAGGGATTCCTCCTCACCCGGCCGCTATTTCAGCAGCCTCCTTCGTCGCCGGCCACCCCTCTCTCAGACCAATGGCGTTCGGGGTTGGCTTCGAATCCCTAGATTCTAATCTTTGTAATCGCTTCTAATAATCGGTGTAATCGCTTTTAAAACGGAGAGGCTGGGATTCGAACCCANNAACCAACTGAGCTAAGGGCCCGTCGTCACTTCGAGGATCCTTCGTTCCTCCACAAGGGGAAACCAGTGGTTTCCCCGTTTCATCGTCGCTCGCCACACAGAACGGGCTCGCTGAACCCCTTCCTCTTGTTGTACCGGCAAAAAAACACTTTTTTGCCAGACTAATTATTACCTCACCGCCTGCCCGCCAACGTTTTAGTGGCGGGTCACCCCCTTGCTTCTCTATACTTATACACGTTTTTACAAGCAAGCAAGGATTTTTCAATCAACTACAAAGCCGATTTTATCGGCTGGACGATCAACAATCAACTGCTTTTACTGCGGACGCGGTTGCAACCAATTCGAACCGCCGGTGAAATAACCGCCACAATCAGGGTCCAACCTGTCCAAAGTATATATTTATATCAAAAACTCTCCCAAAAAGCAAGAGAACTCTTTCTATTAGGGATGTCCTATAACAAAATAGCCAAAACCCTCAAGGTTAGTAAAAATACCATTATCAAGGCTTGCAAAGCCAAAAGGAGCTAAATTATGTCTTGGCCATATATTATCTACAGCCTGCTATATCCAAAAGAAAAGCCCGTATGGATCAAAATCCGCATCTTACATGAAACTAATAAAGCTATATTAATCTATTGCGGCAGAAACCTCTGGATCCCAAAATCACAGATATACGGCATAAGGCTAAGAAACAGTATCTTTGAGATCTATGTTAAAGAAAGTACCATTGGCTAATGCCCAATGATAGTCTGGTTTTCCGGGGACAGGGTGTTCACTTATTCTCCACTATTTTCTATTAATCTATCAGCAGTTTAGCAATGACTGTCCCCAATTACTTGATCAAAAACTTTTGATCTTTTTAAGCTTATCTTCTTTCTCTTTATTTTCCTTGTCATAAACGGTTTTCTGCTCATTATACTGCTTCTTGTTATGATTATGTAAAAGAGTCTTATTTATATAATCAATACTTCTCCCAGAACCATCAACATACTGACTAAGAGATATCTCGCAATTGGATTTGGGAAACTGATAATTAATCCCTTCGGTCAACCGGCTTTTCCAAGTACTAGTAGCTGGCCCATATTTATTTACTAGAATCTTCGCAATATCATCCCATTCTAATTTTAAATCCGATACATTGATAATCATAAGCTTTCCATTAAGATCAAAATGCAGAATAATACTACCATTGTCATCTTCAAATGAAATAATATCATGTGTAATTTTTGCAGTAAAACGAATCTTTTTCGTTTCACTATATTTACTGTCTTGACTGTAAAAATATTCATAATAAGAGCTGCCCCATTCAGCATTCACAAATTCCCCATCCTTTAGCCCGAATTCTCCATATTCTTGATCTTTCAATTCTTCATATTTAATACCGCTTTTATCAAGGATAGAAGTAATTTCTGTGCTGCTAGCTCCAAGTGAATAATCCTTATATCCAACGGCTCCTAAAAGCCTGCTACTAATCATCATGCATAATAGTGTTAAGTAGAATATTCGCGTAAAGGTCATCTTAATCCCCCTTCTTTCAACGCTTTTATAAGTCCTGGGATGAGTTTTTCTTTTGGCTAATATATTCAACAAATTTCGTAAATCCAACATTTTATATGGCCATATGGGCAAGCTTTTTTTATAGCACTCATAGAGAATATATACCGGTCTTTACTTTTCCCAAAAACAATATCATTAAACTCTTTTAGCAAGTTGTCCAGATCTGATCCCAGACGTTTTTGTTCTAAATAATAACGTATTCGAACATGATATTTCCTATTTACCTTTGGTATAAAATCATTAAAAGCTGCTTTCATTATTACCCGTTGCTTTTGTAGGCTATATTTCTTATCTTCTTTACTCTTCCAGGCTTGGCTACCACTAGTATAAAATGAAATTGGAACATTTTTATATACTACTATTTTCATAGTCTATGTCCCTCTTGTCATTCTTATTCTAGTTTATACTCTCCGCGTTTATAAATGCACCGTAGGCATCGGAAATGGAACATGCCCTACCTATTACTGTATACCTAGCATGGCGATCTGGTTCATTTTCCGTGAAATAACTTTCTTTATTGCTTCCTTCATAATATACTTTTAAACTTGAACCAAAGCCCGGAGCATCGTTATAAGCTATTATAGATTTTTCTTTTCTATCAATATACCCAAAAGAACACCTAATTTTTAATCGCTTTCCATCAAGATTGAGGTTCCTTGAACCAAATTCCGATACGATTCTATTAATTGTTGTTTCAATTGGTTTGTTTGCTTCTTCATATATTCTAGATTTAATATCTTTATATTCAGCCGAACTAATTAAGCTTCTTATCTCATTTAACTTTTGGGTTGCTTTATCAAAATCATGCGAATTGATTGATGCTTCAACATCCTGTTTCCCCATACTAATCTTTTTTGTCTTCTCTAATTCAGCTCTAGTTTTCACTAAACTCTGTTTTGCAGATACGCATAACGGACTCAGGGGATACTTATTAATCACCGTTTCGAATTCTCCTTCGGCTTTTTCATAATCATTTGCTCCTAAGGCAGTTACTCCTTGCTGGTAATGATAATCGGCGGTTTCCTTAAGGTTGGTAATCTCTTGTTGCTGTTCTGCAATTTGTTTCTTTAATGTATCATTTTCAGTTTTGAGCTCCTCTATTTTCGCTGAATTACAACCTATCATAAGTCCTAGCATAAATATTACAGCAAATACTTTGAGCAATCTTATTAGCATATTCAATCCCCTTTAGAAGAATATTAAGTAGAGAGGTCAGTATGTTCCTAGGACACATTACTAATTTATAATTAAACTGAGCCTTCCCCTTTATTCGCTAATTTATTTGAAGAGTATTTTCATCTGGATTCTCAAAAACTTTCAACTTTCAGTGCCTGACCCCGTTATTCTTTTATCCAAAAGAAAAGCCTGTATGGGTCAAAATCCGAATCTTACATGAAACCAATAAAGCTATATTGGTATACTGTGGCAGAAAACGCTGGATCCCAAAATCACGGATATACGGAATAAGACTAAGGAACAGTATCTTTGAAATCTCTGTTAAAGAAAGCACCATTGGCTAATGGCTAACTTCTTTTAAACTCATAAAACTCGAAAAGCAAGTAAAACCCTATAAAACCCTTACAAAATAAGGAACTACTTCTTTACTTGCTTTGAATGTTTCAAGTAACAAATAATTATTTTTAGGACACTATCGTTCCTGTGTTTTCTATACTACTTAGCCTTGATATGATACTTCCTAGCTTTTATTGTTTTTTTCGATATGCTTGGTCTGGATGATTTTTGTTATTTGGATATTTCAATTCAATAATGCCTTCTGCTATCATCGGGGTTAAATATTGATCTTGCAAAGCCTTAGGATCACGTTCTAAAATCAGACTCAGATCCTTTAATGTAAGAGTGTTACCATCACACATTTGTAAAATTATATCGCGCATGGTGGTAGCATTGATTTTACCAGGCATTTCACTAAATCCCAGGGCAGATAGAATATGTGTCAATTTACTTTTTAAATCTGGGGAGCTACCAGTCAAATCTGGGGAGCTAGGCGCCAAATCTGGGGAGTTAGGCGCTAGGGAATCTTCAAAAAGCGAAGATATTACGGTCAGCTTTTTCCCTGGCAGCCGATAAAAACTAGCCCGAGTTTCACCTTGCTTTATCAGCATTTTTTCATGAACAAGATGCGCAAGGGCGGCGGAAATATCCTTAGGATGGTTTGAAGCGATTTCCTTTATGCGATCATGATTCACCATATCTTCTGTCGCAGAAGTAATAAGTATAATCCTTTCAAGTTCAGGTAATTTTCTGAATCGTTCACCGAAAAGATCATCTAGCATCTTTAAGCTCTCTTCGGGGAGAAGACTTATCATTCTTAGTTCAAGCAAGGTTTGCGCGTATGTGGGATCTTCACGAAGTAATGGCAAACGCCAATGCTGTTCTTTCCAATTCATGTAAATTTTGGGAATTCCGGATCCGGCATGATCGCCAAGCCCAATATATCTAAACATGTCCTGAATACGGCGATTTCTGCAATCACTAATACCACCCTGGATAGCCTGTTCAATGGAGATGCGCATAAGGCCTGGATTCCTGAACCCAAACATATCCGGCCGCTTCACAACTAAAATCGAGACTCTGCCCGTATAGTCGGCATGAATCAATGTATTTGTCAAGGCCTCACGTATAGCCTCGTGTATCGGGGTATCATCAGATCGTACCCCTTCCTTTAATTGGAAAGGTATTTTCAAATCTGTAGTTAGTTTTCGATACGCCTTTTGAAAAAAGTCATACAAGTTCCCAGACCATGTTCCATCAGGCACTACCCGATCAATCCATCGCGCTTCAATCTTTGGTTCAGGCCGTTCTTGATAATCAACCATATAATGAGGAAACACTTCTTTTATCGTATCAAATCTTCCGAACATCAGCAGCCCTGCCAAGCGCACACCAGTCTTCCCAGTTGTTCTATCTTTCCCAAGCGCTCCGATTTTATTAAGAAATTCTTCAGCAGACAATTCAAGCCAGGGGCTTTCCGGCTTGACTGCTGAAAAGCGGTTACGATATGCGGCGATTGTTTCTTTATCTAAATCATCGATCCCGAAGTTATCCAGAACCCTATCATCACGAGAGTCTTCCACACTTTCCGCGATCATGCGCCTAATTGTTTCATCATCTGCCTTGTAATCTCCTTCGTGCCTCCGCAAATAGGTGTTCCCAAAAGGATTTGTGCCAAGATATACCGGACGATCCTGCCGTCGGGCCCGAGGAATAGTGATCTGGATTACCTGTTTACCATCGACTAAAACAACTTGTATATTGGAATCGCTGAGGATATTTCGGTTTACTTTGTTTTTACCGTGAAGCGTATCCCATAATGATTTCTGAACTTTTCCAGGATCTTTTATCCCTAACACAATAAAATTATCCGGTGTTTTTTCCTCAATACCGAGATATACCTCCCCGCCATTAGTATTTGCCATGGCGCTATATGTTTCCCAAAAATTAGACGGCACTTCGCCGTTACCATCCCGCCCCTGCGCAGATTTAAACTCAAGTTCTATGGATTCTCCTAGAGCAACAATTTCATGGAATCTAAACGTCATCATTTTCCCTCACTTCTTTGGTCATAGACATATAAGGATAATGTTTTAACTGCTAACAAAATGCTTCATTTATTAACTTGCTAATTGCTTTATTAATAATTTACCACCTACCCCAGTGTGGTAATCACGATTCAGCGTCTGATCCACTTTCTCCCGTCATGATCATATTTCTTTAGCGTCATTCCACCATATTTTAAAGTCATTAATTATTCTTTCCCCTTCACCGTTAATACCAATCTTACTTAACAACGTGGCTTTATTTCCCGCCTTATTATAAGAAGCTCCCATGGTCCATATTTGTTCTTGATCTAATATATAAAACCTGTCGTGTGATTTGTCTGATTTCCTGATCTTAATTGATTTTTCGGAAAATTGCATTTTAAATGCCTCTACTCTTTGGTTAAATAAACCTTTTATCGCACTAGTCAGAACTTTAATCTCTACAGCAGGAACTTCCGATAATTCTTCAATTATTTTCTCATCTATATACGCGTCAAATATCCAAAGCGAGGTTTGCGCTTGTCTTACTACTCTAGCAAGACTTTTTTGTATATCCAATTGGCTCCCTTCCGGGAAATACATTTGATCCGGAATAGTTTCTTCCATTTCAATCTTCAGCTTTAACTCTTCTATAGCCATCTCAATTTGGCTAAGCATAATATTAAACGCAGGGATGATAGTAGCACTGCTAAGATTAAGATTGAGCTTGTGAGCATTTTGCATAAAATTGATATAATATTGTTGGTTAAATTGGAGCAATGGGGCTACTTTATTTGCCCAACTTATAGCCTCTCGTTGAGATGGGAATCCTTGTTTTACTTCTTTAATATTGAATAAGTCTTCTAATTTACTAAGTAATAGTTTTTTGTCCATTTCATTCTCACTTATTATTTTTATGGAATCCCAAAGACATAATACTCATTTATTTAATTAGTATTGCGAGCACTGATTCTTGAATTAAACCTGAATCGGTCCTTTGTTTTTATTGACTCTTTCTGTGGCCAGCTTTCTAAATTTCGCTAATAAGTAAATATCGCATAACAATTTCATGCCGACAGCCTCAGTTAAAGTTAATACTTGATTCCATTTACCTGTTTCTTCGTAGCTTTCAGCTATATTTATATAGTCTTTATAAAATTCTAATCCTGGAGCTATATTTTCAAATACTTCGGCTGCTTTTACTCTAAATTCATTATCTTTTTTATAGTCTCCATATATAATCATCGCTGAGCGTAATGCATTAAAAAAATGCTGAAAAACATCTGGTTCACATTGTACATGGATGTCATTTTTTGCAAGCATTGAAATACCTGCAATATAATGATCAAAAGGTTCATTCTTGCTCTTTTCTCCTGGATGTGGCATAAAACTTAAAGCTAACCCCATATCCCAAAGATTCCTTTCAGTTAAAATTAAATTGCCCCAATCTAAACTTAGTTTTGGGATTCTCTCAACAACAACTTCACAATTGCTATCAAGATCCTTTATTTTATCATAAAATCTTGATATATCTTTTGGTATCTGCCACCAAAAATAACCTTGTGTCCCAATATTTAAAGCAACGGCAACCCTTCTTGCATATCCCCAACCAGTCCACCACAGAGCATTGGCTGAAACACTTTTGGGCAACATTAAATCCACAATTATTTCCCGTTTTCTTTTATCTTCTTTTCCTAAGTTTAATTTTATATATTTAGAGTTTGAATTCCATTTGTTCAAAACATTCTGCCTTATAGAATGTGATAAAGTAAGTAATCGATATTTTACTTCCCATTTCGAATGTTTTCTTTCTTCCCCTACTGGCTCGATCCTTTTCATTTCTTTAGCTGTAAGCTCTTTACTTTCTTTTTCTGCTATTTCAAATTGCTCCTTCAACCATCTAATCCAAGCTTTAATATCCCCAATTTCATGTAGTTTATCTAATGACTTATTGCCAAATATAAGGTTTTTATTTTCTGTTTTATCAGATGCTTCTTGAAACCACTCCATATCCTTTATTTGTTGTGTTTCAAATTCCTTTATTTCAGAATGTTCTTCCATACCAATTCTAGATTCAGTTATTCTAATAAGAGTTTCAAGTTCCTTTTCGCAAACTGTCTTATTTGGATGCTCAATGTTTTCAATATTTACATAAACATATAGCCCTGAAAGTCTTTTTTGATGGAGATTATAAGCCAAATCTTTATATGATTCAATTTGCTTCCTTGTTATTTTATCTTTTTCCATTGTAGGTGACCAAAGAGCCCAAAATAGTTTTTTCTTATGATCTTCATTGGCTTGATATATAAAATTATCTTCTCCCTTAAAATTCGTATAACCAATAACAAGCATTATTGCTTTCCCTATCTCCTCTAATGAAAGCAAAGCCAGATGAAAGGCTATATTGTGGTATCCCTTTTCTTTTAGAACTATTGCTGAATTAAGCAAATCCTTGGAATGATCAATACAAATATGCCTTATCTTTTTTACATTATTAATATTTGAATTATAACTAGTATTATTCTCAACCATAAATCAACCCTATAGTAAAGTTAACCAGTTAATGCTTTCGACCAACTCTAAAAACAGTCCTGGTTACTTACCCCTTTAGCATACGCGGAGGCCCTGATTACTGCTCGAAGCAGACAATTTTTTTAACTTTCAGTGCCTGACCACATTATGTTCTTAATTTAATTATCTTAATAATAATAGAATATAGTTTCTTAATCCTGGAATTATGAATACCGCAACTATAAAATCAAAAGAAGTAGCTAATAGCATTAACCATCTAAATATGATTATTGTGTGAGTTTTAAACTTACCTATTATTAATGCAATGAAAGCAGAAACCACGAGAGAAATAATAGAATAGGATAATAATTTGACAATAAGGCCTGTTAAATAATATCCTAGTGTAGCATTAATAGGAGTCCTCATAAATTCCGCAACAATAAGCAAAACAACAGCAATAGATAAAACAATTCTACTCTTCTTAGATAATACCAGAGGTTTTAAATTATCTGCTGACACCATATTAGTTTCCTCCCAGTTGATAGACTATAATAAAATTAATTATATTAATAGCTAAGGCGAGCTCGGCAGCTGATGTCGTGTATAAACATTCGGCTCTCCAAAAAGATTGGCGGGCGCATCGCTGACTTATTAATAGGCTCTTCTGATCTAAGACGTTTCTAATTGAGTTTCCCATATCTTCGAATCTCTTTTTTATCAATGTCTTCGCCTACCAAATCTTTTCGCATTGCTATTATTAAATTTGTGTATTCCCTATGGATTTCTTCCTGCGTTCTTTTATTTTTCTTATCAAATACATCCCAAAATATATTGAATTGCCCAACTACTTCCTTTGATGCCCATAATTGAATTTGTCTGTATAGAACTAATAAAGCTATAGAAGCTTTTTGGCGAGCGTCATTTGTTGCATTGTCAAAAAAGCCAGCCAGCTCTTCATGCACATTTGAATAAATTTCTCTTCTTACTTCCATTATTCTCTGATTCCGGTCTAATTTTCTATTAACAAAATAGGTTAAAAAACCACCTATAATCACCGCAGCTAAACCGCTAGATATAATTGCGATTAATATTGATTGTCCAAAAGTAAGCATATAAACCTATCCGGTACTTTATTTATGTCGAGTTGCAGTGAAAGAACATCGATCTTTAAATACACTTTTCATTATCCTCTCTCTATGCTTTTTTTACTATTTATTTAATATTGTTGTTCATACAAATACTTCTGAAAATCGATAAAGTTAGTACGAATTTTATCAACTCCACCTAAAATATCTTCCGCATCGGCAATCGTTTGATATTTCAATGTCAAAAGGTCCGGCAATTTATCCTGATCAAGCTCTTCAACTCCGGTTTCTATGTATTTAGAAAGCACAAATTCCAGAAACTCCTTTTGCTTATTATCCAATCCTTTAAATATCCTCGCCTGCGCATTTGCTACCCGGACATCTCGTGTAATAGGCTTTATGGCAAAGGAAATATACTCAAGTACATCAAACAAGTCACTATTTTCAGCATTTATCAGCTTCTGTAGGGTAGCCAACTCATCTTTCCCATACCCAGCATTAACAAGCTTTTCAAGGAGAGTTTTGCGCGTTATTGGGTTAGACCAGATTTTGCGTAATTCTTCCTCGCTCTTAAAGAATGCAGGCAATGTGCCAAATAAGCTATTTATGAACTCTTCTGCTGAAATCGGTTTCCCATCCGCTGTCATAAATAGGGTTGAAATCATGTGCTGAATCTCGCGCTCTTTACCATCACCCAATTTTATCTTAATCTTCTTTTTATGTGGTTCTGGTGGCTCTGGTGGCCCGGGTGGAGTTGGAGGTTTTGGTGGCCGAGGCTGCTTAGGCTCAGGCTCTATAGGTTCACCATCCCATTCTGGATCCAAAAAATGATGATATGAATCTACAAAGTCATAGATTGTGAAATACTCTTTCCCATCAAATAACCTTGTTCCACGGCCAATAATTTGCTTAAACTCAATCATAGAGTTGATCGGGCGCATGAGAATTATATTGCGAATGTTTCGAGCGTCAACGCCAGTAGAAAGCTTTTGAGAAGTCGTCAATATTGTCGGAATAGTCTTCTCATTATCCTGGAATTCACGTAAATACTGCTCACCAAGCGCACCATCATTGGCTGTAACACGAACACAATAGTTTGGTTCGTTACTTTCTTTAGATTGATTAACTAAATCTCTTACCACCATTGCATGAGTCTGGGTAGCGCAGAAGACAATAGCTTTATCTTTTTGATCAATTTCTGACATAAATACTCTTACTCTCTTGGCCTCGCGCTCTTTTATCTCTATAATTTTGTTGAAATCAGGTTCAGTATATATTCTGCCCTCTTCTACTTCACCTTCAATAATCATGTCATCTGAGACGTAAATGTAGTCATCTAATGTGGTTTTAATACGTCTTACTCTAAATGGGGTTAGGAAGCCATCATTAATACCTTCCTTAAGTGAATATACATATACAGGGTCACCAAAGTATCTATAAGTATCTACATTGTCAGTTCGCCTAGGAGTTGCAGTTAGACCAAGCTGGACAGCAGGAGAAAAGTATTCTAAAATTCCGCGCCAATTGCTCTCATCATTTGCACCACCACGGTGACATTCGTCAATTATAATAAAATCGAAGTAATCCTTGGGATATTCGCCGAAATATGGAGTATTATTCGGTCCACTCATGAATGTTTGAAAGATAGTGAAGAATATACTTCCATTAGTAGGTACTGCTCCCCTGCGTCTAATTTCATTTGGGTTTATTCTTACCAGCGCATCTTCAGGGAACGCTGAAAACGCGTTAAACGCCTGGTCTGCCAGAATATTTCTGTCAGCAAGAAATAAGATGCGTGGCCTACGACTGCCATCACGCAGAAGATTCCAACGGGTTTGGTATAATTTCCAGGCAATCTGAAAAGCAATATGCGTTTTGCCTGTACCCGTGGCTAGAGTAAGTAGTATGCGTGACTTATCCTCAGCAATGGCAGTCATTGCATTGTTGATGGCTATCTCCTGATAGTAGTGAGCAACCTTAGTGCCTCCTAGATCTTCAAAGGGCACCTGGCCGAACTTATCCCGCCACTGGTTTTGAGTAGTAAAGGTCCTGTCCCATAGCTCCTCTGGGGTTGGGAAACCAGAAACTAACTCTTCTTTGCCTGATTTCATGCAAATTTGATAGATTTCCTTACCATTACTGGCATAAGTAGTCTCAAGATGCAAGATTTCAGCGTAATTCTTAGCTTGTGCTACTCCCTCACCAACCTCTTGCTCATCACTTTTTGCTTCTATAACGGCAAGTTTTCGCCCATTATATACCAATACATAGTCAGCCACTAATGGCTTCGCACGACCACCGCCTACTTGTATTTTGCCATGGGTGATTTTGTATTCCCTAAGGACTTTTGTACCTTCAATGACACCCCAGCCACTGGCTTTTAGCTTAGGATCAATATATTCTGCTCTTGTTTCGGCTTCATTCATGAGCACGCTCCTGCAAGTTCACTGTTAAAGGATTTATGCAAAAAGGATTTTTTCAATTCATCCAAATCAGTTAATTTTTGATGATAAATCGCTTCGAGTTTTTTGGTTTCAGCAGAAAGAGCATCAAGCTTAGCAATAATGGCGCGTTGTTTTGCAAGTGATTTTGGAAAAACAATTATTATTTGTTTGAGATTATCATTATAAAGTCGAGATATTGTTGCTCCTTTAGTTGAATTCCAATTGCATGCCCCATAGAAATGGTATAAATAATCGTTCAATACTTGCTTTTCGTCATTGTCAATCCAAACAATGTTGGAATCTTGGAAATATGCATGTCCACCATCATACTTTACGCGTCTTCCTATTGTCCCTGCCGCAGAGATGAGAATATCTCCTTTTTTGGGGAAAGAGAATTTCTTTCGAAAATCCTCATATATTTCTTTAGAAATATATGCGTTAGGTTCTTTTCCAAAAGTTCCAATTTTATAAAATGGAATATCTCCTGTGTTGGCTGTCTGGTCTTTAAAAATCCTCTTGCACATTGACACTTTCCCAATATCACCCAATTTAATTTCTTCCCAATCATCACCCGAATTGGCGAAAATGCTTTGCAGATATGACTCAAAAAGCTCTCTAGCGTTTTGCAGATTCTTTTCGGCGTTCTCTTTCGCTTTGGTTGTTTTTTCAAAAACCTCATCCAAAACATTAACTATCTGTTTCTGCTCGCGGAACGGGGGAAAGTGAACATCCATTTCCTTTAACTTTGCCTTGTTCAAGGTCATTCCCTTAAGCTTTACATCATTTTCGGCGGCCTTGCGCCAATCAAAGAAATGCAGGAAGTAAAAAAGAAATTCCTTCGAGAGCTCTCGCTCATTTAAAATTGTTAGCGCGGCAATCGCTTCGTTTGTAAAAAGATCGCTACCTGCGAACGCCAATCGTCCAAGCGTAAGTTTAAAGCTCACCAAAAGCGTTCCCTTGCTAACGATCTTGGAAATTGCCGCACCTTTATCCGAAAGATATTCTTTGCTATCAACAACAATGTTGTCATCAGCATTTAGAAGATCTGCAATAGAAAGCCAAACATTATTCGTTTCCCGCTTTTCATCCCAGAAGGTCTTATTTGCTCGCGCCGGAGTTTTCCCCAGTTCAATTTCACAAAGGTTACCAAGCTTTTTTGTCTGCCACTCATTCTTCATACCAATCCTCGAATAGTCTTCAATATCTCAGCATTTTCTTCGTCAAGTTTCTTCATTGAATCCAGAATCTCTTTCGGATCACGCAGAATCGGCCCAGGCCCCTTGTGTGGGTTTTTCACTGATAATTCAAATGTTTCTTTATTAACATCGGCGACATTCAATGCCCAAGAATTTTCTGAATCTGCTTTGGTTTTCTGCAATTCTACAAAATCCTCAAGATCATTTTCATTAAGTGAATTAGTCTTCCCGAGATTGCGATCAAGATTGAGCTGATAAAACCAGACCTTGCGTGTCTGCGCTCCTTTTTCAAAGAAAAGCACAACGGTCTTAACCCCCGCACCAGTGAATGTACCTCCGGGCAGATCCAATACCGTATGCAAATTACAGCTTTCCAGTAGAAGCTTGCGCAAACTAACTGACGCATTGTCTGTATTTGAAAGGAACGTATTCTTAATAACCACGCCAGCCCGGCCGCCAGCCTTCAGAATTTTGATGAAATGCTGAAGGAATAAAAATGCTGTCTCCCCAGTCTTTATAGGGAAATTCTGTTGTACCTCAGGGCGTTCCTTCCCTCCAAAAGGCGGATTTGCGAGAACGATATCATAGCGATCTTTTTCCTGAATATCAGCAAGATTTTCTGCTAAGGTATTGGTATGTATAATATTGGGAGCTTCGATCCCGTGTAAAATCATATTCATTATACCAATAATATAAGCTAGGGACTTCTTCTCTTTTCCATAGAACGATCTCTTTTGCAGTGTTTCGACATCTTTAGTTGTAAGGCTTTTACGATGTTTAAGATATTCAAAAGATTCACAAAGGAACCCGGCCGAACCTACAGCGCCATCATATATTTTATCTCCAATTTTAGGAGCCACTACTTTCACTATGGTCTTTATAAGCGGCCTGGGCGTATAGTATTCCCCACCATTTCTGCCTGCATTACCCATGTTTTTAATCTTTGCTTCATATAGATGGGACATTTCATGCTTTTCGGTATGAGAGCGAAAACGTAGTTGATCAACTAAGTTAATAACTTCACGTAGGTTGTAACCACTCTGGATTTTATTTTTAAGCTCATTAAAGATCTCGCCAATCTTATATTCTATGGTATTAGCACTTTCAGCACTTGCCTTGAACTTCTTTAGATAAGGAAACAACTTATGGTCAACAAACTCTTTTAAATCATCCCCAGAAAGCGCCTTTTGATGATCAAGCTTGCCGTCTCTGTCCTTTGGAGCCGCCCAAACTTCCCAACGATATTCAGGGCTAATAATACCCACATGGGCCTTCCCAGACAATTTTGCCGCTGTCTTTTTGTCCTTTTCAAGGTCAGCTAGATATTTCAGGAAGAGAATCCACGAGGTCTGCTCCACATAATCAAGTTCGCTGCTGCACCCAGCGTCTTTAAATAGGATATTATCAATATTCTTAAGTGTTTGCTCAAACATTACAACCCCTTATTTTTTAATCATTTCCACTCTACTCTTCCAAAAAATAACCAGCGGATTTTTTGAGAACCTTGGCAATTTTAACTAAGGTCTCTATGGATGGCACTGATATGCCTGTTTCATAGCGGGAGATACTTTTCTGTTTAGCCTTGATCTTTTGAGCGAGCTGAGTTTGGGTTAAATCAAGCTCTACACGAGCCAATTTAATTTTTTTACCTAGTTTTTTGGCATCCATAAGTCCTCTTTTTTCAATCAGATTGAAAATAATCCTTGACAACAATATACCCTGAAAGGTATAATATAGTCATCTAAGGGATATAGGCTTTTCCTAATATACCTTCAAGGCAATAATATATGCCTATTTTGCAATAAATGCAAGGAATTTATGAGCAATTTGGTTCTTGAAGAAAATATAAAGCTAGAAGAACATCAGGTTAGTTTAGACTGGAAGGATAATCCTTCTGTTCAAAAACTGCTGGATGTTGTTGTTTCTATTATTGCAGAGGAATATATCCAGATAGCAAAGAAGAATCCAGAGGTATTTACAAATAATCCAGGGGGTGTGAAATGCGAGTAGCCATTTATGCGAGGTATTCATCGGAGAACCAAAGCGAAAAGAGTATTGATGATCAAATAAGGGTATGTAAGAACTATATCCTGGCCAATGGGATGAGCTTTGAGGAGAAGCATATATACACTGATGCGGCTATTTCCGGCTCTATTGTAAACCGTCCGGGGCTTCAGGCCTTGGAAAAAGCCGCAGAAAATATGGAGTTTGAGGCGGTAGCTGTAGATGACCTGTCAAGGTTATCAAGAAGTAATCACCAAATGCTGACCTTAGTCCTTAATTTTAACTACCACCAGATCAAGCTTATATCTGTATCTGATGGGATCATTGCTGATGATGACAATTCTAAGTTAGGCATTCACATACGGGGCCTTATGAATGAGCTTTATCTTGATGATCTTAAGAAAAAGACCATGCGGGGGCTGGAAGGTCAGAAAATAAGGGGATTTAGCACTGGCGAAAAGGTGTACGGATACTACACTGAGCCAGTAGGTGACTTAAAGCTAGATAAAAGAGGCCAGCCTAAGTATGAAGGAAGAGTCCATAAAATCAACATTGAGCAGGCAGATGTAGTTAAAAGGGTATATAAGGAGTTTATTGAAGGAAAAAGCCTATATGCCATAGTAAATGGCCTAAATAGTGATAAAACCCCTACTAAGAGAGGCTATCCTGGGGGCTGGAATATATCAAGCCTAAGCCGAATATTGAAGAATGAGAAGTATACCGGCCTTTGGGTATGGAGAAAATGGAAAAATGTCAGGGATCCTATGACCGGGAAGGCAAAGAAGGTAGACAGGTCAAAAGAAGAGCAAATATCCAGATTTAATGAGCATTTGGCTATAATTGATAAAGAAACTTGGGAGAAAGCCCAGGCAAGATGGGGCATTCTCCAGGGAGCTTGGCCGGTGAGAAAGAACTCTCCTAATAAAGGAGTGATCCAAAAAAGCTATGTTCACGCTACCCCTTCGCACTTATTATCGGGTATCATGAAATGTCAAGCCTGCGGGGGCGCTATTGTGCTTATTAGCGGTAAAGGCAGCGGGTACTATGGTTGCTATAATGCTAAAAGGAAGACCTGTAATAATACCCTACTAGTACCGCGAATACGCATTGAGCAGGCTATTATAGCAGATTTAAAGGAAAAGATACTGACCGCAGAAAATGTGGCCTATATATATAAGAATGTGGAAAAAGTCGCTGCTAAAGGGCTTAACGAGGTCCCTGAGCTTATTAAGAAAAAGAAGGCTCAATCTGACAAGTTATTGTTAGAAATACAGAATTATCTTAATTATATTAAAACGGGTAACTTCTCCAAAGCAGTATCAGAAGCGCTGAGTGAGGCAGAAAAAAGAGGCGGGAGTTTAACGCAGGAGATATCTTCCTTGGAATTCCAGCAAGGGAATGCTTTTAAGCCGCCGGCTGAGGAATGGATACGCCATAGGTTAGAGCAATTGCACGAGACCTTGAGCGGGAGTACTGTTTCTTCTTGTTTAGCCCTTAAAGAGCTCCTTGGCCCTGTTCAGCTTGAGCCGATATCCAGTAAAGAAGCAGATCCTAATTGTATTATTAATGCTGAGGAGGCGGGATTTAAGCCTTATTATATGGTACATACAAAAATTCAAACCCTTGCGTTATTGGATGACAGTCACAAGGGTTCGAATTGGTATCACTGGCGGAGGCGGAAGGATTCGAACCTTCGGTCCAGTTACCCGGACTCCGGTTTTCAAGACCGGTGCACTCAACCGCTATGCGACGCCTCCAACTCCACTGTGTAATATCTAATTTTCGTTCATCTATACTTGAAACCCGGCCGGTTTTTACCCCCTTGAAGTCTACGACTTCATACAGGGAGTACAGGCAAGACCGGTGCACTCAACCGCTATGCGACGCCTCCATGATTTCTATTGTGCTTCTTTGGTTTTGCGGTTCCAGTTGCCGCCAATTTTTTGCCAGTTACTAAGAGCATACTTCACGTCTTTTACCCCATTAATGATCCGGATCATGCGGTCAACATTTTTCAAAGCCCCGATCACTTCGGCGTCCACGCTGGCATCCACCTTGGTGCCGGTAAATACTATTTTGCCGGAAACATGCACCAGGCCGCTGGTACTACTGACTTTAAGATGCTGGGTATCGATACCTTTCTTTACAAATTCAGCGTTGGCTTTGACATTCAATTCCCAATCTTTGACTTTGGCTATAGGCATGGGGTAGTCTCCTTGTTTAGGTTATCAGGAACTTCCTGCTATCCTGATGTTCTGATATCCTTCATCCTGGTCGCCTGATAATCTGATGTCCTTGTTGATATTCGTATTATGCTTTACTTATTATTTTTATTCCGTTGGTATATTTATGCAATACTTCAGGTATTAGTACACTGCCGTCTTTTTGCTGATAATTTTCCAGGATGGCGGCAAAAGCCCTGCCGATCGCTACCCCTGAACCATTCAACGTATGGACAAACTGCAGAGTTTTATGGTCATCACGGTATTTTATATTCATTCGCCTGGCTTGATAATCAGTAAAATTGCTGCAGGAAGAAATTTCCCTATAATGGCCCTCTCCAGGCATCCATACTTCCAGGTCATAGGTCTTGGCGCTGGAAAAGCCTAAATCCCCGGAACACAAGGCGACCACCCGGTAAGGAATATTTAGCAACTGCAAGACCTCTTCTGCGTCCTGGGTCAGGGCCTCAAGCTCCTGGAAGGATTGCTCTGGTTTCACGAATTTAACTAATTCAACTTTATTAAATTGATGGTTGCGGATCAATCCCCTGGTATCTTTCCCGTAAGACCCGGCTTCCCGCCGAAAACAGGCAGTATAACAAACATATTTCCTGGGCAAGAGAGCCGCATCTATGATTTCATCGCGATGCATATTGGTTACCGGCACTTCAGCTGTCGGGATAAGATATAATTCATCATCCCGGCATTTAAACAATTCAGACTCAAATTTAGGCAGCTGCCCGGTACCCTGCATGCTCTGCGGATTCACTAAAAAGGGCACCCATACTTCATGGTAACCATGTTTTAGGATATGAGTATCCAGGAAGAAAGAGATAATCGCCCGCTCTAGCATTGCTCCGTTATTTTTCAGAATAGCAAACCTGGCCCCGCTCAGTTTAGCAGCAATTTTAAAATCCAGGATATCCAGCGTTTCCCCGACATCAGTATGATCCCTGGGCGCGAAATCAAAGCTTGGCTTTACGCCCCATTCACGGATTACTTTATTGTCTTTTTCATCTTTCCCGGCCGGCACGCTGCTATCTGGCAGATTTGGGATATTGAGCAGTTCCTGGTTGATTTCTTCTGCCAAAGAGCTAATTTCCGGGTCTAATGCTTTGATCTCAGCCGAGACAGACTGCATTTCCTGGATCAATCCGCTGGCGTCTTGTTTTGATTTTTTCAACCCGGCGATTTCCTCGCTAGCCTTGTTGCGCCTGGCTTTCAGGTCTTCGGCCTGCAGCAAGAGTGTTTTTCTTTTTTTATCTTTTTCCAGTAGCCCCTGTAAGCTATATTTAGGCCCGCGCTTAGACAGTTCTTTTTGTATGGCTTCCGAATTTTCCCTGATCTTTTTAATATCCAGCATAACTTTTACCCTTTTCTATCAAGTGATAAATATTAACTCAGTATGCCATATTAATGGCTCATTTACATCTGGCGCCATTTTTTTTATTTCTACATTCTGGAATGATACCCGTTTGATAATACCTTTTTTAACATGCTTGTTCCGGTTATAATTTTCTCCGGACAATATTGCTTTAAGGTGCAGAGGATCAAACAAGGTGATTTCCGCCAAGGCAATGGCTTTTTCCTGCTCATTTATTTGCTTTAATATCTCGTTCAGGAAATTAACCAGCAACTCTTCTTTGGTAGCACCTTGCACGCTGATCTTAATTTTCTCGCAATCGCGAATATCTTCAACCTTGAATATCATTTTCAGCAGGCCTTGCGCAGCATAAGCAAAGATCTGCTGTAATTCGTCCGCGTTTACTTTCAGCCCGACAGAAGCGCTTTCCTTGTATGGATCAAATGGTTCAAACTTTTTTATCATCCTGGTTATCCTGGCTGTCTGCGGCCGCTTCGTCTTCATGGATGAGCCGGGCAATAGACACGAGCTTATCGCCTTCTTGCAGCCTGATCAGGCGTACGCCTTGGGTGTTCCGGCCCATAGTGCCAATAGATTTAACTGGCTGGCGGTTGACCACACCCTTTTGGGTGATCAGCATGATATCGTCATTATCAGTCACGCGTTTAATAGCAATCACCTGCCCGTTACGCTGGTTTGCCTTAATATTGATGACTCCCTTGCCACCGCGGCTCTGGGTCCTGTATTCCTTGACCTTAGTTTTCTTACCGTAACCGTTTTCAGTGGCCACCAGGATGATCTCTTCTTTCTTAACTACTTCCATGCCGATTACCTGGTCTTCCGGCCGTAATTCAATGCCGCGGACTCCTTTTCCTACCCGGCCTATTGGGCGTACTCCTTTTTCTTCGAAATGGATGGCTAATCCGTTCCTGGTGCCAATAATTATCTCCTGTGAACCGTCGGTCATTTTGACGCCCATTAGTTCATCATTATCTTCCAGGTTAATGGCAATAATCCCGCCGGCCCGCGGATTGCTGTATTCATTTAAAGGTGTCTTTTTAACTACGCCTCTTTTGGTAATCATAATAAGATGCTGGTTCTCTTTATTAAAATCATGGATGGTGATGGCGGCGGTGACCATCTCATCCGGCTTGTATAATTTCACCAGATTGACAATGGCTTTCCCTTTCGCCACTCTGCCGCCTTCAGGGATTTCATATACCTTGATCCAATATACCCGTCCTATATTACTGAAGAGCAGCATATAGTCATGAGTTGATGTGACAAAAACATCTTCAATAAAGTCATCTTCCCGAGTGGTGACCCCGGTTACGCCTTTGCCGCCGCGGTTCTGGGAATGATAGGTGGAGGCAGGAATCCTTTTAACATAGCCCGCGTTGGAGATAGTCACAACTACGGATTCCTCTTCTATCAGATCTTCCATGGACAGGTCTTCGGCTTCCTGGCTGATGATCTTGGTGCGGCGTTTGTCATCATATTTTTCTTTGATCTGCAGTAATTCTTCCTTGATCAGGGCCAATACTTTCTTCGGGTCAGCCAGGATCGCTTTTAGGCGCTCGATCGTTTTGAGTAGTTCTATGTATTCCCGCTCCAGCTTTTCCAGTTCCAGCCCGGTTAGCTGCTGTAACCTCATATCTAAAATAGCCTGGGCCTGGATTTTGGAGAGGCCAAAATTTTCCATCAGGTTTAAGCGTGCTGTATCTACATCTTTTGATTCCTTAATGGTTTTAACAACCTTGTTAATATTATCAACCGCGATCTTTAATCCTTCCAGGATATGAGCCCTGGCTTCGGCTTTGGCCAAGTCGAATTTGGTCCGCCGGACCGTGACTTCCTGGCGGTGTTTCAGGTAGAGGGACAGCATTTCTCTTAAGTTGAGTACCCGCGGACGGTTGTTGACCAAGGCCAGCATAATAATACCAAAAGATGTTTGCATCTGTGTGTGTTTCATGAGCTGGTTGATTACTAATTCGGTATTAGTATCGCGTTTAAGCTCGATTACCACCCGAATCCCGTCGCGGTCAGATTCGTCGCGCAGGTCTGTAATTCCTTCAATTCGTTTCTCTTTAACCAGCTCGGCAATGCTTTCCAGGAGACTGGCTTTATTCACCTGGTAAGGCAGTTCGCGGATGATGATCGCTTCCTTGCCGCTGCCGATAGCCTCTGTTTCCACTACTGACTGCAGCATGATCGAACCGCGGCCAGTCATATAGGCATCCCGGATACCGCCTTTGCCGCGAATAGTGGCAGCCGTGGGGAAATCCGGTCCTTTAATAAATTTCATGAGGTCTTTTATGTCTGCCTCAGGAGTGTCTATTAAATAGACCAGGCCATCGATCACTTCCCCGAGATTATGCGGCGGTATATTGGTAGCCATGCCAACGGCTATGCCGCTGGAGCCGTTCACCAGGAGATTGGGGAAAGCTGCCGGCAAGACCAGGGGTTCTTCCCGGTAATTATCAAAGGTCGGCGTAAAATCAACCGTGTTTTTGTCAATATCGCGCAGTAATTCCTCAGCCAGGGCGGCCATTCTGATTTCTGTATAACGATAGGCAGCGGCTGGGTCGCCATCAATAGATCCAAAATTGCCTTGCCCGTCAATTAAGGGGTGCCGCAAAGAAAACTCCTGCACCATGCGCACAATGCTGTCATATACAGACATGTCTCCATGTGGATGATATTTACCAAGCACATCACCGACCACGGTAGCGCTTTTGCGGTACGCCTTATTATGTACTAAACCTAATTCCTTCATGGCATACAAAATACGGCGATGCACCGGCTTTAATCCGTCGCGCACATCCGGTAAAGCACGGCCAACTATTACGCTCATCGCATAGTCTATATAAGAGCCCTTCATTTCCTCTTCAATATTGCGGGGTACTATGTTTTCTTTGATCACATCAGCCATTCAACACTCCTAATATATGGTAATTGTCCTTATATATCCAGGTTTCTCACTTCTAAGGCATGACTTTCAATAAAAGCTTTCCTGGGTTCAACCTTGTCTCCCATGAGCGTAGTGAAGATCATGTCTGCTTCTACTATATCTTCTAAGGTGATCTTGATCAGCCGGCGGTTTTCCGGATTCATCGTGGTTTCCCAGAGCTGTTCCGGATTCATTTCACCCAAGCCTTTATAGCGCTGTACGGTGGTTCCCTGGGTACCGATCTTGTTGATCACATTGATCATTTCCTCAAAATCATAGATATCATATATGTCTGTGTCTTGTTTCAAGCGGAACAATATTTGTTTTTTATCTGTTTCCGGGTCTGCCTGATAGCTGCTCAGGTCCACTTCTGTTTTCTCCAAACCAGTCACGAGATCATGCAGTTTGGGGATCTCCCACAGATCTTTAACTTCCAGCCCCAGTTCTTCCGGGGTCATTTCAATGGCCAGTTCCGGATTAATATCCTTTTTTTCTTTCAGATAGCTGTTTTTAAAACTTTTAAATTCTTTCTCAGAATAAATGAATCTTTCTTCTTTCTCGGTCTTGATCTTATAGAGCGGCATCTTGTCTTTCTTGCGCATGGTCATAAATTCGTTCCAGTCGATACCTTTGCGCTGCAGCTTGCGTACCAGGGTATCTATCTCTTTCAGGTTTTTACAAATTTGCCGGACTTGGTCTTCTTTATACTCCAGGGTTTCTTTGGCCCCTTTCATTTTAAAAAGTTTTACGCCGGTCAATCCTTGTTCCAATATAAAATTATATAACTGTTCTTCTGTGTCCAGATACATTTCTTTTTTGCCCTTCTTTACCTTATATAAAGGCGGCTGGGCAATATAGACGTTCCCTTTTTCCACTAATAGCGGCATCTGGCGGTACAAGAAGGTGAGCAGCAAAGTACGGATATGCGCGCCGTCAACATCAGCATCGGTCATGATAATGATCTTATGGTAGCGCAGGTTTTCCAGCTTAAATTCTTCCTGGCCGATCCCGGTACCCAAAGCTGTGATCATAGTCCTGATCTCATCATTGCCCAGGATCTTATGCAGCCGGGCTTTTTCTACATTCAGGATCTTGCCTTTGAGCGGCAGGATGGCTTGAAACGACCGGTCCCGGCCTTGTTTTGCCGACCCGCCCGCAGAATCGCCCTCTACTATATAAAGCTCGCATTTGCTGGGATCCCGTTCTGAACAATCAGCCAGTTTGCCAGGCAGGCTGGCTGCATCCAAGGCGCCTTTTCTCCTGGTCAGCTCCCGGGCTTTACGGGCCGCTTCCCTGGCCAATGCGGCAGTAACTGTTTTTTCAATGACCTTGGAAGCGATCGATGGGTTTTCCTCTAAATACGAAGCCAGCTTTTCGCCAACGATGGTTTCCACAACCCCTTTGATATCTGAATTGCCCAGTTTTGTTTTCGTCTGTCCTTCAAATTGCGGATTAGACAGCTTCACGCTGATCACGGCGGTCAGGCCTTCGCGAACATCTTCTCCGGACAGGGTGATATTTTTATCTTTCAGGCTTTCATTTTTCTTGATATAGTCATTTATTACCCTGGTCAGCGCAGATTTAAAGCCGACCAGATGGGTGCCGCCTTCAATAGTGTTAATATTGTTTACAAATGAAAAAATATTTTCCGAATAACTATCATTATATTGTAATGCTATCTCCAAAATCACTTTGCCGGCTTCATGTGTTTCCGGATTAATTTCTATCTCTTTTTCCTTAGTAAAATAGATCGGCTCCTGATGCAGAGGATTTTTATTAGCATTCAGGTATTTAACGAATGAAATGATCCCGCCCTCATAGCAGAAAGTATGCTGCTTATCAGTGCGTTCATCAGTCAGGTTGATCCTGGTCCCGGCATTCAGGAAGGCCAGCTCGCGCAGGCGATTTGCCAATACATCATAACTAAAAATGGTTTCTTCAAAAATAGTATCATCCGGCAGAAAGGTGATTTTCGTGCCTTGATCATCGGTCCCGCCCAGGGTCTTGAGGGTGCTGGTCGGCACACCGCGTTCGTATGTCTGCCGATATGCTTTTCCTTCCCGGTATACCTCTACGGTCATCTGCGAGGACAAGGCATTGACACAAGAAACTCCTACGCCATGCAGTCCTCCGGAAACCTGGTAAGACTTGTTATCAAATTTACCGCCGGCGTGTAATTTAGTCAGCACTATTTCCAGGGCGCTTTTATCCTTGAATTGCGGATGTTTGTCTACCGGTATACCGCGTCCGTCATCTTCGATGGTGATCTTCCCGTCATTATGGATCACAACATCTATGTTTTTGCAATATCCAGCCAGTACTTCATCGATGCTGTTATCCACCACCTCTTCTACCAGGTGATGCAGGCCCAGAGCCCCGGTTGAGCCGATATACATAGCCGGGCGCTTGCGTACCGGGTCTAATCCTTCCAATACTTTTATCGAACTGGCATCATATGTTTCTTTAGTATTTGCTGTTTTTTGCTTTGCCGCTGCCACGAATACCGCCTCCTTAGAAAAACCGAATTACGCGAATACTAGCGAATGTCTCTAATAAAATCAGGCCCCTGCCTTAACAATAATTTCCTTGATCAGGATTTTTTTTACTTTTTTATTGAATTCTGTTTTAATTTCCGGCTTAAGCAAGCTGACTTGCTGCAGCCAGGGTGAAGAATCGACTTTAATCTCCAGCCGGCCATTGACCAGTTTATCCAGCCGGGCATGTTTGGCCACCTGGCTGAATTTTTTTTCCCAGTAGGCAGCCAATATCTGGCGCTCTTCCAACCCATTCATAAAAAAAATATCTTTGATGGCGTCTGGCAATGTTTTAAAGTTTTTCAGGCTTCTTTTATTCATTCTATCCTGGAGCAGGCGTTATTATGCACTTGGTACATTATTTTGGGATCAGCAATATTCTTGATCCGCTCCTGGTCTGTAGCCGCTAAAAAAACCTGCTCCTGACTCCTTAAATACTGGACCATTTGCCCTTGTGTCTGGGCGTCTATTTCGGCAAAAATATCATCCCCGAGAATAAGCGGGTGTTGTTTTTGCTCCTCTTCAATAACCGCGGCCTGGCTTAACCGCAAAATATATGCGGTTAGCGTTTGCTCTCCCTGCGATCCGAAAAGACGCAAATGCTTGGCCCCATCGCCTTTGTCGATGATCACTTCCAAGTCATCACGCTGCGGCCCGATCAGGGTCCGGGCTTGTTTAATTTCTTCCGGCTGGATCATTAACCATACCTTGGGCCAATTATTTTTTTCCTCAGGGCAATTTGTTTTATACTCCAGGGAGATTTTCTTGTGTGGCTCGTGGCTTAAGGCCTGCCATACCTGATTTGCTGTTTTTTGCAGTACGGCAATGACTGCCCGCCGCTTACCGGTAATATAATCAGCTTCTTCCTGTAATTGCTGATTCCAAATATCCAGGTTGTCTGGTTTCTGCCTCTCATCCCTGATTTGCTTCAGGATCTCGTTCCGGGACAGGATGATCCTTTTTAGCTTCAGCAGGCGATAGCTGTATTCTGCCTCTATTTGTACCAGCAGCTGATTAAGGAATCCTCTTCTTAACACTGGTTCACCACTGATCAATTCCCCGTCTTTGCTGGACAGCATCACAGCGGGGGCGATGATCCTCAGCCCTCCGGGAGAAGAAATATTTTTCTTATTAACCTGTATTTTCTTCTCCTGGTCCTTGGCCAGCCTGATGCCGATATGCTGTGTGCCAACAGCATTAGTTATTTCCGCGGTAATATATCCTTCCGGTTGTCCCCAGCGGATCATTTCCTGTTCATCAAAAACCCGCAAAGACCGGCCCAAATGCAGGAAAAAAATAGCTTCCAGTATATTACTTTTGCCGGCGGCATTGGCCCCGAGAATTATATTAAGGCCGGGCTGAAACTCTATCTTTAGCTCAGGATAATTTCTAATATCCTGTAAT
This sequence comes from Elusimicrobia bacterium UBA6262, assembly GCA_002441095.1. Lineage (GTDB taxonomy): Bacteria > CAYTYR01 > UBA6262 > UBA6262 > UBA6262 > UBA6262. The sequence goes on from DJVG01000051.1 coordinate 25,705, forward strand.
ACCAATGTTTTTAGATACATCGCCCTACAGCCGCATAGGCATAATTACATACAAGTATTCTTCATCGCTTTGTGGCTTGATCACGCCCGGGCTCATCGGATTACTTAGCTCCAGAATAATATTGGGAGTAGAAATATTTTTTAAGACTTCGATTAAATATTTGGGATTATAGGCTACTTCAAATTTATTGCCTTTATACTCTATCTCTATTTCTTCCTGCGCTTCTCCCAGCCCCTGCGCCATGCCGGAAATGACCGCTTTGTTGTCAGCCAGCTCTAATTTAATGGATTCAGCTTTCTCCGCCGCCACCAAAGACATTCTTTTGATAGCGCTTAAGAATTTTGCCGTATCCAGGACCAGGTCCAAAGAATGTTCCTTGGGGATTACCTGTTTATAGTTGGGAAATTTCCCTTCGATCAAACGCGAAACCAGGGTGGTCGCGCCAACCTTATACGATATTTGGTTTTCGGTAAGTTCGATCTTTATGATCTTCTTCTCATCATCGTCTCCGATCAAACGGTTAATTTCCCGCAAAGCCTTAGAAGGAACGATCACATCCAGTTTGTTTTTGGTTCCCTTGTTCAGTTTCCCGCCATTAATATAGGCTAACCTCCGGCCATCAGTGGCTACCATCTCCAGGTTATTATTTGATGTTTGCAATAATACTCCGGTTAAAACATACCTGGTTTCATCGTTCGATATAGCAAATATTGTTTTTTGGATCATGTTTTTTAAAGTACCCATAGGAATATCAAAAGCATTTTCTTCCTTAAAATCAGGAATGATCGGGAATTCATCTTTTGGTAATCCCATGATCTTAAAAACGATCTTGCCGCAGGTGAGAATAACCTTATATTCCGGAGTTACCTCTAATTGTATATCTTGATTAGGTAATTCACGGACAATATCAAAAAGCATCTTCGCGGGCAGCGTGATCGAGCCTTCTTTAAGTATTTCTGTGGCTATTTCTGTCTTAATACCTACTTCCAAGTCCGTAGCCGCCAGTTTAAGTTTATCTTTTTGCGTTTCTAGTAGAATATTAGCTAATACCGGCAAACTTACCCGATTGGAAATAATTGATTGGACACTTTGTACCCCTTTGAGTAATTCAGCCTGGGAACAAATAATTTTCATCCCTTCCTCCTTTTATATATTATAATAGTAGTAATTTATAGATTTAAAACAATAGTAATAACAATAATAAGGCAAAGAATATGTGTATAATAGAATAATACGTTGCTACAGCAAGAAAAGAGCAGGCTAATAACGTGTGTATAAAAAAGCATCTTATAAACAAATTAAACAGGAGGCGCTAAAAATAAAAAGTATACACAATAAAACAGAGTTACTCAGAGCTTATTCTTTAATTCCATAATGATTTTGTTAATTAAAGCGGCAAAAAACGGGTCCACATTCATTTTTTTGCTTATTTTCTCACAAGCATACATCACGGTAGTATGGTCCCGGCCGCCAAAAGCCGCACCAATTTCCGGCAAAGAGTATTCAGTCAATGACCGGGAGAGGTACATGGCAATCTGGCGCGGGAAAGCGATCGCATCAGTCCTTTTTTTACTTTGCATATCCTTGAAATCTATATGAAAGTGCTTAGCCACTGCTTCTTGTATCTGCCGCATGGTAATATTTGGTTCAACTTCTTTGGTTGGCAGCAGGTCTTTGAGGATCTCTTCTGCCAGCTCCAAAGTCACCCGTTTGCCGGTCAAAGATGAAAAAGCCACTACCCGGATCAAGGCCCCTTCCAATTCCCTGATATTGGCTTTAATCTTATTGGCAATAAACAGCATTACTTCTTCCGGCGCGTTGATTTTTTCCAGTTCTGCCTTGCGCCGCAGAATAGCGATCCTGGTCTCCAGGTCCGGCGGCTGAATGTCTGTCACCAAGCCCCATTCAAAACGGGTAGTCAGCCGTTCCTCTAGCGCCGGGATTTCTTTAGGCGGTCGGTCGCTGGAAAAAATTAATTGCTTATGATTATCATATAAAGCGTTAAAGGTATGGAAAAAACCTTCTTGTGAACTACCCTTTCCGCCAAAAAACTGGACATCATCTACCAGCAGGACGTCGACATTGCGGTATTTGCTCCGGAACTCACCTGGCTTGGAAAAGCGGATCGAATCAATAAACTCGTTAACAAAACGTTCGCTGGTCACATATAATAAGCGCAATTGCGGATAAGTAGCCTTAATATAGTGGCCAATAGCATGTAATAAATGGGTTTTACCTAATCCCACCCCGCCATATATAAAGAAAGGATTATAGGCTTTGCCAGGCTCCTTAGCCACAGCCTGGGCTGCCGCTTGGGCAAAACGGTTACTTGGGCCAATAACAAAACTATCAAATGTATATTTAGGATTAAAAAATACATCAGCAAAGGTGGATTCCGGGGTAGTGACAGGGATTGGCTCGATTTCTTCCTTGGTGATCTGCGTGGCTGGTTCTTTATAAGCCGGGGACAATAAAAAGTTAAGAGAAATTTGAGCCTCGCCATTTTCATGGTGTTTTACAAAGAAATCTATCACCGGGCGGGATAAATGCTCGATCCACCACTGTTGGAAAAACCGGTTTGGGACTTCCAAGGTTAGCGTATTGGTCTCAAAGCCAACAAATTTAACAGGCTTTACCCACAAGTCAAAGGTTTCTTCTTCAAGGGTGGTTTTGATTTGGTTGAGGGTTAATTCCCAAGATTCTAAAGGATTTTTCAGCATAAATTAAGTCTCTATAAAAAATGTTATCCACATATTTATTCACAATTGTGGATAAGTATTATTTCCTATGGTTAAATATTCAAAAATACAGTACTTTCAGGATGCTTTCGCCCCAGTATCTTTGTGCTATTTTTAGGATGAAGGCATTGTACTAAAAAACCCAAAAGAAGTCAAGCAAAAAATTAAGGAAATAATACACTATTTTAATCTTGACAGTCCGGGATAAAATATAGTATAATCAGAACTCAATATAATGAATAATAATTCGAGGAGGAACAATGTTACCTACATTTAGGCCTAATAAGCGCAAAAGAAAAAAAACTCACGGGTTTAGAAGAAGGATGAAAACACGTGGCGGGCGTAAGGTGTTAAAGGCGCGCAAGGCCAAAGGGCGTAAAAGAATAGCGGTTTAAAATGAGTGAACGATTAGGTCTCGGGCGGCGGGAGAAAATAAAAAGAAAGCAGGATTTCAAGGCTGTATTTGACAAAGGCAAACGATATAGCAACTCTTTGATCAGTATTGTTTTTGCTAAACAGTTGGCGGCGCCACAAGATAAACCTGCTCGTCGCCTGGGCATTATTGCTTCGCGTAAAGTAGGTAATGCCGTACAGAGAAACAGGCTCAAGCGTTTTACCCGGGAAGTCTTCAGGATACACCAGTATGATTTTAAGGCTCCTGTGCAGATAGTGGTCATTCTCAAACCAGCGGCCAGGGAAGCGCCCCGGAAGATTATACAAGCAGGATTCCTGGAATTATGCAAAAAAGCTCAGCTGCTATAATATAAGAAAATAATGATATTAAATAAACTAGTTATTGGCATAATAAAAACCTATCAAATAGGTTCTAAGCACTTTCCTCGAGTATGCCGTTTTACACCCTCCTGTTCCCAATATTGCCTGGAGGCGGTGGAAAAGTACGGACTGGCTCGAGGTCTTTTTTTAGGCCTAAAAAGAGTATTGAAATGTCATCCGTTCCACCCTGGCGGGCACGACCCCATACCGTAAAGCAATAAAGAGAGACAGGTGAGAAGTGTAAAGTTTTAAGTTTAGGTTTTTATCACAATGATTTTAACTGCAACTTAACACTTACAACTTTTAACTTAAAACTGTATTTAGAAGGATAAAACATGGAAAAAAGAGTATTAATAGCGACATTTTTATCAATGATGATCATCTTTTTGTTTTGGCAGTCATTCCAAAAACCACCAACCGCCAGCAACCAACCCAACAGCGCAGAAACGGCCGGAACAGACAAAACGCCTGCTGTAACTGTACAAGAAGGCCCTGCGGCTGAAAAGGCAAAAGTTGCTGAACCTGCTATTCAGGCCGAACAATTCGTATCCATCCAGACTAACACTTCTAAGATCAGTATCGGCACCAAGGGCGGAGGCATTGCCGGTTGGCAAATCAAGGATAAGAACGGTACATGGGTCGATATAGCCCCCAGCTCTGCAGAGGCGCAACACCTGCTAAATATAGATACAAAACAGGCTCCTTACTTATCTGCTATGCTCTTTAATGCCGACAAAAGGCAAGTAAACTTACAAGATTCTGAGCAAGCCACAATTACACTCACCGGAAAAACACCGGAAGGATTAGAAGTTATACGTACTTACTCATTTACAGGTGAAGGCTACCTGGTAAAAGCCAGCGGTTTCTTTAAGAATACCAGCAGTACGCCATTGGCCGTGCCTGATTTTAATTTATGGTGGGGTCCAGGGCTAAATCCTTTAAAAAACAAAGCCGAACAAAACACAGCGAATACCTGGCTCGATGGTAAAATAAGCAGAAAAATAAAACCCGGGCTCAAATTCGGAGAAACACGCTGGGCAGCGCTGGACAGTCAATATTTTATTGTGGCTTTAATTCCTGGACCGGCCCCCTTCTCTGGCGTCATTAGTGAAAGAAATAGCGAAAAAAAGGTTTCCGTTGGCCTAGCGAGTAAAGAAAGCTTGTTGCCGCCAGGTGAAACCAGCCAATTCCAGCTCAATGTTTATGCCGGGCCTAAAGAATACCACACCCTCAAAGACCTGGGGCCACAACTGGAGGAAATGGTCGGGTTTGGCTATCTGGGTAAATTTGTCTATGTGATCTTAGAGGCTATTAATAAAGTAGTTCATAATTATGGCTGGTCTATTCTTATACTTACCTTACTCATGCAGGTATTTCTCCTCCCCTTAACCTTGAAAAGCTACAAATCTATGGCGGAAATGCAGAAACTGCAGCCACTGATGAAGCAACTACAGGAAAAGTATAAAAACGAACCACAACGGCTTAATGTAGAGGTAATGAATTTATATAAGGCCCACAAGGTTAATCCTTTTGGTGGGTGCCTCCCCATGCTCTTGCAGTTGCCGATCTTTTTTGCCCTTTTTAATACTATTAAAAATGCTGTAGAATTAAGAAACGCGCCTTTTATTTTCTGGATCAAGGATCTTTCCTTGCCCGACACTGTTTTTACCCTGTCCGGGGTCAATGTAAACATCCTCCCCCTACTCATGGGAATAGGTATGTTCATTCAACAAAAAATGACTTCTACAGATCCGCAGCAAGCAAAAATGATGATGTTTATGCCGGTGATCTTTACCGTGATGTTCTGGAGCTTTCCCAGCGGCCTGGTTTTATATTGGTTTGTTAATAGTTTAGTGTCTATGGCCGGTCAGTATCTGATTATGCATAAGAAGCCGCCAAAGGTCGAAATAGTAAGTTAAGTAATTATCTTAGAACCGTATTATAAGGAGTGTTGGTTATGAAGGAAATTGAGGTCGAAGGAAAAACCGTAGAAGAAGCCATAAGCAAGGCTTTGTCTGAATTAAAGGCGGACATGGATCAGGTAGATATTAAGATCATCAATGAGGGCAAGGCCGGATTATTTGGCTTAATGGGCGCAACGCCAGCCCTGGTAAAGGTCAGCTTAAGGGAGACGGCAGGCAACAATGAAATTAGCGACCAGGCCAAAACAATCATTAATACTATTTTAGCTAAAATGCAGATTGATGGCGAGACCAAGATAGCGGTTGAAGACAATAATATAAAGGTAGACGTGGAAAGCCTTGATAGCGCATTACTGATCGGCAAAAAAGGACAAACCCTGGAAGCCTTCCAATATATTGTCAACCTGATCATTAATAAAGAGATAAAAGCAGGCACCTATAAGGGCATAACCCTGGAAAACAAATACAAAATAATAATTGATACAGAAGGTTATCTTATCCGGCGGGAAGAAGCGCTGGCCAAGATGGCAAAAAACATGGCCGAAAAGGTAAAACAATCAGGAATAAAAATAGCTCTGGAGCCAATGTCTGCACACGATCGCCGGGTAATTCACCTGGCCTTGCAAGAGACAACTGGTATTAAAACTGAAAGCGAGGGTGAAGGATCGTTCAGGCGAATAGTAGTTTATCCGGTTGAAACATAATTGCCCTCATAATCATATACCACTTCCCGCCCCTGCTCTAGTGAGCAGGGGTTTTTCATTGCTTTTGGCTATGGTTTGGTATAGTATAATACTATGATGAAAGACACGATAATGATACCAGATACGGTCACAGCCATTGCGACCCCGCCGGGAGAAGGCGGCCTGGCAGTGATCAGGATCAGCGGCAGCCGCGCCGTTAATATATTAAGTAAATTATTTGTTTCCCAGCACGGTATAACTGTGGCCAAAATGGCCGCACACCATCTTTACTACGGGACTATCGCAGAGGGGGCAGCCCAGGGGGAGACCGTGCTGGTCGCTATCATGCGCGCGCCTCATTCTTATACCGGGGAAAATGTGGTGGAAATATTTGCCCACGGCGGGATATTGATCGCTAAAAGTATTTTACAAAATATTATTAGTCAAGGAGCTCGCCTGGCCGAACCGGGAGAATTTACTAAAAGAGCTTTCTTAAACAACAAGATCGATTTGAGCCAGGCAGAGGCAGTAGCAGATATAATAGCAGCGAAAACAGAGACAGCACTTAAAATAGGGTTGGGTCAGCTGGGCGGTACCTTAGCCAAAACCATAAAAAGCATTCAGAAACGAATTGTTAATTGTGTCGCACAATTAGAGGCAGAAATAGACTATGCTGAGGAAGAAATAACCCATATTGCCCCTGCGCAGCTAAGAAAAATAATGCGTAATTCTAAAAACAACATAGATAATCTTGTTTCAACGTATGAGCAGGGAAGGGTAATAAAGAACGGTGTAGCGATAGCCATTATCGGCAGGCCTAATGTTGGCAAATCCAGCATCTTAAATCGTTTATTAAAAGAGGAAAGGGCAATCGTTACCGCAATCCCTGGCACGACTAGAGATGTGATCGAAGAGGTCATAAATATACAAGGAATCCCGGTCCGGCTGATGGATACTGCAGGAGTGAGAAATTCGCAGGGTATTATTGAAAAAATAGGACTTAACAAAACTACAAAAGCTATACAAAAAGCAGATTTATTGCTCTGGGTCATAGACGGGAGCAATCGTTTTGATACCAAAAACAGGGAAATATTGAGAAAGATAAAAAATAAACCGGTAATTATGGTGATTAACAAAGTTGATTTACTGCAGCGTATAAGCAGAAAAGACCTGGAGCGTCTCAATAAAGGCCCAATAGTGCATATGAGTGCCAAAACCGGCAAGGGCCTAAAAGAGCTTGAAGGAGCTATTGCGCAAAAAGCACTACATAATAGTATCGGGCAGTCTGAGCTACTCATTATCACCAATCAAAGGCAATTTGAATGTTTAAATAAGGCCAGTAACAGCCTAGCCCGGGCCTTGGCTTCATTGGACAAACAATTAGGATTGGAATTTGTTGCCGTAGATTTAAGAAAATGCTTATCAAACCTAGGAGAATTAGTAGGGGAAGTGATCAATGAAGATATTTTAAAAGTAATATTTTCAAAATTTTGTGTCGGTAAGTAATGGTAGCTAAACAGGAGGAAAGGCATGGCTAAGGTGAAAATCGGCATAGCTTTGGGTGGTGGCGGGGCTAGGGGATTAGCGCATTTAGGCGTATTGCAAATATTGGAAGAAGAGCATATCCCCATAGATGTTATATCAGGAACAAGCATGGGAGCCATAATAGGGGCTTTATACGCATATGAGCCTGATACTAAGGTGTTACTATCAAAAGTCAGGAAATGTGTAGAAACAGGGGCATTCAGGGCTCTCATGGTTGATTTAAATAGAGAAAAAGACAGGGAAGGCCTACTCTACAAATTCAGCGGATTTATTAAAAGAGCATACTTGAGCACCATTATTAAGACCAGGCTAAGCGTAATTCCCAAAGAGAGAATTGAAGACATCATTGTAGAGCTATTGCCAGATGTAAATATTGAAGATCTCAAAATACCTTTTTGCGCAACTGCTACAAATTTGTTCAAGGGGGAAGAAATAGTCATTACTAAAGGATCTCTGCGCACAGCAGTCTTAGCTAGTGCGAGCATTCCAGGTATTCTGCCTCCAGTGGAGTGGAATGGCGATTTACTGGCAGACGGGGGATCGGTAAGCGAATGTCCGATTAATGGTTGCAAACAGATCGGGGCAGATATTGTGATAGCGGTAAATGTAAAAAGCAGAAAAAGATACTTGGAACACCTTGATAATGGGCTGGAGGTAATTTCCAGAGCTAATTATGTTACAGGGGCCAAGTTAAACGAGCTTAATCTACTAAAAGCTGATATTGTAGTAAATCCAGCGGTTGGAAATATTCATTGGGCACACTTTAAAAGAATAGATCACTGTCTCAAGCGCGGTGAAAGAGCAGTCTGGGCAAGGTTGGAAACAATTAAGGAAACGATCAAGAAAGCTAAAATCAAGCGATTTATCGGGCAAATCTTCAAATAAGCATGAAAAATGTTCCACGTGAAACATTTTAAGGGGTTTTTGGTGGAAAACGCAGCAAAAATACTTATGGAGGCAGCAAATTCCATAGGAATATCCTTGTCCAAAGAGCAAAAAGAAGCTTTTTTGCTGTACTTAAGGATTTTGCAGGATCAGAACAGGATCACTAATATAGTGGCCAATAGTGAAACGAAGGATGTAATTTGGAAGCATTTTATTGATTCCATAGCTATGCCTCCAATTCTACAGGGTCTCTTTGCAGAAAAAAGGCAATTAAGCCTATTAGACATAGGGACCGGGGGTGGATTCCCAGGGATTCCTCTAAAGGTTCTGTACCCAACCATATCTTTAAGCTTGATGGAAGCAACTAATAAAAAAGTTGAATTTGTAAGAGAAGTGGTGCATAAGCTCTCGTTGGATCGCGTTAATATAGCTTGGGGCCGCGCTGAAGAATTTGGTCAACAAGTAGAATATAGGGGAAAATATGATGTGGTAGTGGCGAGAGCATTATCCGAGCTCAGGATCCTGGTAGAATTAACACTCCCTTTTGTTAAAGAGCAAGGAATTTTTATTGCTTATAAAGGACCAAAATACAATGAGGAATTGGCCATGGCTGCTAAAGCTATACTTACACTGGGGGGAGAGGTCCAAGACATAATAGAATCAGAGTCAACCGGAGCCAAAAGGGCTTTTGTGATAATAAGAAAGATTGCGGAAACTCCGGCTAAGTATCCCAGAAGGCCAGGAATCCCGGAGAAAAGGCCACTTTAGTGGTAAAATAGCTAAAAATGTTCCACGTGAAACATTTTAAGGTAGAAATAAGCATTAAAAGTAATGTGCCACGTGAAACATTTAATTGTTTCACGTGGAACTATCAAATATCTAAGGGAGTTATCGTAAATGGTTATAAAGAAAGAACGCATCCAAATCCCTGCTTTAATTATTCTAGCTGCCATATTACTTGGCTATGTAGGATATATAGTTTATTTACATACACGTATAAAAGTTCTACAAACACAAAACGTCGAAGTTATGGATCAAATGAGAATGTTGTATGAATTACAAAAACAGGTTGAATTCTATAATGAAGATTCAAATCAAGCTGGCTTTAATCAGGGGGCAAATGAAGATTCGTATTGTACTGAAGAAACCGAGAATTTTAAAATATATGCCCACAACAAAGAAGTATGCGCTGAAGTTGCTGATGGGATAGAGGAAATATACCAAAAAATTATTGAAGATCTGCGCTACAAAATAAAACCAACTAAAAAAATTAAAATATATATATTTAAAGATAAAGAAGAATATCGCAATAAGATCAGGCAGCCAATGTGGTCAGTAGGCAGGGTTATTTATAATAAAAATAGTTTTTATTCGTATGAAGGAGTTAATTTGTCCGGGCTGATACCGCATGAAATCACTCACCTCTTGTTGTATAACTTTATGGAGCGGCAATATGAGCCAGTCAGTATGCGTTGGCTATCAGAAGGCTTGGCGACCTATGAAGAAAGCAAGATAGTGCGCAGTTCATTGATTAATAACCTGCGCAATAAGTTTGCCTTACTAAAGCAAGGCAGACAATACAGTATGCAAGACTTAATTGAAGCAAATGTACTTAAAACCCGCAACGCTGATTTAATTAATCTATGGTATGCTCAGTCTTTTAGTATGGTAGAGTTCATGATCACACAGCTGGGGAAAGAAGAATTCAATGAATTTTGCTTGAATTTAAAGGAATATAATGATGTAGAAGAGGCGCTTAGAAAAACATATGGAGATAGGTTTAAAACCCTTGATGATTTCCAGCAACAATGGATGAAATACATCCAAAAATCGTAGATTTTCCTTGCATTATTATTCAGCTTTTGTTACAATGAATCCATGAGCAAAATTATTGCTGTCGCTAATCAAAAAGGTGGAGTAGGGAAGACCACCACTGCCATAAACCTTTCTGCTTATCTTGCCCAGCACGGCCAGGAAACACTCCTAATTGATATGGACCCACAAGGAAATACAACCGCTGGTGTGGGCATAGGTAAAAACGAATTACAAAGCACTATTTATAATGTGCTCATGGAAGAAGCAAATATTGAAGATGCAATAATGTCTACAGATGTAGATTGGCTAGACATCGTTCCCTCAAATATCCATCTGATCGGGGCAGAAATAGAACTTGTTAATGTTTTTGCCCGCGAAACCCGCCTCCAGAAAGCTTTGGAAAAATTAACCAGTGTTTATAAATATGTGATTATCGATTGCCCACCTTCATTAGGGCTGCTCACTGTGAACAGCCTAACTGCTGCTGATTCAGTTATTATCCCGATGCAATGCGAGTATTATGCCCTGGAAGGATTAGGACAATTATTGAACACCATTGAGCTGATCAGGAAAAATCTTAATCCAGAACTGCGCGTAGAAGGAGTTCTGTTAACCATGTTCGATGCGCGGGTTAACTTATCAGGACAGGTAGTTGAAGAAGTGCGCAAACACCTCAGGAATAAAGTCTATACAACCGTGATCCCGCGGACGGTAAGGCTCTCAGAGGCCCCCAGTCATGGCAAACCGATCGTGCTCTATGACCCGAACTCTAAAGGAGCCATAGCCTATGCCGAGTTGGCCAAAGAAGTGATCAATCATAACCATAAGGAAGAAGTGCAACCGGCACCACAGACAGAACCACAGGAAAGCATCGTAAGTAATCCTTAATCTTGGAGGAAAAACAATGCACAAAGCATTAGGTAAAGGGCTGGAAGCTTTAATCCCTGGTGTGACATTAAATGATGGCGATATTTCTTTGGGTGAATCAATTACCCATGTGAAATTGGATAATATTATACCAAACAAGTATCAAGCCCGGCACTATTTTAACGAAGAAAAGATCAAAGAATTAGCCGCCTCAATAAAAACTAACGGCTTAGTTCATCCGTTGCTGGTTCGCCGGTTGGATGGCGGCTATGAACTAATTGCTGGAGAGCGTCGGTGGCGGGCAGCTAAAGAAGCAGGCCTGTCTGATGTTCCGGCTATCGTGAAAGATGTCAATGATGCTGAAATGTTTGAATTGTCATTGGTAGAAAATATACAGCGTGAAGACCTGAATCCTTTAGAAGAAGCAGAAGCTTATCGCCAGTTAATGGATAATTTTAACCTGAGCCAAGAGCAGCTATCCCAAAGGATCGGCAAAGACCGGTCATCCGTGGCCAATATGCTCCGGCTGCTTAAGCTACCAGATGAAGTAAAAACAGAAATATTAAACGGCAATCTTTCCGCCGGGCATGCCCGGGCGATAATGGGCCTGGAAAGCCTGGAAGACCAGGAATCATTGGCGCAACGGATCTCCGGTGAGAAATTAAGCGTCCGGGAAGCGGAAGAAGTAGTAAAAAAGCTTAGAAAAATATCAATCACCACGACTAAACAGAAAAACGTTCATGTTTTAGAAGCAGAAGAAGAACTGCAGCGGTCTTTAGGCGCGCATGTTAATATTAAATATCGTAAAGGGAAAGGAAAGATCGAGGTAAGGTTCTATTCAGATAATGATTTAGAGAGAATCATAAATGTGATGAAAGGCATCCGCTAAAACAGTTCTAAAGTTGTAAAGCTCTAGAGATGTAAAGAGGCAAACTAAATTAAAAGCGCTATCCCACAAGGATAGCGCTTTATGTTTTTACTTTAGAGCTATACAGCTATAGAACTTTACAGCTGTTTTTAAGGTATGACCGTCATTATCTTTTTCGCTTGTTCTGGATGCCTGGCGATAAAAATCAATTCGTCGTTGGTTAAAGGTTTCTGGGTATGCACATTGGCATACCTGGTAAGCTCCAATACTTTCGCTGCTTCTTTTTCATCTTTAAATTGCACTTCCAGCTTGCCATAAACATTGCGAAAGCCCTTAATCCCGCTGTATTCGCCGGCGATGATTTGCCGCCCAGTTTCAATGATCTCTGGTTCGCCGCGGCCAAGGACCTCAAAATCATAAAGCTCATAATTACGGCGGTCTTTTAATGCTCCGTCAGCATGAATTCCTGATTCATGGGCAAAAGCATTAGCTCCCACCCCCGGCTGATTAATGGGAATCGGTACAGCAAAGGCATAGGACATATATTTGGCGATCTTCCAGGCCTTGGACAGGTCAATCCGGTCGTCAAGCTGGTATTTGCCGGCAAAGGTGCTGGAATATTTTAACGCGAGAATGACAGATACCAGGTCAGCATTCCCTGCCCGCTCACCCATACCATTAACAGTAGTGTTGATAAAAGCGTTAACGCCTGAATCTATTGCTGCTTTAGCCCCAGCCACAGATGTTGCCACTACCATGCCCAAGTCATTATGGCAGTGCAGTTCTATGTCTATCTTTACTTCCTGGGCTAATTTCTTAATACGATCGTAAATAGAGAAGGGATCGTCATACCCCAGGGTATCGCAATAGCGGATACGGTCAGCACCGGCATTTTTGGCGGCAGTAGCGAATTCCAGCAAGTACTCCATTCTGGTCCTTGATGCGTCTTCCGCGTTCACGCCTATTGCTTCTGCTCCCAGCTTCCTGGCTAGCTTTACTCCAGCCACCATTTCCTTGATAACGCCTTTATGGTCTAATTTTCCCTTGAATTTATTGACGATCATCTGGTCGCTGGTTGAAATTGACATATTCAGGTATTTCAGTTTTGGCACTTTGGCAAAAGCGGTTTCAACATCATCAGCAGTGGCCCGGATCCAGCCGCTTAAGCGTATTGGCGCCAGTACTCCTTTAACTGCCAGGTCTAAATTAGCATTCAGGTAGTTGGTCTCATGCCGGGTGACGGGGAAGCCAAACTCTGACTGGAAAATCCCCATTTCATTCAGCATCAGGTTTAACATTGTTTTTTGCAGCTTGGCCAGTCCTAGCCTGGCAGTTTGTACGCCGTCACGGTTAGTCACATCGATAAAGTAAATTTTATTCTGTTTTTTCTTGGCCATGATTTCTCCTTTTAATTACAGTGCGCCAGTCAATTCGAAAAGCAGTTGCCAGTAAAAGCAAAAAGCAGTTAATAGGAACATTGTATCTGTTTTGACTGGCATTCGAACACTGTTTTTGTACTGACTGGCAACTGTTTCTCGTACTGACTGCTTTTCGTATTTACTTTCTTTTAATAATATTTATTAATCACTTCTTCAATTCGGTCCATTCCGGTCTTGATCTTCTCAAAACTAGCGGCATAAGATAACCGGACATAATTATCATTGCCAAACCCGGAGCCGGGAATGACCGCCACTTTAGCTTCATTTAGCCAGCATTCAGCCAGCGACAGAGAGTCATTAATCACCAATCCGTTAATCGTTTTATTTAAAAGTTTGGAAATATTAACAAATACATAGAAAGCGCCCTCCGGCGTTAAACAGGATATTTTTTTGATATTATTAACCCGTTCTACCATGTAATCTCGTCTTTTCTTGAATTCTAAACGCATTCTTTCTACTTCATCCTGGGTGCCGTTAATGGCCACGACCGCTGCTTTCTGCACAAAAGATACTGGATTAGAAGTAGAATGATCCTGTAAGTTAGCCATGGCCTGTACTATATCCTGCCGCGCTGCGGCGTAGCCAATACGCCAGCCAGTCATAGCATAAGTTTTAGAAACTCCGTTAATAATGATCGTCCGTTCTTTAATGGCCGGGCCAAAACTGGCGATACTCACCGGTTTAGTATCAGAATATACGAGTTTTTCATAAATTTCATCAGAGATTACCAGAAAATTCTTATCCACGGCAATTTTAGCGAATATTTCCAGTTCCTGCGCTGTATACATCATTCCCGTGGGATTGGATGGGCTATTAAGGATCAAGAGCTTTGTTTTGGGCCTGATCTTAGCTAATAATTGTTCAGGGGAGATCTTAAAATTATTTTTTTCACTGGTTTTAATAATGACTGGTTTGGCGCCGCTGAGCTTGATCATTTCCAGGTAGCTGACCCAGTAAGGTGAGGCCAAAATGACCTCATCGCCTTTTTCGCACAGGACCATTATCGCGTTATACAGGGAATGCTTGGCTCCGCAGGAAACGATAATTTCTGACGGCTGGAAATCCAGGCCATTATCCCGTTTAAGCTTGGCCGCTATAGCGGCTTTTAATTCCGGTATGCCGGAAGTGGCAGTATACTTGGTAAAGCCTGCCTGTAAAGATTTAATCGCCTCTTCCTTAATATAAGAAGGAGTGTCAAAATCAGGTTCCCCTGCGCCAAAGCCAATTACATCTATGCCTTGGGCGCGTAACTGGTTAACCTTGGCGGTTATGCCTAAGGTTGGCGAAGGGCTTATTAAGGTTGTCCGTTTAGCTAGCTGCATAAATTATTCTATCTTTCTTCAAGGGTAACAACTATTTCTTCTGGCTTGAACCAGAGCGCAATTTCCCGTTCAGCGTCTTTAGGGTCACTGGAAGCGTGGATAACGTTTTCATATACGCCCTTGGTGGTTATACGGCCATAGGCGCCCCTGATCGTAGTCGGATCCGCTTCTTCAGGATTAGTCGCGCCAGCGATCCTGCGTACCCTGTTAATAGCATCTTCTCCTTGATAAACAAAGGCAATGACCCGTTCAAAGTGCTGTCCATGCAGTTTACCCTGAAAGTATTTAAGTAGTTCTTCAAAAAACGGCTTATCTTTTAGGTGTTGATAGTGTTTTTCTGCCAATTCCCGCGAAACACGGACCACTTTAGCTCCGACTATTTCCAATTTAGCTTCAGAAAGCTTAGTTAATATATTGCCGGTTAAAGATTTTTGCAAACCATCCGGCTTGATCAATACCAGTGTTTTTTCCATCATGGTTAACCCCTAATAATAAGTTTTTGTAGAAGACGTCTTTTAACATAATTTTGAGGTGTTTGTCAAGAGAAGAATAACTCATAACTGATTGACTTTATAGAGTAAATTATGCTATCCTACTTTTTTAAGTGTACTATTTTCTGCTAGAGAAAGGCCTGCGTATGCTTAAAGCTATCCAGAAAATCCACAAAATTGAAGAAGAAGAAGCAAAAAAAATAGAAATTGCGCGCACTGAAGCCGCCCAGATCCTGGCCCAGGCAGAAGCAGAAGCCACCCAGATCCTGGCCCAAGCTTTGGCGCGGGCAGAGCAAGACAACCAAGAAATATTGGCGCAAGCTAAAAAGAAAAGCCAAAAGGATATTAATTTATTACAGCAAAAATATAACGAAGAGATCACTGCCTTGGTCAATAAAGCCAGTAAAAAAGTTACCCAGGCTGCTGAAGCAGTGATGAAGGACCTGTAATGTCAATTGTCAGAATGAAGAAAATGCAGTTATTCGCCCATAAAGAGATTAGGCAACAACTGTTGGCATTTCTGCAGCAACAAGGGGTGGTCCAGCTACACCCCATAGATCATGACCAAATACAGCAAGAATTATTAACCTATTCTGCTGTCTCTTCCCAGGATATCGATGAAACCCTGCACACCTTACAACATATGGTTACATTCCTGCAAAAGCACAGTAAAGTACGTATTCCCGGACAGATCATGCTTGATCACCAGCAATGGGCCCATATTACGCAGCATTACAATTTCCAGGAATGTTTTTACAAATGCCGTAAAGTCGAAGAAGACCTAATCCGGCTGGAAGCTAAAAAGCAACAACTAGCCAGCCAAAAGCAACAGCTAACGCCCTGGTTACCAGTGACTATGCGCTTGCAAGACTTACAGGCCAGCCCTCTCGTAACTTATCTGGCTGGCAGCCTGAAACAAAAAAAGCAGGAAGACTGCCTCCAAAAGTTGCAGGGGACAGTTCCGGCGGTACACTATGAAACGATTTCACTGGATAAGGAGAAAGCGTACCTGTTAATAGTAACATTGCATGAATATAAAGAGCAAGCCTTAGAAATATTAAAGAAATATGATTTTAGCCAAAGTAGTTTCCCGAAGATCAAAGCTACGCCAAAACGTCTTTATGTGCGTTTAACGCAAGAGCTGAGCAGGATCGATAAAGCCCTGAAGCAGCTCTCGCAGGAAATCAATAATCTTAGCCCCAATCTCCCAAAACTGGTCAGCCTGATTGATTATTATCAAAATATCCGTGAAAACAAAATAGTCCAGCGCTGGTTCCTGGAGAGCGACAAGGCTTTTGTTATAACAGGATGGCTGCCGGCAAAACAAGAAGCAGCTTTTCGTAAAGCCCTCCGCCAGCATTTTCAGGAAGTGGAACTTATTACTGTTGAGCCAGGCGCCGCGGACACCCCGCCTGTAGAGATTGAGAACAAAAAACTGGTCAAGCCGTTTGAGGTGATTACCGAGCTCTATGGCTATCCTATATATACAGGAATAGACCCCACCGCCTATTTGGCTCCTTTTTTCGCTCTGTTTTTCGGTATTTGCCTGGGTGACGCTGGGTATGGGCTGATCGTGGCCATAAGCACCGTATATATCTGGTGGAAGTTTAAAAAACGTCTAACTCCTGGTAGTCAAAAATTTATAGGTCTGTTTTTTATCGGAGGCCTCTGCGCTATCGGCGCAGGAGCGGCTATGGGTAGCTGGTTTGGAGTAGCAAGTAAATATAAATTATTTGATCCCCTGGCTCAATTAATGCTATTCTTGGGGATTGCTCTGGGATTGGGGATAATCCATATCTTTACCGGATTGCTCATAAAAATGAGAGAAAATACAAGAGAGAACGGTTTTTGGGCTGGCCTCTGGGATCAAGGCGCCTGGATCTTGTTAATATTATCTTTGCTTATATATGGTATAGTTCAAAGCTTGGGTAGCTGGCCAGTAATAGCTACTTCCAGTGCTTTTATCGCACTTTTTTCTGCTGGCTTGATTGTTTTTTTTCAGGCTCGTAGTAAAGACAAAAACACTCAAGATAAATTAGATAGTTATCAGTTATTGTACCTGTTACTGGCT
Source organism: Elusimicrobia bacterium UBA6262 (assembly GCA_002441095.1). Classification (GTDB taxonomy): domain Bacteria; phylum CAYTYR01; class UBA6262; order UBA6262; family UBA6262; genus UBA6262. The sequence continues at coordinate 43,125 of DJVG01000051.1, forward strand.
ATTAGTATCGCCGTATGGATATTGAAACTGTTTGATCCTCTGGGTATGATTGCCACGGTAGTTTTAGTTGCAGGCATTTTTTATAGGAGCAGAAACAGCTTTAAGGGGTTTTTAGCCAGGATTGGGTTAGGAATTTATGCTTTATATGGATTTACCGGTTATTTTGGTGATATCCTGTCTTATTCCCGCTTAATGGCTTTAGGGCTGGTTGGTGGGATTATCGCCATGGTCATAAATATTCTTGCCGGTATCGCTAGAGAGCTGGTCCCGGGGATTGGCCTGTTAGTGGCTATTCTCATTCTCTTAGGTGGGCATGCTTTTAATTTAGTAATGAGCCTGCTTAGCGCTTTTGTCCATACCTCCAGATTGCAGTATTTGGAATTTTTTAATAAATTTTATGTCAGCGGCGGGAAAAAATTCAAGCCTTTTAGCTGGACCTATAAAAACGTGATTCTGACCGAGGCAACTAAAAAGTAGTTTAGGATTTAGATATTAGAATTTAGAATTTGTATGATAATAGGAGGATAACAATGGAACTAGGTTTTATGATAGCTGTTTTGGGGGCAGTATTGGTTGCGGGCTTGGGAGGAATTGGCTCGGCCACGGGAGTGGCTATTGCCGGATCTGCTGCCAGCGGGGTATTAAGCGAAGAACCGGAAAAATTTGGTAACACGATCGTGTTGGTCGCCTTACCAGGAACGCAAGGATTTTATGGGTTTGCGATAGGAATCATAATGTTATATTATATGGGACTTTTTGCGGCAACACCCAAAATTATTAGCGTGGCCCAAGGGCTGGCTTTCCTGGCTACAGGCTTTTTATGCGGCCTGGTGCAATGGTGGTCAGCAGTATATCAAGGTAAGGTATGTGCCTCGGCTGTCAGTATTGTAGCTAAAAATCCGGAACACTCTATGAAGGGAGTGGTCTATGCCGTTATGGTAGAGACATATGCCGTCTTAGCCTTCCTGACCGCTTTGATCGTTTTATTAAAAGGGATCGCCCCGGGATTGAAATAAGGCAATGACAAATGACAAATTTCAAAATCCAAATGAATCAACAATAACCAATGACCAATTGAGATTTGGTATTTGAAGATTGATTTGACATTTATCATTGGTAATTTGAATTTTTACGGGAGTAGCAATGTCATTGGATAAAATTATTGAGAAAATTACCCAGGAATCGCTGGCTCAAGCTAACGAAATCATAGGGCAAGCCAAACAGCAAGCCGCTGTGATCATATCTAAAGCCAGGGCAGATGCGGCTAGCCAGGCCAAAAACAGGGGAGAGCAAGCCCAGCGGGAAGCGGATAATCTGGCGCAACGGGAAAAAGCTATCGCCCAGCTGGAATTGCGCAAAAAAATGCTGGCCGCGAAACAGGAATTAATTAGCGCCACATATAAAAATGTAGCCGAGAAAATCAATAAACTGCCGGATAAAGAATATGTGTTGTTTATTAAAAATCAAATAATGGGAGCAGTGGAAACAGGCCAAGAACAAATAATTTTTTCGCCAGAAGAGGCAGACAGGATAGGGAATAAATTTATCCAGGAAATAAATCAGGAATTGAAAAGTAAGGGGCGGCCGGGCGAATTAGCTATGGGGCCGCGGAGTAAGCAGCTTAGCCGGGGATTTTTATTATTGCAGGGACCGGTAGTCTTGAACTATGCGCTGGATGCTATCCTGGCCAGGCTGCGTGAAGAGACAGAATTAAAAGCAGCGGAGATACTTTTTAAAGACATCTTATAAGTCCCAAGAGGTCATGATTACACCGATTACATAAACAGAATGAATAGTATTATAGGAGAAATAAATGAGTACAGCATATGTATATGCTGTGGCTAATATCAGGGCTCTCGAAGCCAAGCTGTTGGATAGCCAGGCCTTAGAGCAGATGGCGAATACTGCCAATTTCAATGATGCTCTCAATGAAGCCAGGCACAAGCTGTATGGTGTGCCCGCGGACCGGATACAAAATCTCCAGGAAGCGCTGGATCTCATTAGCCAGGAAGAAAAATACCTGTTTGCTAATACAGCACAACTGGTTTATGACCCTGCCTTGGCTGAGCTCCTGCTCTGGTATAGCCGCTTAACCGGGATAAAAGAGAAAATTAAAAATAATTTAAGCTCCCGGGAACAAACCCCGGCAGAATTCAAAATCTGGCCAGCCTATATCAAAGAGGCCTGGATATTAGTACAAAAAGAATATACAGCCACCGCGGATTTAAAAATCGTGGATTTTATAATTGACGCCTATTACTTACAGGTGCTGCAAGAAGCGTTATTACAACGCCAATCACCCTGGTTAAATGAACTCTGCCGGCTGGCCATAGATTTTTATAATATAAAAACCTGGCTCCGGTTTAAGATCAATACCGCATCGCCAAAACATCTTGCCGCCTTATTCTTGAGCGGCGGGGAAATTGACCGCATGTTATTCCTAAAGTCGGCGGATCTGACTGCGGAAGATTTTATCCAGTTATTAAAGTATAAACCCTATGCGTCTGAATTAGCAATTGCCTGGCAACAGGCTAAACAGAATGGGGAGTGGCAACTCTTGGATCTGTTTTTTACTAATTACCTGGTAAAGTTCCTACGCGCAACTAAATTGATCTATGATGGCCCTGAACCGGTATTGGCCTATCTGCTGGTCAGGCTGGCAGAACTGAATAATATTAAAGTAATCTTGAGTGGTAAATTTTATAATCTCCCTAAAGAACTTATTACCCGTCGTTTGAGTGATCCATATGTCTAAAACAGGAAAAATTTGCTTTATTGGCGAAAAAGCGGTCGTTAGCCCATTTCGGGTTTGCGGTGCGGACGTGTATTATTTTGCTCCCGAGACCTGGCCTGACACTGCTAAAATAATTGGCGGGCAAGACTACCAAATTATTTTTATTACCGAAGAAGTAGCTCCCTATATGAGTAAAAATACTGGGGCCAATATTGTCCTTTTGCCTAATACCGAAAGCCTGTTTTTTAAAGCTGGCAAGGCCAGCCTGGGAGCAGAAGACTTACGGCAGGTCATTATTAAGGCTGTCGGGACGGATATTCTCGTTGAGTAAGGACGAGGGGCAGTAAGAATGAGAAGCAGTAAAAACGAAGAACAGTAAAAGCGAGAAGCAGTCAGTCCGAAAGACAGTCAAAACAACAGACAGTTGAAAGATTAGTTCTTACTGCTTTTTGTATTTACTGGCAACTGCTCTTCGAATTGACTGGCGTACTAATATAAAGGAGAACCTATGAACGGCGGTAAGATCGTAAAAGTTTCCGGCCCGCTGGTAATTGCCAGCGATTTAACTGAGGTCAAAATGTATGATGTCGTGAAAGTTGGCCTGCCCCAGCTGATCGGGGAAGTTATCGGTCTTGATGGCAATACTGCTTTTATCCAGGTTTACGAAGAAACGTCCGGAGTTGGGCCTGAAGAACCAGTGATCAGTACCGGTGAACCGCTTAGTGTAGAATTAGGGCCTGGCTTGATCGGCGGCATCTATGATGGTATTCAACGGCCCTTGACCGTGATCCAACAAATGAGCGGGAATTGGATCGCTCGCGGCATTGATATTCCCAAGCTGGACCGGAAAAAGAAATGGACCTTTAAAGCAAAGGTCAGCAAAGGTGACCAAGTGGTTACCGGTGATATTATCGGGACAGTGCAGGAAACAGAGCTGGTAGAGCAGAAAATAATGGTTCCGCCAGGTTTAGCCGGTGAAGTGACTATGATCAAATCCGGTGATTTTAGCGTTGAAGAAGTGGTGTGCCAACTAAAACAGGATGGCCAAAGCGCGGATATAAAAATGGCCCAACGCTGGCCGGTGCGTAAAATGCGTCCAGTGAAGGAAAAATTACCTCCGGTCGAACCGCTGGTAACGGGGCAGAGAGTCATTGATACCTTTTTCCCGGTGGCCAAAGGCGGTACAGCTTGTATCCCGGGGCCCTTCGGATCCGGGAAAACCGTGGTCCAGCACCAATTAGCCAAATGGGCTGACGCCCAGATCATCGTTTATGTCGGCTGCGGGGAACGCGGTAATGAAATGACTGATGTATTAATGGAATTTCCGCAGTTGAAAGACCCGCGCAGCGGAGAACCGCTGATCAAAAGAACAGTCTTGATCGCCAATACCAGTAATATGCCGGTTTCTGCCCGGGAAGCATCAGTATACACTGGCATAACAATTGCTGAATATTTTCGTGATATGGGCTATACGGTAGCCTTAATGGCAGATTCTACCAGCCGCTGGGCTGAAGCGCTCAGGGAAATGTCCGGCCGCTTGGAAGAAATGCCGGGTGAAGAAGGATATCCGGCATACCTTTCCATGAGGCTGGCTGAATTTTATGAACGCGCCGGCAAAGTGAAGTGTGCCTGCAGCGAGGATCGTGAAGGCAGTTTATCAGTCGTAGGCGCAGTAAGCCCTCCGGGCGGTGATTTGTCTGACCCTGTGGTCCAAAGTACGTTGCGGGTAGTGAAGGTATTTTGGAGCCTGGATGATAAACTGGCTTATATGCGGCATTTCCCGGCGATTAACTGGCTTAGCAGTTATTCCTTATATTTAGATAATATAAGTGACTATCTAGGGAAAAGGATCAGCCCTGATTTCCTGGCTTTGCGCCGGGAGGCGATCAAGCTTTTGCAGGATGAAGCTTCATTAGAGGAGATTGTCCGTTTGGTTGGAGTTGAATCATTATCCCCTAATGATCGGTTAACTTTAGCTACGGCTAAAAGCCTGCGTGAGGATTTCCTGCACCAGATGGCTTTTGACCCGGAAGACACCTATACTTCTCTGCAAAAACAGCATCTTTTGCTGAAATTGATCATGCATTTCCATCATCTGGCTAAAGCCGCTGTTAGCCGCAAACTTAACCTTGATGAGATATTGAAATATAAAGTCAGGGAAAAAATCGCCAAGGCCAAATATATCCCGGAGAATAATTTAAAGATTTTTAATGAACTATTAAATGAAATAGAAAATGTTTTTAAAGCTGTATAATTTTATACTAAACAGTGATTAGGTGTAAGTTTTAGAAGTAGAAGACCTACTTCTATACTTACTTCTACAACCTTTAACTTACTGCTATCTTCTCAAGGAGAAAAAGTGCATGTCCAAAGCTAAAGAATATTCGACAGTCACCAGTATCGCCGGACCATTATTAATGGTCGAACATACAGCCGGGATCAAATACGATGAAATAGCTGAAATAATCCTGAAAAATGGGGAAGTGCGCCATGGCCGGGTGCTGGAAATAAACCAGGACAAAGCCCTGATCCAGTTATTTGAAGGTTCGATGGGATTGAATTTAGCCGACAGCCGTGTTCGCTTCCTGGGTAAAAGTTTGGAGCTGGGCGTAAGCCTGGATATGCTGGGCCGGATCTTTAATGGGTTAGGCCACCCGATAGATAAAGGGCCGGACATTATTCCTGAAAGCAAGCTTGATATTAACGGCCTGTCGATCAATCCCTGCGCCCGCGATTATCCTAATGAATTTATCCAGACCGGGATCAGCGCTATTGACGGGATGACTACCCTGGTACGTGGCCAAAAGCTGCCGATTTTTTCGGCCGCCGGATTACCGCACAATGAATTAGCCGCGCAGATCGCCCGGCAAGCTAAAGTATTAGGCCAGGAAGAACAATTTGCCGTCGTCTTTGGGGCGATGGGAATTACTTTTGAAGAAGCAGATTATTTTATCACTGATTTCAAGAAAACCGGGGCGATTGAACGGGCAGTCTTGTTTATGAACCTGGCTGATGATCCTGCTATTGAACGGATCGCCACGCCGCGGATGGCGCTGACCTGCGCTGAATACCTGGCTTTTGAAAAGGGCATGCATGTCCTGGTTATTCTGACGGATATGACCAATTACTGTGAAGCTTTACGCCAAATTTCCGCCGCCAGGAAAGAGATCCCCGGACGACGCGGCTATCCTGGCTATATGTATACAGATTTGGCCACTATTTACGAGCGGGCAGGCAGGATTATCGGACAGAAAGGATCTATTACCCAGTTCCCGATCCTGACTATGCCTGAAGATGATAAAACTCACCCAATACCAGACCTGACCGGATATATCACCGAAGGCCAGGTGATATTGAGCCGGGAATTACACCGGCGCAGCATATATCCGCCGATCGATATATTGCCATCTTTATCGCGGTTAAAAGAGAAGGGTATCGGTGAAAACAAGACCCGGGGAGATCATGGTAGTGTCACGAGCCAGATTTTCAGCTCGTATGCCCGCGGTAAGGAAGTAAAAGAATTGGCGGTAATTTTAGGGGAAGCAGCCTTGACCGAGACAGACAAGATCTATGCCAGGTTCAGCGATGATTTGGAAGCAACTTTTATCAGCCAGAAAGAAGACGATGAACGCAGTATTGCTGACACCTTGGACCTGTGCTGGAAACTATTGCTTTTGTTCCCGCGTAATGAGCTGAAACGGATAAAAGATGCGGATATAGAAAAGTATTACCTGAAAGGTCAGCAATTCGAGGATAAATAATGCGGCTTAATGTCAATCCTACCAGAATGGAACTGCTCAAATTGCGCCGGCGGACAGCTATTGCCCGGCGCGGACATAAGTTATTGAAAGATAAACAGGATGAGCTGATGCGTACCTTTATGGAGCTGATTGACCAGCTGCGAGATAGCCGGAAAAATGTAGAGAAGTCACTACGGGAAGCAACGGCCAGCTATATATTGAATAAAGCCCAAATGGGAGAAAATACTATTGACCAGCTCTGGCATGGGCTGAAAGCTGAAGTAGAGGTTACCTGGAGTTGGGAGCCTTTAATGAACTTGCAGTTACCCAGGTACCAGGTAGCTACCAAGACACAGGATATCAGCTATGGATACCTGCAGCCGACCTTAGCCCTGGACCAGATGACCGAGCAATACAAAAACCTCCTGGTCCAATTGGTCGCCCTGGCTGAACAGGAAAAGATCATTAAGCTATTAGCCGAGGAAATAGGCAAAACCCGGCGCCGGGTCAATGCCCTGGAATATATCCTGATCCCCAATCTTATTGAAACTATGCGCTATATTAACATGAAACTGACCGAACATGAGCGGGGGACTATTACCCGGTTAATGCGCGTCAAAGATATTGTTCATAAATAAGATTAAATTCTAAATACTAATAGCTAAATTCTAAACAAATTAAAATAGCAAAGCCCAAATAGAAAATGGGGATACTTAGAATTTTGTATTTTGGAGATTAGAAAGTATTTAGGATTTCGAATTTAGTGCTTAGGATTTGTCGGTTAGAAACTCATTGACATAACCTTGAAACAGGAGTATTTTTATATTGGAGTAAAGTTGAAAAATAGATAAGGAGGGCAGGCATAATATAGAACCGTTTTTATTAACTGTCAAGTCATGGATTAATAGGAAGGGTCTATTTTATGTCTTCTTTATTTTATAATTTTATCATTGTGATCGGCATCATTACCGCCTCCTATATTATCTTCCGGCATTTATGGAAAAAGGAATCCACGGAAGAAAACGATAAAATTCTTTCTCAGTTGGATGAAGCCAGGAAAAAGATCCAGAGCTATTCTACAGAATTAAATGATCTTTTAGGATTGATGAGTTCCTTCCATCGAGTGAATACAGCGCCAACCACCCTGAATATGGATGAAGTAGCCTGGCTGGCCCTGGATAATGCCCTGAAAATATTAGGGGCAATAAAAGGCTCTTTGTTTGTAATTAATAAGAGAACCAATCAGCTGGAGCTCAAGGCAGCGATTGGTTATGAAAGGAACAATTTACCAGGGGCGAATTTATCTGTCGAGCAAATTGAAAACGGGGCACACCAGAAAGAATCCTTTCCTTCCACCCCCTCTAAAAAGGGTTCTTTCATCAGCGTGCCGCTAAAGATCCAAAACCGTATCATAGGCATTATTAATGTTAATGAGAAGAACGACGACAGACAGTTCGCCCCTGAAGATTTAAGGATCTTGACCGCTCTGGCTGACCAGACCGCCATTGTCTTGGAAAATCTGACTTTATACAAAGATTTGCAGCAGGTTTACTTAGGGGTTATTAAAACCCTGTCTTTGGTAGTGGATGCCAAAGACCATTACACTTTTGGGCATTCTGAACGCGTGACGAGATATGTAGTAGAGATGTCCGCGGCAATGAAATTAAGCCCGGAGCTGAAGAAATTAGCCGAAGCCGCGTCGATCATCCATGATATCGGTAAAATTGGCATTAAAGAAGAGATCCTGCTCAAAACCGGCCGCCTGACAGACAGCGAATTTGAAGAAATAAAAAAACATCCGGTTATTGGGCGGGATATGGTCCGGCCCATGGAGTTCCTGAGCGAACTGGCGCCCTTGATATATTTTCACCACCAACACTTTGATGGCAATGGATATCCGGACAGGGCTAAAGGGGACCAAATACCTCTGGTGGCCAGGATGATCACCATAGCAGATTCTTTTGATGCGATGATCAGCGACCGGCCATACCGGAGCGGTTTACCTGTAGAAACCGCGATTAAAGAACTTAAGCGATGTTCCGGCACTCAGTTTGATCCTGACCTGGTCACTGTATTCTTGAAAGTCTTAAGACATAATTTAAAGATGGCATAGAGGGAAGAATGTCTTGCCCGTTCTTAAAAAAAGCAGAAACAGACTTGTGCATAGCTTACCCGGACCGCCCCATAGTGGTTAATGAAGGGTGTAAATTAAGTTTTTGCGAGAGCAAGAATTATGTGAACTGCCCCACACTAAAAGAAAGAAAATAAAAACATGAGCTTATATGTTGTTGCCACCCCCATTGGTAATTTGGGGGATATTACTTTTAGGGCCATAGAAACCCTGAAAAATGTCAGCCTGATCGCCTGTGAGGATACCAGGTATACCAGAAAACTGCTGAGCCATTATGATATCCATACGCCGGTTACCAGCTATTATGAGTATAACAAGATAAAAAAACTGGATTATTTGCTTGAGCAGTTGATCAGTGGCAAAGATATTGCCTTGGTTTCCGATAGCGGGACCCCCGGGATTTCCGATCCGGGATTTCTTATTATCAGCGAGGCCATTAAGAATAAAATACCAGTAATCTCCATCCCCGGACCGTCAGCGGTGATTAGCGCGCTGGTTACCGCCGGTTTACCAACCGACAGTTTTGTTTTTGAGGGGTTTTTGCCGCGCAAAAAAGGGAAGCTGAAAAAAGCCTTGACTGAATTAGCTGGTTTGCAAAGAACTATTGTCTTTTACGAATCACCCTACCGGATCACGGCAACACTTAAAGTTATGCAAGAGGCCATCGGTACCCAATATATAGTAATTGCCCGGGAGCTTACTAAGCATTTTGAAGAAATACTGCGGGGTGATTTAGCAACCATTATCCCCCGTCTGGAAGCGCAGCCGCTAAAAGGGGAGATGGTCGTCTTATTTAATCCTTCTTTCACTAATCCTGAAAAAACCTCTTGAATCCTGCCAGCAAACAAGCTATAATAACAAAAATAAGATATAAAGCTTTTAGTTTGAGCTTTTTCTATCAACTATGAACAATAAGCTATGAACTCATGAAACGAAGTGGAGTGTTGCGCCCTTAGCTCAGTTTCAGCCTGAGGCTGATCCGCCTCTGGCGGAGGATTAGAGCGACTAATAACGTTAACACTAATAATATTCATAAACAATAATATATGCGCCCTTAGCTCAGTTGGATTAGAGCGACTGACTACGAATCAGTAGGCCACAGGTTCGAATCCTGTAGGGCGCGTTTTTTGAAGAGGATTCCACACCTGCCTGCCGGCAGGCAGGGATTAGAGGAAAAGATTACACAGATTAAAGCAAGAACCGCTGAATACTTTATGTCTGAGGCTTTAAAAGAAGCCCGCAAGGCTGCGCTTAAAAAAGAAGTACCCATAGGCGCTGTAGTTGTGGCTAAAGGTAAAATAATCGGACGGGGCCATAATCTTTCGGTTAATAATAATGATCCCACAGCTCATGCTGAGATCATGGCTTTGCGGCGAGCAGCTAAAAAATTATTTAATTATCGGCTCACTGGAGCTGACCTGTATGTAACTATCGAGCCTTGCGCCATGTGCGCAGGAGCAATGGTCTGGGCCAGGGTCAGGAGCTTATATTATGGGGCTGGGGACCCAAAAGCTGGCGCCTGCGGCAGTGTATTTAATATCGCCAATAGTGAAAAATTGAATCATCGCTTAAAAATTCAGCCGGGAATTCTAGAGACAGGGTGCCGTCGGCTTATCCAGGAGTTTTTTAAAAAGAAAAGAATAAAGTAATGGAAGGGTGGCCGAGCTGGTCTAAGGCGCCAGTCTCGAAAACTGGTATGGTCGTAAGGCCATCGTGAGTTCGAATCTCACCCCTTCCGCCAATACATATTTAGTCTGGCAAAAAAGTGTTTTTTTGCCGGGTCAATAAGAGGAAGGGGTTCAGCGAGCCCGTTCTGTGTGGCGAGCGACGACGAAACGGGGAAACCACTGGTTTCCCCTTGTGGAGCGAAACGAGCTTGCGTAGTGAAGCGACTGGAGAGATGGCCGAGCGGTTGAAGGCGTACGCCTGGAGAGCGTATGTGGGGGTGACCTCACCCAGGGTTCGAATCCCTGTCTCTCCGCCATTACTTTGCCTATGGAAAGACAGGCGAGGAGGATGGCTTCGTAAGGCAAGTTTGGAGAGGATTTTATCTGATTTTTAGCTAAAAAAACATTGATATGCTATGGCATTAGTGGTATATTTATAATAGGAGAGATAGGGGAGCATACTATGAAAAGACTAAAGAACCCATTAAAAATCAGGCGGCAAGCTGGCTTTACTTTGCTGGAGATATGCGTAGCGATCATGATCTTAGGTTATGCTATGCTCATCGTGGCCAAGCTTTTTGGCGGAGTAACCATGTCAGCCAAAGCTAATGAGTTTGGAACCCTGGCCAGTAATTTCGCCCGGGCTAAAATGGAGGACCTGATAAACAGGGATTATGATTCATTACCTGAGGGTGTTTGGACCCCGGATGTATGGGCTTTCGACGTATCCGCAGCCTTGGCCCAAAAAGGAGTATTGACCTTTACGCGGTCTATCAAAATTAGCTGGATGCAAAGACAGGATCCTGGTAATCCCGCTAACCTGGCATTAATTACGTCAGGTACTGACCAGGGCCTTAAGAAGATAGAGGTAAAAGTCATTTGGAATGAACGCGGGAGACAACAGGAAGTGGTTTATACGAGTATGGTAGCAAAAGGAGCATAAGACACAATTTTTGAGCGCTAGGAGATAATTATGCCTAAACTGTCTAGAAAAACGGATATCAAAAATAAGCAAGGCAATACTATTATTTTTGCGATGATAGTCGTTTTTATTGTTTTTATCATCGGGGCAAGTTTGGTCATGTTTGGTGAACATGAAACTAAAAAAAGTGTCGCCAGCATTCAGAAAAATACCGCACTATATATCGCCGAAGGCGGAGTAAGAAAAGCTATATGGGAACTGAACCATGATGGTACATATACCGGAGAGGCAGAGAGTCCTTTAGGGGAAGGGAACTTTACTGTTAGTGTCATCACACCGGCTGGCCTGAACGACCAAAGGCAAATACTCTCTAAAGGGAATATCGGCCCCGCTTCAAGGACGGTAAAAGTTATCTGCGAAAGAATAACTACTGTAATCAACGTTAGTAGCGCTGTACAATGCGCGGGTGATGTTTCCATGACCGGAAATTGTAATGTAGATGGAGGCTCCTTGCCCGGCGTTTTGGTGCCTGTTGGTAATTCAGTGTCAGTTGCAGGATCAGCCTCATTAACCGGTACTCCAGCTAGTGGGAATGCTCCTTTTCCTGCCTTCGAAGATGTTTTTGGGGTGACTATGGCGCAAATGCAAGGGATGGCTACCACTACATATACCAATCCTGGTAATAATCCGGCCTGCTCCGGAATCACGTGGGTAGAGGGGGAATTAAAAGCCACTAATAGCTCTTTTAACGGTTCCGGCATTCTTATTGTCAATGGTGATTTTTCGTTTCAAGGCGGAGTATTCAACGGAGTGATTTATGTGACTGGCGAGATTAGAATAACTGGTAATGGTGTGATTCATGGAGCTATTTTAGGTCAGTCAACTACTGAACTATCATTCGCTGCAGGTACGCCTGAGCTTAGTTATGACGGCTCAATTATAGATACTGTCGGTGAACTCTTTCCATTCCATATTTTAAACTGGCAGGAAGTAAAAAATTAGTTATCAGGCTTAATATTATGTACGGAGGAACCAGTGCGCTACAGGGGATTTACGCTTTTAGAAACAATGATAGCAGTAGCGATCATGCTTTTATTAGTAGCTGGCGGAGCTAAAGTCTTTGAAACCACCGTGAAGACCTGGCAGGCTAATTATGTTAAGATGCAGCTGCAGCAAAACGCGCGCATCGCGATGGATGAAATTACTAAGAATTTACTGGGCGCTGCAGCGTCTACAGTGGTCATAGATCCGAGCGCTTCACCACTTAACAGTAAGATCACCTTTCAGGTAAACAAAGATACCGGCCTCTTTACCCATTCATATTATTTAAGCGGCACCACTTTGGTAAGGCAGTTTAATAATGTAATTAGTGACTTAATACCTGACGTAGCAGCCTTAGATTTTACCAAAGAGAATGAGCTGTACCCCGGAGTAGAAGACTTGCGTTGTATCCATACTAAATTAGTAGTAGAAAAAAAATCTCAAAAAATTACCCTGGAAGGCTATACCCATTTAAGAAATGAGTAGGGAAATGAAAGATCCAGGTATATTTATCACTCTGGAAGGGCCTGATGGCAGCGGAAAAAGCACTCAAGCCCTTTTATTAATTAGGTTTTTAAAAAAGTCCGGGTACAAGGTCCTGCATACTAGAGAGCCAGGCGGAGACCGAATTGCAGAAAGCATCCGCCGGCTGCTCCTTTCCCCACATAATAAAATAACTCCTGAAACCGAACTCTTTTTATACTGGGCCAGCAGGTCCCAGCATGTACAGCAGGTTATTAATCCGGCCTTGGCCCGAGGGATGATCGTAGTTTGCGAAAGGTTTAATGATGCGACCCTGGCCTACCAGGGATACGGACGCGGCGTTGATCTAAAGCTGATTAAGAAAATGAACCAGCTGGCCTCTGGCGGCTTGATCCCGGACCTGACTTTTTTACTGGATATCTCCCCGGAGAGGGGCTTAAAGAAAGTACTTGAAGCCAAAGGTGTCAAGGACCGGTTTGAGCTGGAAAAACTCAGTTTCCATAAGCGGGTACGCCGGGGCTATCTGGACCTGGCAGAACAGGAGCCGCAACGGATCAAAAAAATCTCTGGCTCTGGTACCATCGAGCATATCCACCAGCAAATAAGATGTATAACTAATAAGAAACTAGGACAATGAACAACAGCGGAATAATTGGACATAAAGATATTATTGCCCGGTTGTACGAGGCAGTAAAAAACCGCCACGTGGCTTCAGCCTTGCTCTTTAGCGGACCTGATGGCATTGGCAAGAAGCGCGTAGCTTTGCACCTGGCCCAGGCTTTGAATTGCCGGCAATTTAGTGCCCAGGGGCCGTGTCTCATATGTACCAGCTGCCGAAAGATTGCGGCCCAAAACCATTCTGAAATAAAGATCATTACCAAAGAGGAAAAAGCCAAGAACCTGAAGATCGAGCAGATTTTTCAGTTACGCGCGGAGATCGCCCTGCGTCCGGTTGAAGCCTTAAAAAAAGTATATATCATTGACGATGCTCATATTTTAACTAAAGATGCAGCTAACTGTCTGTTGAAAACACTGGAAGAGCCGCCCTTAAATACATTAATTATATTAATAACAGCTAATCCTTCGGCCTTACTTTTGACCATTCGTTCCCGCTGCCAAAAAGTAGAGTTTAAGCCTTTACCGGCCCAGGAAGTGAGGCGCCGTTTAAAGGAAGAGGGCCAGCTGGAAGATAGTAAGGCTGCTTTTTTGGCGGATTTCTCCGGCGGGAGCATGGGCCTGGCCCAAACCTATTTGGAAAAAGGGATTTTTGAAAAAAAAGCCGAACTGGCTGATTTCCTGCAAGGCTTAAATGAAACTGATATGGCTGGCGTGCTTTCCCAGGCACAAACATTTGGCCGGGATAGGGAGCAGGCTAAAATATGGCTCGACCTGCTTCTTTATACCTGTACACAGCGGTTTAAAAATTTACCCCAGGGACAAGCCCGGGACTATCAACAGGATGAGGAAATTATTGACTTGATCTTGCGGGCCAAAAAAGACATGGCGTTCAATATAAACTTGCAGCTGGTCCTGGAAAATATATTTTTAAGGATGAAACATGCCTAAGATCGTACAAGTGGCTTATCGCAAACTGAAAGAAGTCGGGTATTTTCAAGTATTTGACCAGCTGGAGCTTACTACCAGTGAAGAATGCCTGATTGATACTGAAAATGGCCTGGAAGTAGGAACTGTATTATCATTACCCCGGGCAGTGGAAACCCTGCCGGCAGACATACGCAAAGTGATCCGGCGGTTATCCCGGGAAGACCGTAACCAGATAACTTTCAATCAGAAAAAAGAAGAAGAAGCTTTTTGCTCCTGCGTGGAAAAAGTCGAAGACCGCGAATTAAATATGAAGCTGGTAACAGTAGAATATACCTTTAGCCGTAACAAGCTTTTTATTTATTATACTGCGCCGGAACGGGTCGATTTCCGGGAATTAGTGAAAGATCTGGCCTATATTTTTAAGACCAGGATCGAGATGTGCCAGGTTGGCGTACGGGATGAGGCTAAAATGGTGGGCGGGTTTGGCTGTTGCGGCCGGCGCCTTTGTTNNATGTGCCAAGTAGGCGTGCGGGATGAAGCCAAGATGGTAGGCGGCTTTGGCTGCTGCGGCCGGCGGCTTTGTTGCGTAACCTTTCTGAAAGATTTTAAGCCAGTGACCATAGATATGGCCAAAGAACAAGAATTATCACTGGCTTCCAGCAAGATTTCCGGTGTGTGCGGCCGCTTAATGTGTTGTTTGTCCTATGAATACACATTTTACCAGGAAGAAAAGAAAAGATACCCGGGGATAGATTCGAAGATCAAAGTTAAAGAAGGGCTGGGCAAAGTCAAAGGTATTAATATTTTGCGTCAAACAGTAACCTTGGAAATGGAAGACGGCACCATCCGGGAATACAAAGTAGCTGATCTTAAGGACCTTAAAATTAACGAGAAGGAAGATAAAAAATGAAACCTTCTTTCTATATTACCACCCCGATCTATTATGTGAATGATAAGCCTCATATCGGGCATTCTTATACCAGTATCGCTTGTGATGTCCTGGCCAGGTTCAAGCGGCTGACCGGCTACCAGGTTTATTTTTTGACCGGCACTGACGAACATGGTCAAAAAGTAGCGCAGGCAGCCAAAGCTTTGGGACTGGAACCCCAGGCCCTGGTGGACAAGAACGTGCTAACCTACCAAAATCTCTGGAAAGCGCTGGAGATCAGCCAGGATGATTTTATCCGCACTACCGAACCCCGTCATCAAGAAGTGGTACAGGATTTTTTTACCGAATTGTATAAAAAAGGAGATATTTATCCAGGCCAGTATGAGGGCTGGTATTGTGTGCCGTGCGAGACTTTTTGGCAGGAAACCCAGATTGAGAATGGAGCTTGTCCTGATTGCGGGTGCCAGCTGGAAAAGATCAGCGAGAAAACCTATCTATTCAAAATGTCTAAATATGAAAAGCCACTGCTGGAGTACCTGGAAAAACATCCTGATTTTGTGCTTCCTCACGGGCGGTTCAATGAAATAATGAGTTTTATTAAAAGCGGGCTTAAGGATCTCAGTGTCTCCCGGCCTAAATCCAGGATCAGCTGGGGTATTACCTGCCCTTTTGACCAGGAACAGGTGATTTATGTCTGGTTTGATGCTTTGATCAATTACTTAAGCGCTTTAGGATATAAAAAACACCAGGATTTATTTGAACGGTTCTGGCCGGTTGATATCCATATGATCGGTAAAGATATCCTAAAGTTCCATGCCGTAATTTGGCCAGCGATGCTTTTGGCCGCGGAAGTACCTTTGCCGAAGAAAGTGGTCGCTCACGGCTGGTGGACGGTAGAAAGCCAAAAAATGTCCAAATCCAAGGGCAATGTTGTGGACCCGTATGCGGTAATATCCAAAGTGGGTATAGATGCTTACCGTTATTTCCTGCTGCGGGAAGTACCGTTTGGTCTCGACGGCAATTTTTCTGAAGCGGCTTTACAAGCCCGTTATCAGGCTGACTTAGCTAACAACCTGGGGAATCTGCTCAATCGGACTTTAACCATGCTGGAAAAATATTTTGAAGGGGTCGTACCCGTAGCCGGTGCCGGACAGCACTTTGATAAATTTGATAATTTGTCCCGAAATTTATTGCCTGAGATCGAAAAAAAGCTGGCCAGCGTGGCTTTTAGCCAGGCCTTAGAAAGCATCTGGTCGTTAATAGATCTGGCGAATAAATATATAGAAGAAGAAGCGCCCTGGCAATTGGCGAAAACAGACCGCGCCAGGTTGGCTGGTGTTTTATATGCCTTAGCAGATGTTTTGCGGCTGGTAGCTGTGTATCTTTATCCCTTTATGCCAGGCAGTGCCATTAAAATATGGGAACAACTGGGATTGATTGATGCTCTGCCGGCTTTAAATTTAAAAGATATTGGCCTGGGACAATTCCCGGCCGGCACCAAGGTACATAAAGGAGTACCGTTATTCCCCAAACTACTCTACTGATAGATACTCATGCCCATTTACAGGACCAGGTTTTTCAACCAGACCAGGATCATGTCATCAAGCGCGCTGCGACTGCCGGGATCCGGCAAATTATTACGGTTGGTTATGATCTTATTTCCAGCCAGGAAGCAGTGGCGCTGGCGCAGCAGCAAGCCGCTGTATTTGCAGCGATAGGGATCCACCCCCATGATGCTGGGGCCTGGCAGGAAAATACTGGGGATTTATTAGCCGTCCTGGGACAGCAGAAAAAAGTTATGGCCATTGGCGAGATTGGCCTGGATTATTACCGGAACCTGTCTCCCCGGGAAATGCAAAAAAAAGTTTTTAAAGCGCAATTGGAAATAGCCAGTAAAATTTCCTTGCCGGTAATTATTCATAGCCGGGATGCCGGGGAAGAAGTCCTGGAGATGATCAATAATTTTCCCAACTTAACCGGCGTGGTACATTGTTTTTCCGGGACACTTCTGCAGGCCAGGAAACTAATTGAGCTGGGCTGGTATATAGGTATTACCGGTGCGGTAACATTTCCTAAAGCCGCCATCTTGCAGGAAGTAGTCTGCGCGACGCCGCTGGAGTGGCTGTTGTTAGAAACAGATGCCCCATATCTGGCCCCGCAAGGGCATCGCGGACAGCGCAATGAGCCAAGTTACCTGGTAGAGATAGCAGCCACGGTAGCGACCATGAAAAACATTGAAGTCTCTGCCGTAGCTGAACAAACCACAGCAAATGCCAGAAAGTTATTTAAATTAGCGTAAAGCGGGTAGCGTTTAGCGTATAGAAAATATTTGATACTATCCGCTATACGCCATACGCTATACGCCGCAGGGAAGGTTTTGCATTGACTATCGTTTACCAGATCGGACATTCCCTATATTTGAATATCACCAACCGTTGTACTAATCAATGTGGTTTTTGCGTGCGTTATAAGACTGACAATATCCAGGGGTATAACCTTACTTTGGCCGTGGAACCGTCGGTAAAAGAGATCCTGGCAGCAATTGGGGACCCCTCCCGGTTCCGGGAAATAGTATTTTGCGGCTATGGCGAACCATTATTGCGCCTGGCTGAAGTGATCGCGGTAAGCAAAGTTTTAAAGGAACAAAATATCCCTGTGCGCGTCAATACTAATGGCCAAGCTAACTTAATCCATCAGCGGAATATTATCCCGGAGATAGCTCCTTATATATCGACGATAAGTATCAGCCTGAATGCCGAGAACGAGACTGTATACAACCAGGTCTGCCAGCCTTCATTTGGGCCAGGCACATACCAAAAAGTTAAAGAATTTATTCTCGCCTGCAAGCCCTTGATCACAAACATTATTGTTACGGCGGTGGCTTTGCCGCAGGTGAATATCAAGGCGGTCAAGCAGTTGGTGGAAAAAGAATTAGGCGTGCGTTTTAAGTTGCGCCATTACGACGATATTATGCAGGAAAACAGATATGGGCGGTAATAAAAATAAACAGCAGGCCTGGACGGCGATAGCCATTTTATGCAGTGTAGTCCTGATCCCGTACTATTGGATCTATGCTAAAGTAGATGTCTATGTAGAGGGTAAAGTTATTAGCGCCCGGGGGGTTGACCGCCGGGTCGAAAATGTACTGCGCAATAACAAGATCGGATTTGGCCCGCTGGATATTATCCAGCCGGATATCGGACAGCGGCTGAAACCGGGACAAGCCATCAGGATCACCAGGGTTGAGGAGAAAATCGTGGCTGACCAGGCGGTCCTGCCGTACACGGTAACAAATCGCAGCGAAGCCGGGAATAGTTTGCGCCCGGCAGAGGTGCAGCGCGGTTACTATGGACAGCGCTGGCGGCAGGTAAAAATTAAATATCATGACCAACGAGAATATTCCCGCGAAATCATCAATGAAAAAGTAGAACAGAATAAAGTATATAAACTCATCTTGAAAAATAAGCAAGGCAAACCAGTCAAAGAATATGACCTGACCAAAGCGAAGTCTATGTGGCTGACCGCGACATCGTATTATCCCTACGACCCAATGTGCTATCCCGGTGGAGACGGCATCCATACATACCTGGGATACATCTTGAGACGGGGTTTAGTGGCCGTAGATCCCAAAGTCATTCCTTTACGCACCAGGCTGTATATCCCCGGGTACGGTTATGCCTATGCCGCTGATACCGGTAGCGCCATTAAGGGCAAGAAAATAGACCTTGCCCTCAATACGAGGCAAGAAAGCGAGAAATTCGGAAAACGGCCCATGAAAGTATATATTTTAGACCGTGCCTCGTATTGGTAACCAATAATATTTATGTGTAAAAAGTATTGACTGGAAACCAAAAATAAGGCATATTTATAGTGGAGCGGGCCCAAATCTAGCCTTCAAATTTAAAGAAATATTAGGTCTGCTCCATTAAGAGGGTAGTATGATCCAGGCACGTAAAAACATATTAAATATATTTGCCATCTTAAACTCGCTGGTGATGCTGATGGCTGTTATGCTTACACTGCAACAGGTATTCTCCCGGCCAGGGCAGGTGGCAGTACCTACCCCTGAACCAACCGTAGTGGTGGAAGCGCCAAAACCTACACCACTGCCTGTAGTAGTGCCAGAAAAACCAAAGCCGACTCCGCCACCTCCTACGCCACCAATAGTAGAGATCGAAAAAGCAAAGATCCCGCCTAAACCGACTCCGTTGCCGCCATTACCTAAGCCTAAGCCAGAGCCTAAGCCAGAGCCGGTGGTAGTGTCAAAACCTGTTGAACTGCCTAAACCTGTCCCGGTGGCAAGGCTGGTCATGGATAACTTTAACGAGAGTTCAAAACGTAATGTCCAAGGCGGTTTTACCGGAACCTTCGGTGGGACCGGGGGGTTCTGCCTGGAATCGTACCAGAAAGGCAGCTCAGCCGGTGCTGGAGAAGATGGTGGCAATATTTTGAAATTAGTGTATAATGTCAATAATGGCTATGCCGGATATTATAGTAAGTTAAATAGTATCGATCTTACCAAGTACCGCCGGCTGACGTTCAATGTCAAAGGAGCCAAAGGCGGTGAAGTATTCGAAATAGAGCTGGGCGATGGGGTGATCGCCTATAAAATAGATATCCGTGATTTCCTGCCATACGGCGCCAGCACTACCTGGCAGAAGGTATCGATCCCCCTGAAAGCATTCGTTGATGTAAAAAACTGGAAACAAATGAAGGGAAATTTTGCGATAGTCTTTGAGCAATACTTGGGGACGCCGACCAATAGTACTTTATATGTGGATAATATTATTTTTGAAGAATGAAAGCTGAGGTGAAGGTATGGATTTTTTAAAATCGATTTTTTTAGAACAGCATGCGATTGTCAATAACATCATGATCATCGTGATGGGCATTATTGTTTTTTTCCTTATTTCCTGGCTGCGGAAAGCTTACCGGGTCATGGAGGCAGGTACCCTGCCCACAGGTGACCCCGAGGCTTTGAAAAAGTTTACCAAAGAGAATGATGCCATGTTTGCCGAAGCTAAGAACCTGACCACGAATCTTAACCGCAAAGTAGATGACTTATACAGCCGGATCAATAAGTGGGATACCCAGATCGTCACCTTGCAAAAAAGCGCTGACGAACTGAAAAAACAGATCGAAAATGTACAGCGTACCGGAGCGCAGGGCGGCAAAGCGGATGAAGTGCTGGCAAAAATGCAAAATGATTACAAAGACCTGATGGCTAAAGTCGGGACCCTGCAAAGGGGCACTGAAGAGGCCAAGAAACTGATCGAAAACGTACAGCGGGCCAGTGCCCAGGGCGGTAAAGCGGATGAGGCGCTCGCCAGGATGCAAGCTGATTACAAGGACCTGGTACTGAAATTCGGAGCTCTGCAGAAGAACAATGAAGATACCAGGAAACTGGTCGAAAACATACAGCGCGCCGGTGCGCAGGGCGGCAAAGCTGATGAAGCGCTGGGTAAGATGCAAGCCGAATACAAAGACTTGCTGGCCAAAATGATGACCTTGCAAAAAGACGCTGAAGATACGAGAAAACAGGTAGAAACTGTCATGCGGTCAGGCGGGCAGGATGGTAAAATAGAAGAAGTTTTATATAAAATGCAGGAAGAGCATAAGGAACTTTTTACCAATATTAATAAGCGGATCGAAGACTTGTATGATAAGACCAGGCGTTTCAATGAATGGCTGGTGAACAGCCAGAAACAGCTGGAAGAGTCTGGTAAATTGGTCACTAAAATGCAGGGCAGCTTAGCCGAGATCAGTAAAATGCCGAAGGAAACAGCGAAACCCCCGGAATTGGACAAGTTCGCTAAGAGCCTCGAGGAAAACAGCAAGTATGTGCATAAAGTCAATGCTGATATCGAACATATGCATAACAAGATGGTAGAACAGGAAGACCAGATCAATGATCTAAAACGTATTTTTGAAGACATGGATGCCACATTTGCGGAAATGAACAAGCGCTTCCAAAAAATAGAGACCGTAGAGCGCGGGAATTAATCCCGGCACCCGGTAAAATAAGGTTTATTTTATGCCCCTATTCATGGAGTAAAAATGGATAGGGGTTTTTATACATTCGACAACGCTAATCCCCACTTAAGAAGTGAGGTATACGCTGCTCAATATTAATCCTGAGCAAAGTCGAAGGATTTATTGACAAAATTGGGTAGATGTGTTAAATTAAAGAAGTTAACCAGTCAATACAAAAGCAGTTGCCGGTAAAAGCGAAAGGCAGTTAACTGGTACACTGGCAGCTGTATCTTATTTTGACTGGCGTACCGTGTGTATGCTGGGAGGCAACTATGACCGAAAAAAAGATCTGGGAAGAATTAGTAGAAGCCTTTAAGGACATTAAAAACGGCTTAAACGCAGTCTTGAAAACCGGGTTGCAAATATTAGTGGAATATATCAATTGTGACCGGGCCGCAGTTTTTGTGCTGGATAAAAATGAGCAGGTATATCGCAGCCGCTTCATCATTGACCAGAAAGGCCTGATCGAGCTGGAGGAAAAGATATCCAGTGAGGGCAGTAACCAGGAATTAACCGAACTGGTCCTGGGTAAACGGGCGCTGGTAATAAGTGACGGAGGATTGGGTGCATATTTGCCGTTGAAGAACGAACGCGGCGTTTTTGGCCTGGTACGGGTAGATAATGTAGTTACGCGCACTCCTTTAAGCGAGGACCAGCTGAAACATTTCCAGGAGTTTGTGGCCAGGTTTGGGATCGGCGTGGAGAGCGCCCTGCTGCAGGACCGGAACCAGAACCTGACCGATGAATTGCTGATCTTGTCCAAGATCAATAATTCAATTGTCAGGACCATGGACCTGGGAGATGCGCTGGAAATAATCCTGAAAAGCATTGTCAAGCACTTAGGAGTGGACCGGGCCAAGCTCTTTTTGATCGAGCATGATAAAAATGTCCTGCAGGGGAAAATAGCAGTTGACAGCCAGGGGACTATCCGCTCCATTGATGAATATAAATATCCGGTGAAGCCGGGCGTAAATGAAATTGTGGATACCCTCTTCTCCAAGCAAGTCGATGATATCCGGCAGAAACCGATCATCAACCTGCCGATTAAAACCAAAGACGAATATCTCGGCGTTTTAACCATAGATAATGTTTTTTCCAAACAGCTGCTCTCAGCCGAGGATGAAAAATATCTTCTCTTATTTGCCAATCAACTGGCTACCGCTATTCATAGTATCCGCTTGTCTAAAAAAATGGAAGAAGCCACGATCATCGATAATTTGACCAGGCTTTATGTGCAAAAGTATTTTAACCAGAGACTGGGAGAAGAATTGGCCCGGGCCAGAAGGTTCAAGCAAGAATTGTCCTTACTGCTCCTGGATGTGGATCATTTCAAGGTCTACAATGATACTTATGGTCATCCAGTAGGTGACACGATCCTGCAAGAATTGGCTAAAATTGTCATGAACAATACCCGCGAGGTTGATTTTGCCGCGCGCTTTGAAGGCGATGGCGTAGCGATGATCCTGCCTAATACTCCACGGGAAGGTTCCCGGTCAGTGGCCTCCCGCATCAGGCAATTAATCGAGAATCATGGTTTTGTCGTGCCTAATGGCGTGATCAATATTACTGTAACTCTTGGCGTGGTCACCTTCCCGGGAGACAGCGACGATAAGGAAGAACTATTGAAAATGGGACAAGAGGCGCTTAATTGGGGCAAAGCGCATGGCCGCAACCAAGTAATGATTTATTCGGAAATATTTTAAACTAGCTTAAAAAGCAGGTACACAATAACCGATGACCATTAACCACCTCTTTAATCTGTTCCTCCTGTTCTTTATCGGCATTATCACGGTCCTGTTGGCCGGGATTTTCCTGCAAAACAGGGGCTTAAAAAAGCTGGGACAAAAAGAGGAAGAGCCGGGCTTGGGCCTTACTGCAGTGAATGAGGAAACCGGGATAGCCGGCAGCGTCCTGACTGAAGGCATAGATGCGGTAATAGCCTGTGACTTGACGGAAGCGGTCACCTTTGTTAATTATAGCGGGGAAAAATTCCTGGAATATACCGCGGCAGAATTGCGGGGCAAGAACCTGCTGACGCTGGTTAAAGAGCAAGTCCGGGCTGAATTGAAAAAAGAAATTAATTTCCGGCAAGCCGGCGACCGGCGCCTGGTGCAGACCACCCTACTCTCTAAAAACGGCCGGTTAATTGACGTCATGGTCAAAATACTGCCGCTCTACCATGCCAGTAAACTCGCTGGTTCTATTTATCTTTTCACTGATATTACTCTCCTGAAGCAAGCTGAGAAAGAAAACCAGCTGCAGCAAAAAGAACTGCAATCACTGACTAAGCTATGCACCATGATGAGCGCCAGCCTTGACCTCAAGGAAGTCCTTGATTTTATTGTCAAGGCGATCACTGAATTTGCCAAGGCTGATGCCTGCACATTACGGTTGTTGAGCGAAGATGGGCAAGATCTGGTCTTAAGCGCCAGTTATGGGGTGGATGTCAGCCATCATCCGGAGAAAGTGCGCCTGGATGGCAGTATCACCGGCAAGGCAGTACAAGAAAAAAGAGTGGTTATTATCCCTGATATCAGCCAGGAAGCTACGTACCAGTCTTCTCCTATTGTCTTTGCCGAAAAAATGGCTTCACTCTTATGTGTTCCCTTGGTAATGAAAAATACCGCCAAAGGCGCTTTTTGCCTGTATACAAAACAAACCTGCCAATTTACCCAGCACCAGATTGACCTGGTCAAAGCTTTTGGCGACCAGGCGGCTATTGCCCTGGAAAATGCCCGTCTTTATTCGCAGGAACAGCAATTAGTGGTCAAGCTCAGGGAGCTTAACCAGGCAAAAAGTGATTTTCTTTCCATGGTCTCACATGAACTGCGGTCGCCACTTACTTCCATTAAAGGCTATACCGCGCTCATGCTGGCTGGCCGGGCCGGTGAGACCAATGAAAATCAAAAACGGTTCCTGAAAATAGTCGAAGAACAAAGCGATCATTTAACCAATTTAATCACCGACCTGCTTAACTTGTCCAGGATCGAAGCCGGGCAGGTGCGCATGAACAAGTCTTCGGTCAGCCTCAAAGCTTTGACCGAAACTATAATTGAGCGGATGAGAGCTCATTTTGACCAGAAAAAAATAACTTTGACGGCGATCATCCAGGATGACCTGCCATTTGTCTATGCGGATAAGGATAAATTGATACAGGTATTAGCTAATTTTCTTACTAATGCTTTAAAATTCACTCCCGAGAACGGCCGCGTGATCATTGAAATATATGAAAAAGACAGAAATGTGGAAGCGCGTATCTGTGATACAGGCATCGGAATCCCGGCCGTAGAGCTGGAAAAAATATTCGAAAAATTTTACCAGGTAGATTCTTCTTCGACCAGGCAAACTGGCGGCGCTGGTTTGGGCTTGGCCATTGTTAAACGTATTATCGAAATGCATGAAGGCAAAGTTTGGGCGGAAAGTGACGGCGTGAATAAAGGCAGCCGTTTTTGCTTCCTCCTGCCGGCCTTCCGGCCGATGGCCAGTGAGGATGATCTGATCAGGGCAGCTAGCCCTAATCGGGCCTTGCCCGGACAAAAAACCATTCTGCTTGTTGATGATGAACAGGATATCCTGAACCTGCATAAGATCTACCTGGAAGATGAAGGTTATCATGTAATTTGGGCGTTGACGGGGCACCAGGCAATCGAGCGGGCCAGGGAAGGCCTCCCGGATTTGATCTTATTGGATATTAAACTACCGGATATTGACGGGGTACAAGTCTTAAAAACCCTGAAAGAAGACCCGCAAACAAAAAGTATAGCCATTATGATCGTCTCTATATTACATGACCGGGAAAATCAGACCCGCCAATTAGGAGTAAATGATTATCTGACCAAGCCGGTTGATAAAAAACAACTTTTAAGCAAAGTGAGCGAGGTCCTGGGTGTACGCGGCACCAAGAAAAGAGGCACCATCTTAATTGCCGACGATGAACCCAATGTAGTGGAATTGATCAAGATCAGCTTGCAGGAAGAAGGGTACAATACGAAGGTCGCTGTAGATGGGGAAGAAGCCCTGGCTAAAGCCAAAGAAATAAAACCAGACTTGCTCCTGCTGGATGTAATGATGCCCAAGATCGATGGCTATACGGTACTGAAGACACTCAAGAGCGATCCAGACCTGTTCATCCAGAAAATACCGGTGGTGATCATCTCCGCCCGTAAAATGGAAGAAGACAAGCGCAAAGGATTGGAGTTGGGGGCGGTCAAGTATATAACTAAACCGTTTAAGGTCAAAGAATTATTGAGCGAGATAGCCAGGATTATTGGATAAAAACCGATGAAAAGAATTTTAATAATTGATGATGATCCGCTCATACTGGACCTGTTTGAATTTAGTTTTGATCCGGCTAAATTTGAAATTATCCGTGCCCATAATGGCCGGGAAGGCCTGGAAAAAGCTTTACATGAGAAAGTGGACCTGATCTTGCTGGATGTGATGATGCCTGACCTCAATGGTTATGAAGTCTGCCGGCAGGTCAAAAATAACCCGGCGACCAGTGCCACCAAAGTGATCATGGTTTCAGCCAAGGTGCAAAAAGAAGAAATTGAACAGGGACTTAAAGCCGGGGCAGATGACTATATAACAAAACCTTTTGAGCCGCTGGATTTGGCGGCAAAAATAACCAAACTTTTAGAGTAAAAAAGTTAACAAGTTGCGGGTTACGAGTTGCGAGTTAAAGACAGAAGATTAATAATACTTGCATTTATCGAAACCCGAAACTGGAAACTCGTAACTGCTCTTATATGAGGAGGATAACATGCCAGGTAAAAAAATACTAGTAGTAGAAGATGACGCCTTGATCAGGGAGCTGGACCGCGTCAATCTGGAAGCAGCAGGATTTGAAGTGGCACTGGCTACCGATGGGTTTGAAGGACTGGAAATGGCCCGGACCGTAAATCCTGATTTGATCGTTTTAGACATTATGTTGCCCAAGATGGACGGTTTTAAAGTATGCCGTATCCTTAAATTTGATGATAAATTCAAGCATATTCCCATCCTGATGCTGACTGCCCGGATCCAGGAAGTGGATAAAGAAACAGGTTTTAAGACCGGGGCAGATGCCTATATGACTAAACCCTATGAACCTGAGGAATTAATCAAAAAAATAAACCAGATATTAGCTGATAGTGAAAAGAAACCGGGGCCTAAATGAAAGGTGATAAGAAAAAATTAGGCGAAATCCTTGTTGAAGCTGGTTTGGTCAACAAGCAGCAGATAGACGAAGCTCTACGGGTCCAAAAGGAAACCGGCGAGCGCCTGGGCAAGGTATTGGTGCGCTTAAACCTGATCAATGAAGAAGCACTGATCAGTTTTCTGGGTGAACAACTGGGTATTCCCCATGTGGATTTGAAAGACTATCTCGTGGATCCCGACACGATCAACCTGGTACCGGAATTCGTAGCCAGGAAACACCAATTAGTACCTTTATTCAAGATCGGTGATACTTTAACCGTAGCGATGGTAGATCCGCTGAATGTTTTTGCTATTGATGAAGTAAGTTTAAAAGCTGGTTGTACGGTAGAGCCAGCTTTAGCCATGGAAAGCGATATCAAGCGGGCTATTGACCAGTATTATGGTGTTACCGGCACCATGGATGAAGTGATCAAGAAGATCGAAGAGGAACAAGGCGAACTGCTGGGTTCGGGCGAGCATGATATTGAAAACAAGAAGTTGGCTGAACTGGCTGAAGAAGCTCCCGTTATCAAGCTGGTAAACATACTTATTTTGAATGCTATTCGTGACGGGGCCAGTGATATCCATGTCGAGCCGGAAGAAAATATGCTGCGCATACGGTACCGTATCGATGGGGTGATGCAAGAAGTGCCGGCTCCGCCTAAAAATTTGCAGGCAGCTGTTATTTCCCGCTTGAAGATCATGAGCGAAATGGATATTGCGGAGAAGCGGGTCCCGCAGGATGGCCGGTTCAGGATTAAAGTAGAAAACCGCCAGGTAGATATGCGTGTCTCTACCTTACCCACTATCCACGGTGAAAACGTGGTGATGAGAATACTGGATGTTTCTAAAGCTTTGTTAGGCTTGGAACAGCTGGGTTTTGCTCCTGATATACTAGAGGAATACACTAATACTATTCATAAATCGTATGGGATAGTCCTGGTAACCGGCCCGACCGGCAGCGGCAAAACCACTACCCTTTATAGTTCTTTAAATGTGATCAATACTGTTGATAAAAATATTATTACCGTTGAAGATCCGGTAGAATACCGGCTAAAACTGATCCGCCAGGCCCAGGTTAATATCAAAGCTGGCCTTACTTTTGCTTCTGGCCTGCGGGCGATTTTGCGGCAAGATCCGGATATCGTGATGGTAGGTGAAATAAGAGACGTGGAAACAGCGGAAATCGCTATCCAGGCAGCACTGACCGGCCATTTAGTGTTTAGTACCCTGCATACAAATAATGCGCCTGGCGCTGCGACCAGGTTAGTGGATATGGGCGTAGAGCCATTTCTTGTTTCATCTTCGATATTAGCGATCATTGGCCAGCGCCTGGTACGTAAAATTTGTCCGAATTGTAAAGAAGAATATCAACCGCCGGAAGCTTTATTAATACAAGCTGGCTTGGATCCCAAGCAAAAAGACCTCAAAGTCTATCATGGTAAAGGCTGTAAAACATGTTTAAATACGGGGTATAAAGGACGTATTTGTATCTTTGAGCTGCTGTTGCCGAACGATAAGATCAGGAGCTTGATCGTGCAAAAAACTTCCATGGATGTGATCAGGAAAGAAGCAGTGAACGCAGGTATGAAAACAATGCGTGATGACGGCCTGCTCAAAGTTAAGCAAGGGATCACCACGGTGGAAGAAGTGATCCGGGCCACGCAAGAAGACTAAATATTCTCGGTGAACGGTATACGGTAACAAAGCCCGATAAAGGAAAAAATCGGGCATCGTAACCGCAAACGAATGACGAGGTTCTTAAAATGCCGGTATTTGTTTATAAAGCCAGGGATGAATTAGGCAAACAGATCAAGGGAGTTATGGAGGCCAAAACCCGGGAGTCTCTGGCTGCCAAGTTGAGTGGTATCGGTTATTTTGTGACTGATATTGTTGAACAGAAAACAGCATTAAAACTTAGTTTTGGCGAACGCTTTACCAAGGTCAAAACTGAAGACCTGATCTTGTTCAATGTCCAGCTGGCTAACATGATCGCTGCCGGCTTGTCATTATTGACCAGTTTGCGTACACTGACGAAACAGGTAGAGAACCGTAAGTTCCGGGAAGTGATCCAGGATGTTTATAGGAGTATTGAGGCTGGTAGTACCTTTTCCGACGCCCTGGCCAAGCATCCGCAGGTTTTTACGCCCTTAATGATCCATATGATCCATGCTGGTGAGGTTAGCGGCACTCTGGATCAGGTATTGAACCGCCTGGCTGTCTTTGCTGAGCACCAGGCTGACCTGGAAGAAAGAATCAAAGGTGCTATGGTTTACCCGATCATCCTGGTGATCGTGGGCTTTAGTGTTATTATGTTCTTGTCCATCTTTCTTATTCCTATGTTCGTTGATGTTTTTCTCAAAGCCGGGGTTACATTACCCCTGCCTACAAGAATAGTGTTTATTTTTAGCCAGATAGTTAAGAAATTCTGGTATATGATCATCATCGGCGGGATAGCCTCAATGGCTGGGATAAAGTACTACATTGCTACTCCTAAAGGGAAGTTACTCTTTGATAAATATCTATTAAAGCTCCCGGTAATTGGTTTGTTGGCCAGGAAACTGGCTATTGCCAGGTTTGCCCGTACCTTAGGTACATTAACAGCCAGCGGCGTACCTATCCTGGAATGTCTCGAGATAGTAGAAAAAGTAGTAGGCAATGAGATCATCTCACGGGTGATCAAGCGGGTGAGGGAAGGGGTCAGTGAAGGCAGTAAGATCGCTGAACCGCTGCGTATCAGCGAAGAGTTCCCGCCAGATACTATCCAGATGATCGCGGTAGGAGAAGAATCTGGCAGTTTAGATGCGATGTTGACGAAGATCGCTGATTTCTATGATACCAGCGTCAATTATAGCGTGAAAAAGCTGACTACTATGATCGAACCATTATTCCTGATCCTGGTTGGTTCAGCGGTGGGGTTCCTGCTGGCCAGCGTCTTCCTGCCGATGTTTGAGATGATGAAAGTGGTCAAATAAGGCCTTGAATTATAGACGGAAAAGTGGTATATTTTATAGGGAAGGGAGGTGAAATAAATGATGAGATTGTTAAAAAGTAAAAAAGGTTTTACCCTGATCGAACTCCTGATCGTGATGGCTATTATAGCCATTCTTATTGGTATTAGTCTGCCGCGGTTCAGAGGCATGCAGGATGAGGGTCAGAAAGCCAAAGTAAGAGGAAACCTGGCTACTTTGAGAACAGCTGTAGAGGCGTACTCAGCCGCACCGCGGCGTAATGGTGCAACTAAGTATCCAGATGCGTCAGTTCAGAATCCGCAAGCAACCTGGACAGGTAATCGTGTCGCAGGTAATGCCGCTAATTGGCAGAGGAGTCGGTTGATGGTAGCAAGTCCGGCCGCACCAGCGGCACAAACTGTTGGTACTGCTGGACCGGTAATGCTGACTACAGAATTAGTTGATCCGTTTTCCGCAACCGGTGCAATATATGGATATCATGTGAATGTAGATGCTGCTACTGGTAACGTTTGTTATGTAATTTGGTCTGATGGGACAAGAGGTGCGGTTACCGCACCAACGGTGGCTTGGGCTGCCGGTGTAGCAACAGTGACTCCAGGTACTTCGATCTTTGTATCAAACGGTAATCCGCAGAGTAACTAGTTTTTAGAGGTAGTAATTATTTTAGTTGGGTATATATGGTGGCTACTTAAGTTTTGATAAAAACCTCAAGTAGCCACCTATACCTATTGAGTATGGTGAAGTTATGCAGAAAAAAAATAAAGGATTTACAATTATTGAGGTCATATTTGCGCTTGCTTTGCTGGCCACCGGATTAACCGGTGTAGTCCTGATCATGAGCGAAGGACAGTCCCAAAATTCAGTATCCAGGAAGCATATAGTGGCTATGGGTTTAGCTAAAGAGCAGATGGAAAGTATCAGGAATTTACCCTATGCCAGTGTTCTTCCTATACCCTCAACACCGTTTACTGCCCCTTATGTAGATTATTCCAGCCAGGTAAATGTCACTTCTTATGGTACTTTACCCGGGCAGATCAAGGATGTGGTGGTTATCATTACGTATAATACAGGGAAAGGTGCTACGGCATCAGTAAACCTTGAAACATATATAGCAAATTATTAATAGAGGTGCTTTACGACAACCGGTACTAAAGGCCTGACGTTAATAGAATTGTTAATATCAATGACCTTATTAACAGTTTTGCTTTTAATTACAGTTTCTTTCTATCCTATGGTCATAAAAATATTTTTATCCAATAAAGAAGAGTTTGATGTGCGTTCCGAAGTATCAATAGCCAAAGATCTGATCACTACTTATCTGATCAAAGCTAATACCTTTACCATAGCTAATCCCGGACGGATATATTTTACCGCTAATATTGATCCTACTACTCC
Source organism: Elusimicrobia bacterium UBA6262 (assembly GCA_002441095.1). Classification (GTDB taxonomy): domain Bacteria; phylum CAYTYR01; class UBA6262; order UBA6262; family UBA6262; genus UBA6262. The sequence goes on from DJVG01000051.1 coordinate 73,855, forward strand.
CTTATCTGAAAGCTGTACTTTTTATTTTTATAATGCCAGTGATGCTACCTGGCCTGCTACCTATCCTTATTCTTCTTATGAATTACGATATACTGATACCGGGATCTTTGGCAGTGGACGGACGATAGTGCATAACCTGAATCCACCGCCAATGTCATATTTTAGCAATAATGTAAACCAGATCGCGGTTAATTTAAACGCGACTAATAATAATACGACCTATGAAGTAAGATTTGAAATAAGGCCGCGTAATTTGTAAAACAAACATAAAGAAGGGACCTATAAGATGAAGAAAATAGGCCAAGGGAAACGAGGCTTTGCCCTGCTTTTTGTATTTTTCTTTGTGATGCTTATTGCTGGTATCGTTGGCGCATACCTCTATTATAATTCTATGAGTGCAAGTAGTTCCGGCTATAAACAAGTGGAAACGCAAGTATTTTATGCTGCTGAAGCAGCACAGGCGCGGGCGATACAATTTTTACAGAATAATTCGAGTAATGTCTTGACTATTATCCAGCCTGATTCAGGTCCTTTAAGCACATTCCCTGCGCAAACGGAAACCCTGCCCACAAACGATGCCATAAATTACACATTTATTATTGATAACTGGAACCTGGCCAGCAGTGGGAATCCTGCTCCGTTCGGTATCGCTTCTGCTACTGCCAGCTCTGTACAGGGTGGCAGCGCTGCTGCGGATGCTTTTGACGGCAGGATGAATACTGGCTGGAGAACCGCGAATTTGACTTTTGTTGGCGGGAAATGGCTATCACCTGATACGGTAGCAACCGCTAATTTAGTACCAGGCGGAGATACAGCAGGCAAGGTAAAGAGCAGAATAAATACGGGTTGGCGGACGGGAAATCCGAAATTTTCAGCCATAAAGTGGCTTTTACCTGATATGAATAAACTGGACTCTTTTATGGATAATTTTTTTGTGACCAAAGCCTATGCCGGTTATGCCGATGATGCAGCCGTATCAGCGGCAGAAGCAGCAGCATCAGCAGCCGCTGCAGCCAAAGATGCGGCAGCCGCGGCAGCATTGGCAACAGCTGCAGCCAAAGCGGCAGCCGATGCGGCAGCGGCAGCCGATGCGGCAGCGGCCGATGCAGCGGCAGCTAATGCAGCAGCATTAGCGAGTGGTACTAAGGCAGCGGCAGATGCGGCCAAAGATGCTGATAAAGCAGCGAAAGATGCAGCCAAGGCAGCGGCAGATGCGGCCAAGGCAGCGGCAGATGCGGCAACAGCAGCGGCAGATGCGGCAACAGCAGCGGCAGATGCGGCAGCAGCAGCGGCAGCAGCGGCTGATGCGGCTGATAAAGCAGCAAAAAATCCTACTAGAGCTAATGCCAAAGCAGCTGATAATGCAGCGAAAGATGCTGATAAAGCAGCGGCAGATGCGGCCAAGGATAAGGCCGATGCAGCCAAGGCAGCGGCAGATGCGGCCAAGGCAGCGGCAGATGCGGCAACAGCAGCGGCAGCAGCGGCAGCAGCAGCGGCAGCGGCTGGCGCCGGTGGTGGTGGCAGCGCTATTAATCCTCCTGCAACCTTAACCCTTGAATTTCCTGCTGGCTCTAATTATACTATTAACGAAATCAGGATCAGAAGAAATGGCGCTTCAAACCAAGAAAGACCTACTGCATATACCTGGCAGGTTTCTAGTGACGGGACAACATATACTACAGTATTTACTCGCGCGGCTGATCCAGGCGTAAATGAATGGTATGATATATTCCCGGCAGCTACTAATGTGAATTGGGTGAGATTGGTTGTTACTAATTCGATAGGTGCTGGTCCTTTTAGAAGAGTTGCAATTGATGAGATAGAGATTCCCTGGATCCGGATACGTTCGAAAAGCCAGGTAACTAAAGGTAATAGTGTTACAGAGAAGTATATGCGCACCTGTGTCTTGACGAACAGCCGGACTGCCCCAGCAACTATTTCTAAAATAGTGCCCAGTAATCTTCCTGGGACAAATATAACAGCTATTTGGGATGAAATCCCCCAGGATACATATAATGACGCAACAAAATTTTAAGAGCAGAGTGAGGATTTAATTGAAACTTATCCGCAACATACAGCCTTTACTAGGCTTGGATATCGGGACCACTTCTGTTAAGGTAGTGGTGCTGAAAGAAAGCGTTAGCGGCGTGGCGATAGTGGATTTCCGGGTTGAAGAATTTCCTTTAAGCACTGAAAAGAAGGAAAATGTTCCCTTAGAAGTAGTACTCGAAGGTTTAAAGAAATGCCTGGAAGGCATTAATTTCAAGAAAATGAAAATTATTACGGTAATCTCTGGCCAACGGGTATCGGTGAGAAAAGTGCTCATTCCCCATATGCCCAAGGAAGAGTTGCTGCAGGCTATTAAATGGGAAGCCAAGGACCATATACCATTTCCTATTGAAAATGCGGCTTTTGATTACCATATTCTTGGTGAGGCCACTGATAAAGGCACCAAGAAAATAGAATTATTAGTAGTGGCTGTAGAAAAGTTCATAATTGACCAGCATTTATCCCTATTGCAGAATGTCCAACTTAAACCTGCCTCGATCACGGTCACTCCCTTTGCTTTAACAAATGTTTTACGCAAGAATGATTATCTTAAAGCTGATGAGGCTTTAGCTGTGGTCAGGTCCGGAGCTGATACTACCGCCATTAATATTTTCAGCGGGGAAAACCTGGTTTTTAACCGGGAGATACCTCTGGGCGGCAATAGCCTGACCAGAGCCATGGTCGGCACTTTGATCTCAGATTCTGGACAGGTAGACCTGGATATTAACCAGGCTGAGATCTTAAAAAAAGACTGGGGCATACCGGATGAAAAAAATCCCCAACAGTTGACTCCGGAGATCAGCAGTCTTCAAATCGCTCCTTTAATGCGGCCAATACTTGAACGGCTGGCTAATGAGATCAGGCGCTCAATGGATTATTATCGCGAAGAATCCAGAGGCAAACGGGTAACTAAAGTAGTGCTGCTGGGAGGCAACGCCGAATTAAAAGGTTTACCTGAATTTTTGAATAGTGCTCTAGGCTTAACCGTAGAAATTTGCCGGCCCCTTAAAAATCTCGAAACAGATATGCCGGCAGACCGTAAAAAAGAACTGGAACAGCTTGGCCCGCGCTTGGCGATTGCCATGGGCGCCAGCCTGCAAGGGACCAAGGGGATCAATCTTTTACCGCAGGAATTAAAGGAACAGGCTACTAAAACAGCCCGCAGCGCCATGACCGCAGTAATTGGTTTGTTAATTGTTTTTATTTTTAGTATGATCTATGCTTCCTTGCATATGACTTTGCGGACGTACGAGAAAGTTGTGTCCAGCAATCAAGTGACCTTAGCTGAATTGAAACAGCAGGTAGCCAAGGCTTATGAACTGCAGCAGCTTAAAGAAAAAATGACCATCCGCCGCAATTTAATAAACCTGCTCATGATGGGAAATCCAAGGTGGGTTGAGATGCTGAAAGCCTTAAGCAATCTTACTCCGCGGCGGATCATCCTGGAAGAGGTTAATTTTATAAAGGAAGCAGATAATACTGCGGCTCCTATTCCGATCCAGCCAAACGAAGACGGGACTACTGACGCTGAACCAGTCAAAGTACCATTCCCGGTGCTTAATATTAAAGGAATTGTGCTATTGGGAGGAGAGCGGCCAGAAGCTATCCTGGCACAATTTATGCAAGCTTTGGAAAAATCAAGTTATTTTATGGAAAGCGACTTGTATTCCCTGACGAAAGGCCTGGCCGGGGCAGGAGAAATCAATAATTATGTTAATTTTGAAATACAATGCAAATTGAAGGATTTCCGGAGCGGGGATTATTAAATGCCGGCACCTTTTAACCTGCGGGATGTCTTACCGAGAGGGAAAGAAAAGTGAAAAAGTTAAGACCTAAAGAAAAAATAATACTAAAATATTTTGGACTTTTTGCGGCTATAGCCTTGGCTTTCCAATATCTTTTGATCCAGCCAACCAGGCTTAAAATAACGCAGAAAAAAGAAGAAGTGCAAAAGGTCAATGATGAAATTCAACAAGCTTATGAATTTTTAAGGAATTTAAATACGATCCGTGAAGAAGCAAATAAAATGGAAGAATTATGGCAGATTTTCAGGACCAAGCTGCCTGATTCAAAACAGATACCGGTATTACTTAATGCCCTGGCAAACGTTGCCAATAAGGCTAAAATTAACTATGTTTCTATCAATACTAAGCCGTTAGAGGCTGGTGCACAACAGGGAAGTTTGTTGTATAATCGTTTACCGATCGAGATCACGCTGCGCTGCCGGTACCAGAATTTAGGTGAGTACATGGCAAATTTGCGGGATATGCCCCGGTTGGTTAAGGTGGAAAGTCTTAAGATCTTACGCAACAAAGATATTTTGCCTAATCTGGATGTAACGATTAATGTTTATACATACATATTAATTAACGAGGGATAGTATGGCTTCAGCTCCTCCCGATAAGAAAAAAATATTTTTACTGCTGGGGTTAGGTTTAGTCATCATCATTGTTTATAAATCTATGGTCCTTTCCCCGCCGAGTCCGCCGCCGGATGCCCAACCAATCGATCCAGGCACGGTAACAAGTGTAGTAAAGTCGCCGGTCGCAGAAACTGCTCCCGCCAGGATCGAACAAGCTTTACCAAAGGAAAAGGTCGATCTTACTGGCCAATCCTGGGGCCGGGATCCTTTTATTGGGGATACTGCCGGTACGGAACAAAAGACCGGGACTGCGGTTACCGTGACCAACCCTCCGGCAGACGAGGTAGCAGCACTTGTCCTATCGGGCATCGCCTGGAGTAAAAACAAAGCCGTGGCCATAATTAACGGCCAGGTAGTCCGTGAAGGGGATTTGTTGCCGGTACAAGGAAAAAAAATATATAAAGTGCTCACTATTTTAAAGAACCGGGTGATCTTGCAAGGACAGGACAAAACTATAACATTGCGGTTAAGGGGAGGATGAAGAAGAAGAGCAAATTCTAAATCCTAAACTTGAAATCCTAACCAATTTCAAATGTTTAATATTCAAGGTCAGTATGTTTGAAATTTTAAAAGTTAAGATATAAATAGTTTATAAATTGGAATTTAGTGCTTGATTATTGTTTAGGATTTAGAAATTAGATATTTGGATTTGTCTTACCACAGGGGGTATAGCGCAATGAAAAGAATAGCAAAAATACTGATAGGCATCCTGCTTTACTGCGCCATTGGCAACATTGGAATAACTTTGGCTGCTGCTCCGCCGGCCTATAACGACCCGGATTTCTGGGAATTGATGAGGCAGAAAAAGATCTCCATTGATTTTAAGAATGCTGACCTCGATGACTCGCTCCGCCTCTTGTCCCAGCAGAACAACATTAATTTTTATCTCGTGCATAAAGCCCGGGGCAAAAAGATCAATTTTTATTTTAAGGATGTTCCGCTGGAAGAAGTGCTGAGTTCGGTCTTGACCAACAATGGGTTCAATTACCAGGTTTTCCCGGGCAAAAATATTATTGAGGTCAAGGCCAGCGATGGAGCTAAGCTGGATACGCGTATTTTTACCATCAAGAATGTCGATCCGCTCGTTATTAAGAATAACCTGGCCAATGTTTTAGGGCCGCAAGGCCTGATCAGTATCGACCGGGAGAACAAGATCTTGGTGATTACCGACACTTACCAGAATTTTAACAATATTATAGACGTTATTGATGCTTTAGATATTAAGTCAGCGGCCAGCGGGGAAAGAAGGGCTGCCGGTAGTGGGGAAGCAGTCACGAAAGTGTTCCGGCTGCAGTTCGCCAGCGCCAGCAAGATAAAGGAGGCAGTGGCAAAATCTGTTTCTGAGAATGGCAGCATTGAAGTAGAGGAAGGCCTTAATGCTTTGATCATTAAAGACCAGCCCGGAGTCCTGGATAATATAGGTAATTTGATCCTTAACCTGGACCAGGAAACGCCCCAGGTCATTATCAGCGCTGAGGTCATAGAGGTAAATTCAGGAGTGCTCAGCGAGATCGGGGCACAGTGGATCTACCAGCCCGGCAATCATGGCCAGCTAGCCACTCTTAATACCCAATACAATACTCCTCCAATGGAGGTAGGCACTGCAAACCTGGGATTTGTGACTCAGCCATTAGGCGCCAGCCTGGTGTATGGGGAAGTGACTGATAAGTTTCGGGGCATGATCAATGCCCTGGTTACTACCAGCAAGGCAGAGGTCCTATCCAGTCCGATGATCACTGTGGTAAATAATGAAAAAGCCAAGATCGAGATAACTGAAAAGTTTCCCTATAACCAGTTTTCCGGCTATGATGCCCAGGGTAATCCGCAATATGCCACAGAATTTATTGATGTGGGTATTATCATGTCCGTGACCCCGCATATTAAAGAAGGTAATATTGTTAACCTGGAACTGGAGCCGGAAGTGAGTTTCCAGACCGGCGAACGGGTTGGCATCCCGATCCGAGCCACGCGCAAGGCTACCACTAAAGTAAACGTGCGTGACGGTAAAACGATCGTCATTGGCGGCTTGACTTCGAATAAAAAGACCCGAACGGTCTATAAAATTCCTATCTTGGGCAGTATCCCTATTATCGGACAACTCTTTCGGAGGAATAGTGATAGTATCGAAAAGGTAGATTTAATGATCTTTGTCACCCCGCGTATTGTTACCAGCGGAAAAATTGAAGAATTTTCCGCGCAAAACCGGGAAAAACTGGAACCGGCGAAGAAATAAAATATCGACAGCAGAGCACTAGATAATATGCCTTGACAAAGACTAGCAGATGTAATAAAATCTCTCTAATAGAGGCGGGGAAAAGGCTGGTTGAAGGAGGAAGCAGAAGCATGATGCAGGAAAAAAAGCAGGAAGGAACTTCCCAATTAGTGGTTTTCAGCTTAGCCAATGAAGAATATGGCGTAGCCATTGGGCAGGTGCAGGAAATTATCCGTCCTCAAGGTATCACGCGTATTCCCGGCATGCCTACCTTTATCGAAGGGGTTATTAACCTGCGTGGCAAAATAATACCCATTATAGATTTGCGGGACCGGTTTGGCCTGGCGCAAAAAGAAGCTGATGCCAACACCCGCGTTGTCGTCGCCGAAGTATCCAGCCAGACTGTCGGGCTGGTGGTTGACAGTGTGAGTGAAGTATTGCGCCTGGCCAATGACGCGATCGACCCGTTACCGCCAACTATTACCAGCATCGAAGGTGAATATTTAAAAGGGGTGGGAAAGCTGGACCGGCGGTTGATCATCTTGCTTGACCTGGAAAAAGTCTTGACCGACCTGGAGAAGAGTACCCTGGAAAAAATAAGCAAGACGCTGACCGAAGAAGTACCCAATAGCAGTGGTAGTGCTAAAAAGGATACCTCGGCTAAAGTAGAATAAAGAGAAAAATAATTTAAAGTTTAGGAATATAATAAGAAAATGACCTTTGAAGAACCTGATTTTGAGCTGTTAGTGCGGAAAATATTGCGGGAACGCGGCTTTGACTGCCGGCAGTACCGGGAAAGCTACTTAAAAAGAAGATTCGGTGTGCGTATGCGGGCCTGGAAGGTCACCACGTTCACTGATTACGTCAATATTCTAGACCGGCATCCGGAAGAATATATAAAGCTCTTTGATGATATTACGATCAATGTGACCCAGTTTTTTCGCGATACCACGGTCTATGATGCTTTTGACAAGACTGTTTTGCCGGTGATCCTGGCCGAAAAGAATAAAACGCAAAGCACTATCCTGCGGATATGGAGTTGCGGGTGTTCCAGCGGCGAAGAACCATATTCCATTGCCTTATGCCTGGCCGACCGTTTAGGCGCCAAGATCAGTAATTACAATATCACTATTTTCGCGTCAGATTTTGATGATTTCAGCTTAAATAAGGGCCGGGCCGGGATCTATGGGACGGCCAGCCTGGAAAATTCTCCGGCGGAGATCTTGACCAGGTATTTTATCCAGGATGGCAATAAATTCCAGATAAAAGATGAGATAAAATCCCTGGTAAAATTTATCAAACATGATTTTATCCGGGAAGAGCCGTTTAAGAATCTGGATATTGTATTCTGCCGTAATGTCATGATCTACCTGACCAGGGAAATGCAGACCAGATTACTGGTCAATTTCTACAAAAGCCTGAACCCGAAAGGATTTTTAGTGCTGGGTAAAGTAGAAGGATTGATGAGCACCAACGAAGGCTTATTTGAACGTTTTAATATAACCGAACGGATTTTTCGCAAAGGATAAAAGAAAAAGAAGTTAAAAAAGAAGGAGGCGAGAAGTATGGGGACTAAAATCCTGATCGTAGATGACTCAGCTTTTATGCGGATGACGCTCAAGAACATCCTTTCCAAGGAAGGCTATGAAATAGCCGGGGAAGCTGAAAACGCAGAACAAGCTGTAGCCAAATACACGGAAACGAAGCCTGACCTGGTAACCATGGATATCATTATGCCTGGCGAGAATGGGATCAAGGCGGTAAAAGAGATCATGAAAGTCAATGCCAGCGCGCAGATACTAATGGTCAGTGCGATGGGACAGGAAGCGCTGATCGTGGAAGCGATGCAGGCCGGGGCGAAGAATTTTATTATTAAACCTTTTCAGCCTGAGAAAGTGATCGAAGCGGTCCGCAAAGTTTTGAAAACGTAACTCTGGAAGGGGGCCTTAGTAGTGGACAAGATAAAAGTATTGGTTGTTGATGATTCTAATTTTATGCGCAAGATCATCACGGACATGTTGAATTCTGACCCGCAGGTCACCGTTATTGGAACAGCCAGTGACGGCCGCGAAACTGTGGAAAAGGTCAAAACTTTGAATCCGGATGTGATCACCCTGGATATTATTATGCCGGACATGGATGGCCTGACTGCGCTGGAACAGATCATGAAAGTATGTCCGACTCCGGTCGTCATGTTCAGTAAAGTAACCCGTGACGGAGCCGAAGCTACACTTAAGGCCCTGGAATTTGGCGCAGTGGATTTTGTCACTAAGCCGCAAGATGCGGATTTAGGCAGTATTAAAATAGAGATCGACAAAGTCAAGTCCGAATTAATAGATAAGATCAAGATCGCTGCCCGCATTGACCGTAACAAATTGAAAGTACTCTATCCTACGACCAGGATCAGGGAAAAGATCGCCAATGTTGCCGACCCGACCGAACGGATGGTTTGTATCGGCTCTTCAGCCGGGGGGCCCAAGGTTTTAATGGAAATAATGCCGCAGTTCCCTTATGATTTTAACAGCGGCGTGCTGGTGGCCCAGCATATGCCTTCATTCTTTATTAAATCTTTTACGGAACGCCTCAGTAATATATCAAAAATTAGTGTGCGCGAAGCTAAGATCGGTGATATTATCACTCCGGCAACAGCTTTTATGGCGCCAGAAAGCTATACCATTAAAGTAGAAAAAATAAAAAAGGGCGGAGCAGTTACTTTATCAAGTGAACCCTCGGTGCACCGGGTCAAGCCGTGTATTGATGCCATGATGGAAGCGGCAGCGCAGGTATATGGCGCTAAAACGATCGGAGTCTTGCTCAGCGGCATGGGCCGTGACGGCGTAAAAGGCCTGAAAGCCATCAAGGATGCCGGCGGCAAGACCATTGCCCAGGATGAATCATCCAGCATTGTTTTCGGTATGGCCAAAGCCGCGATCGAAGAGGGTGTAGTTGATAAGGTAGTTCCGGCCAATAAGATCATCGAAGAAGTTCTCAAATTAATTTAAGAGGTTATTTATGACTGAGGATATGTCGCGCTACAAAGATATGTTTATCAGTGAAGCGACAGAATATCTGCAGAATTTGAATAAATCACTACTGGACCTGGAAAAAAATCCGGATAATTTAGAATTGCTGAATGAAATTTTCCGGTTGGCGCATACGATGAAAGGTATGGCGGCAACCATGGGTTACCAGAAAATTACTACCGTAGCGCACCAGATGGAAGATGTCCTCGACCGCCTGCGCAAGCAGGAATTGAAAGTAACCCCGGAAATAATCGAAACCCTGTTTAAATCCCTGGATGTGCTTGAGCCGCTCCTGCAGGAAGTGTCCAGCGGCGAAGATAAAAAAGTTGATATTACCGAGACCATTGTTAAGTTAAAAATGATCATGGAGCAGAAAAAGCCGGAAGCAGATCAGCCGGCTAAAGAAACAGAATCCGGAGCTTCTCCCGAAGGCGAAAAAAAAACAGTAAATAGCGATAAGGAAAAGAAAAGGACGCAAACCAGCGTCAGGATCAATATCGAGCA
>DJVG01000025.1 GCA_002441095.1 Elusimicrobia bacterium UBA6262
TCAACCAGGTCAACGTCAACGACAAGGCCGGACTGACTTTCTCGGCCGCGCTGAAGTCCTTCCTGCGGCAAGACCCGGACATCATCATGGTCGGTGAAATCCGTGATGCCGAGACGGCAGAGATCGCCATTAACGCCGCCTTGACCGGCCATTTGGTATTTTCCACCCTGCACACGAATGACGCTTCCGGCGCGGTCACCCGCTTGACCAATATGGGCATTGAACCGTTTTTAACCGCTTCTACCGTGGTCATGGTCATTGCCCAGCGGTTAGTCAGAGTGATCTGCGAAAATTGCAAAGAGGATTACCAGGTTCCGGCCCAGTTCATCCGGGACCTTGGCCAAAAATACGAAGATGATAAACCAGTGCTTTTATATCGCGGTAAAGGCTGTGACCGTTGTACCAATACTGGTTATCGCGGCCGTCTGGCCTGTTATGAGATCATGGTAATAGACGATGAGATCAGGGACCTGGTACTGGAAAGGGCGTCCACTCACCTGGTCAAACAGAAATCCCGCGAACATGGCATGATCACTTTGAGAGAAGCGGCATTCCGAAAGGTTATCAGCGGCATCACTACCGTTGAGGAAATGATGCGCGTGACCTTCGCTGACGCCGCCTAATAAATACAGTCGCTGGGTACTAGTCGCTAGTAACCAGCAAAACCTTAAAAACTAGCGACCAGTGACTAGAAACTAGCGACTTATTTAAGGAGTTTAACTGATGATCACAATGGATGAATTATTGCGTTTGATGTATCAGAAAGGCGCCAGTGACCTGCATCTCACGGTAGGCTGCCCGCCCCAGCTCAGGATCGATGGCGAGTTGATCAAGCTGGAATATGAAGAGCTTTCCCCTGACCTGTCCCAGCGGCTGATTTACAGTATTCTCAGTGATAACCAGAAAGAAAAATTCGAAAAATCCAATGAATTGGACCTGTCTATCGGGGTCAAAGATGTCGGCCGCATCAGAATGAATGTGTTCCGGCAGCGCGGCCATATCGGCGCGGCCTTGCGCTCCATCCCCAACACTATTTCCTCGTTTGAAGACTTGCGGTTGCCGGAAGTAGTGGGCGATTTCGTAAAAATGCCGAAAGGCCTGGTTTTGATAACCGGCCCGACCGGCAGCGGCAAAACCACCACCTTGGCTTCCATTATTGATTATATCAACGAGAACCGCCACAGTCATATTGTGACGATCGAAGACCCTATCGAATATGTCCATTCCCATAAAAATTGCATCGTGAACCAGCGGGAAGTGGGCAGTGATACCCATTCCTTTGTCCAGGCCCTGAAGTATGTATTGAGGCAGGACCCGGATATTATCCTAGTCGGCGAAATGCGCGACCTGGAAACTATTTCTGCGGCCCTGACCATAGCGGAAACCGGCCATTTGGTTTTTGCCACGCTGCATACTTCCGATGCGCCCCAGTCCATCAACCGTATCATCGATGTATTCCCGCCGCACCAGCAGACCCAGATCAGGGCCCAGTTATCATTCGTGCTGCAAGGGGTCCTGTGCCAACAGCTCATACCCAAAGCCAGCGGTTCCGGCCGGGTACTGTGCGCGGAAGTTTTAGTGGTCACTCCGGCGATCAGGAATTTAATCCGGGAGCAGAAAACCCAGCAAGTTCCACTGGCTATGCAGACCGGCGCAAAGTACGGTATGCAGACGATGAATTACGGCTTATATGAACTTTATTCCAAGCATATCATCACCTATACCGAAGCGATGACCCATACACTGGATGCCGAAGACCTGCAAAGATTGTGCAAAGAATCGTTTAAGTAAAGTGCGATTACACAGATTAGAAAAGAAGATTACACAGATTTCTCAAAAGATAGAAGAATTTTATAGGAGGCGTAGCGATGCCTAAGTACAAGTATAAAGTTCGTGCTCCGCAAGGCGGAGAAATGTCGGGAGTAATGGAAGCCAAGATCCAGAAAGATGTGACCGATAAGCTCCGGGGACAGAAATTTATTATTCTCTCGATCGAAGAAGAAAAAAAGAATGTAGTCAACGCCCTGATCGAGGCGCTGCCTTTTATGAAAAAGGAAAAAGGCAAGAGGGTGAGCGCTAAGAATCTGGTATTGTTCAGCCGGCAGCTTTCCACACTGGTAAGCGCGGGGGTACCGATCGTGCAGGGATTAGGCATCCTGGTAGAACAAATAGAAAATAAGGTCTTCAAGCAGGTGATCGGCGATGTCAAGACTGACATCGAAGGCGGGCTTTCTATCGCTGATTCCATGGCCAAGTATCCTACAGTATTTGATGAGTTATATGTTGGTATGGTCCGCAGCGGTGAAACCGGCGGTGTACTGGATATTATCCTTGAACGCTTGTCCGCCTACCTGGAATCCACTTCTAAATTAATAGGCAAGGTCAAGAGCGCTATGGTCTACCCGACACTCGTCAGTCTCGTCGCGATCGGGATCACGGTTTTCATGTTGGTTGCAGTTATTCCGACCTTTAAAACGGTATTTACGGCTTTTGGCGGCGAATTACCTTTGCCGACACAGATACTGATCGGGATCAGTGAATTCCTGAGAAAGTTTATTTTAATATTCGTAATTGGCACGGTGGTTGTCCTGTTCGCTTTACGGCAATACATTAAAACGGAAAAAGGGAGCCGGGTTTGGGATAGTTTCCTGCTCAAGCTGCCTGTCTTCGGGCCGCTTATCCGCAAAGTGGCTATTGCCAAGTTTTCCCGCACCCTGGGTACCTTGATCAAAAGCGGCGTGCCTATCCTGGATGCCATCAGTACTACCGGGAAAACCGCTGGCAACAAAATAGTCGAAGATGCAGTCATGAGCGCACGGGAAAATATCCGTGAAGGTGAAAGGATCGCCGCGCCGTTGAAAGAAAGCGGTGTCTTCCCGCCCATGGTGACCCAGATGATCTCAGTCGGGGAAGAAACCGGCGCATTGGACAATATGCTGCATAAAGTAGCTGACTTTTATGATCAGGAAGTAGAAGTTGCGGTAGCCGGCCTGACCAGCATGATCGAGCCGCTTATTATCGTCGTGATGGGCGTGGTCATCGGTGCCATGGTCATAGCCATGTTCCTGCCTATCTTTGAACTGGGCGAAGTCGTGAGCAGGGCGACTCAATAATCACCGTCTGTCATAAAAATGTCTTGACACTGCAAACTAACTGTGTTATTTTTATATAAGTGAAAGTAAGGTATTCAAAACCGGGAGGGGGTGAAAAAATATGATGAGATTCCTAAGAAGCAAAAAAGGTTTTACCTTGGTAGAATTGATGATCGTGGTGGCCATTATCGGTATTCTTGCTGGTATAGCTGTCCCGCGTTATATGAACTTTATTAGAAGGTCCAGAGAAAGCGCTACTAAGGGTAATATCGGAGCGGTCCGCTCTGCGCTTAATATTTATTATAGTGATCTTGAAGGTATTTACCCGGCGCGTGGTGCTGATGGGGATAAAACTGTAGCCGCTCCTGCTGGTTGCGGGTTATTATCAACTCCATTTATGGGTACAGGCGCCAATAACTACTTAGATGCTCTTCCAAACGTAATGGAAGATTGTGGTGATGGTAACCACAAAGCTGAAGGTGGCTTGACTGGCGCTCTTACTGTCCAGTCATCTGCCTATGGCGTGGCTGGTCAAAATGATGGCGGCTGGGCTTATCAGGCAACAGCGGTTTTTTCAACGTCTGCAGCCAGAGTAATGGTAGATTGTGCTAATCCTGATACAAAAGGCACGGTTATCAGTTTATGGTAATGTGACGCAATGTTCATACTTACAATAAATGGGTTGGGGATTTCCCCAACCCATTTGTTCTCAAGGAGAATATCATTTTCCTGGAAGCTGTGATCGTCTTATTATTTGGCCTTCTTTTTGGCAGTTTTGCCAATGTCTGCATCTACCGGCTGCCCCGTCATGAATCTATTGTCTTTCCAGCTTCGCACTGTCCGTCCTGCCATAAACCTATCCAGTGGTACGATAATATCCCAGTTTTAAGTTTTAAACTTTTGCAGGGTAAATGCCGTTCCTGCCGGGCGCCGATCTCCTGGCGCTATCCGTTAGTGGAATTACTCACCGGGAGCCTGGCTGTAGCCTTATTTATTAAATATCATTTTACTTTTTTCTTTTGGATGTATGCCCTGGTCTGCCTGGTGCTGGTCATCATTACCTTTATTGATCTCCAGGAGCAGATCATACCAGATGAATTGAGCTATGGGTTAATGGTAGCTGGTACCATCTTCAGCTTTTTTAACCGGGAATTATTTTTGCAAATTATCTTTTATTTCCCGCTGGCGCTGAACCGGCTGGTGGCCAGTTATGTTGGCCTCCTGGTTGGGGGCGGCATCCTTTATTTTATCGCCTGGATCAGCCGGGGCGGTATGGGCGGGGGAGATATTAAGCTGGCCGCCGGGCTGGGGGCGTTCTTAGGATGGGAATATACTCTGATCATGCTGGGATTGTCATTTTTAGCGGGTGGTGTCGTAGGTATTATCTTATTGATCACGGGCCTGAAAAAGAGAAAGGATCCAATTCCTTTCGGGCCATTTATTGCGGCCGCGGCAATCACGGTAATATTGTTTGGCGAGCCAATTTCGGCTTGGGTGTCAGCCCATCTTTTTGGGTAAGAGGCCCTATTCCATCCAGAGAATAATGGAAAAATCTTCATTGTCAATATCCGGAACGATGCTAAAGCCCTGGCGGTCAGGAGGATAAGTCACTTTATTGGCAGTCGCATAAGGGTCAGCTATACCATAATGAGGCGCTGTCCCATTAGCAGTGCCAAATGGCCCCTGGCAGACAATAGCGGAAAAACTACTGACGCTAACATTATAATTCGCGTAGATGTAACGATGTCCCCAGGGATCCATCGTTATAGCCATGGTATACGGCCCGTGCCAGTTAGGTTTGCCGTCGCCGGTAATTAAGGCCTTTTCCCACTGCGTATTATCATGAGGGGTAATGCCCAGCGCAAAGCCGTCGGGCACCGGCCATTCGTCAGTATCAGCCAGGTATGATTTCAAGGCCAGACGCAGTGACATCATCTGGCTTTTAGCTTCCTTGATCCTGTTATTCCTGAAAAAATTACCAGAGTAGAACTTATAAGCCATAGCTCCAATAACGGAAAGTATGGAGATAACTATAAGCAGTTCTACCAGGGTATATCCTTTAGTTGATGTTTTCACGGTTCCTCCAAATACATAACTAACATTATTTAAATTAGATGTCAAGCAAAACAGCTTAAGGCTTTAACCGGCCAGGCAAAGATAATAGTATTTAATGAATTGACAAAATATACCTAATATGATAATTTTTAGATAAGGGATAGAAAGCAAATTACCGCATTGTCAAGGAAGACGGCATGGCCCAAAAACGCAGTCGATTATTGACCAGAACCGGGATGACCTTAGTAGAAATGGCGATAGCCACGGCTATCTTAACCGTAGCTGTTTTGCCTTTGTTTTTCCTGCTCAACCGCTCGATCAAGGAAGTGATGTATTACAATCGTTCGACCACGGCGACGAAATTGGGGCAAGAGCTGATGGAAGAAATATTGAGCATGCCAAAATGGGATGAAAATGCTGATGCCGGGAAAAAAATAGCCTTAGGCAGCGCTACTACCGTCGCTAATTTAGGACATACCGCGGATAATGGCGGAGCCGGGGAAGATTATGGCTCCGGTGAATATGACGATATTGATGATTATAATGGTTTCGTTGATCCTGCTGCTGATGCAGAAGGTTATATTATAGCGGGATCCGGATCTAAGTACCACCGCGAGGTCAAAGTGGAATATGTTGCTGTCCCAGACGCGGGTAATGTCCCGGCTGTGGCGGCAGGAGCACCGACAAACTACAAGCGTATCAGAATAACCGTTACCTGGCCGCAGCTGGATGTGAATTTCCCCAACCGGAAACCTGTGGAATTAGTGACCATAGTTGCCAATGTCGATAAATATTAGGACCCCATAATGACTATTCAGAATAATAAAGGCATAACCCTGGTAGAATTGCTGATCGTCGTGGCACTATTGTCAGTGCTCTATCTCGGCCTTTCCCGGTTGATCAAAAATGTCAGTGTCGCTTACTGGAAAAATACCTCGCAATTAGTCTTGCAGGAGGAAGCCAGGAGCGCCATGCACTATATTACCCTGGAATTACGCAGCGCCCGTACCAGCTCCATCGGCATGACCGGGCCTTTTGATGCTCCTGTCCCGGTGGGTGCTGGTCAAAACAGGGGTATTAACACCAGCTTTGAATTTCCCTATGGCGCCGGCACTCCCTATGCCTGGAATGATTTAGTTCCCAATCAGATAGAGAAAATATCTTCCAGCGGCGGGCCGCGCAGCGGCTTATACTGTGTCTGCCTCAATCCTTTAGCCATTGGCCAATATACTTATACCAGTCATGGTACGATCCAAGTCCTGGGTCCGGCTCCGACATATTGGGTGGGTATTTGGTATAAGACCGCTAGTGCGAAATCCTTTCAGGCCGAGATTAATACCGTACCGGTTACCGCACCGGTAGATACGCAAGTTGTCACTGCCTCTCAGGACTGGAAATGGGAGCATTTTGTCTGGCCGGTTACTTTTAACGCTGGCCCGAGTTCTTACACCCTGTCCCTCACTAACCTGGCCAATGATACTTCTGTATATTTTGATGATATTTCCGTATCTACTGGGTCTATTATCATGGATGTGACACCTGCCTCCGTGGTTACATCCGCTATGTATCAAAAAACTGAAAAAGCCAATAACCTGGTACGACGGATCCGTTACCAGCCGCCCACCGGCACGACCGGCATAGAAAGCCGGGGCAAGCTTTACCTGGAAGAATGGCAGGGCGGCAGTCTGGCCAATATGTTTGCGCCGGGAGCTAATGCCGACTGGAAACTGATAGACCCTAACCCCCTGTGCCAGTATGTCAGTACTTTTAGGATCGATAATATTGTCGGAAGTAATTTCGAGCAGCATTTTGATATCATTTTAGAGCTGAAAAATGATGAGCCCCAGACTACCGGCAGCTCAGGGGTGCGCACGTACAGAAGCGAAGGTAGAGTATTTCCTTATTTGCCCTAAGGGGGAAGTTCATGCTAAAAAACCAACAGGGTGCAGCCATTGTTTCCGTAATGGTAGTGATTATTTTTGTGACCGGGATAGTCATTGGCTTGATGTTCTGGCTCTGGTCAGAATCAAAAAGATCGACCCAGGTGAAATTGCAGGCCAAAGCCATGTACCTGGCTGAAGCCGGCGCGCAAAAGGCCCTGTGGCGCCTAAAGGAAGACCCGGCCTACAGTGTTTTTTTAGATTCAATAACTGCAGCAAACGACGAGGATATTTTTACATTGGTATTCCCTGATTCTTCTACAGTGAAAGTGACAGTAAAAGAGCTAAACTGATTATTGTTGATAATTATATTCGGGAGGCATTATAATATGCAGCCAGGAAAAGTTCTTTATACTCGTATAGGTATCGGTATCCTTATTGCTGTGCTGGTTATTGGCCTAGTAGCTGGATTAAAAGCCTATCAGAAACATCAGAATAAACAAGCCCAGCTTCGTTTCGCGAGAGCAGAAGCGCTTTATAATAATAAAAAGTACCAGGAAGCAGTCAAGGAATACGAGTTCGTAGCTGCCAAATATCCCCGTAGTGAACAGGCCCCTGCCAGTTGGTATACGGCAGGTTATATCTATCGCCATTTTTTGTTTAACAATGCTGCCGCAGCGAAAACACTGCAGAAATTACTGGCCCGGTCAATGGCTACCCCTTATCGTAAAGAAACCTTGGTTCTGTTGATAGATATCTATTACCACTTAGGGCAATATAAAGAACATAATGATGTCATTACCCGCCTTTTGAAAGAATACCCCGGGGCGGTAGATGAAGATGTCCTGCGCCTGGAATTAGCCAAGGGTTTTAATAAAATGGGCCAAACCAAAGAAACACTGGAACAACTGGCTTTAATAAAAAATAAGGAATCTGATGTAGTCAGGCACAGCCAGGAATATTACCAGCTATTAATTATCCGGGATCCTGCCGATCCCCAACCGCATTTGGAACTGGCCAGGATCTATAAAGAAATAGGCTTGAAGGAACGAGCCGCGAGTGAGCTTAAAACAGCTGAATGGCTCAAGAAAAACGCCGCCGCAGTAAAAGCCGCGCAGCAGAAAGCTGCCGCTCCGGCTAATTATCAGCGTGGTTTCACTGAGAAAAAAGTGTCTCCGAAGATAGAATTATCGCCACGGGAAGAAAAATTATATATTGACTATAACGTTGCGCAAAAGAAATCCTGGCGCAAGGCCATGAATGAAAAGAGCCAGAGTTTAGGTACACCGGCAAACGAAAAACAAGCCTTGACTTTTGGGGCAAATATTCAACGATATGAGAAAGAATGGTGGTCCAGCTGGTATGCCCAGAACCAAACCAGCTATGATGAATGTGAAAAGATAAGATTTAAAGTGATGAATGACCCGGGATTAGCCAGGCAACTAGACGAGAAAATTATTAAATTAACCAATTAACCAAATAAACAAAAAGAAGGAAAAATGACTTTGTCTAAAAAAATAGCCTCAGGTTTAGTATTTAGTTTATTAATGATTTTCCGTAGTAGTATGGGTTTGGCTTTTGTAACCGAAACAGTGACTACGGATAATACCAGTAGTGTCAGCGCTCCCAGTGTGGTTACCGATGGCACGTATGCGTATGCCGTGTGGCAAGAGAAAACCAGTGATGGCTACATCCATATATATTATAAAAGAAAAAGCCTCTCTGGATCCTGGGCTGACAGCACCAAAGAACTGGTGTCCAGCGAGCAATCAAGCGCCAACGCCCGCAATCCCAGGATAGCTGTTAACGGCACCCATGTCTTCGTAACATGGGAGGATGACACAGCTTATATAGGCGGTAATTCTAACTCAAAAATAGCTTACAAGAGCAAACATATACTTAGTTCCTGGCCGGTCACTACAGAAGTGGTCTCTACAGAAAGCATTGCTGATGCCAGGAATCCCCAGATCACCCTGGACGCTGCCTATGTTTACATCATCTGGGATAGTCCTGCCAATATTGACGGCAGTGGTACAGACCGGGATATTTTCTATAAGAGAAAAACCCTGGCCGGTGTATGGCCCACAGCCACCGAAATAGTTTCCACTGAAAGTTCATATGATTCCAAAAAACCGGTTCTGGCCCTGGATAGCACTAATGTCTATATTGCCTGGTATGATGAAAACATTGATACTGGCGGAGCCGATATTCTCTATAAAAAGAAAGAGTTGGGCGGTACCTGGCCCGCTTCTACAGAAACAATATACACGGATCCTATTAATGGAACTTGGGCAGATGCCCCGACTATTTCCCTGGCAGTGACAGCTGGCGCAGTCCATGCGGCCTGGCGCTATGGGATACCCGGTGTTGGTATTTACCGGATCGCCTACAAAAAGAAAACAGTTTCCGGTTCCTGGCCGGCCGATATAGAAGTGGTATCCACTGAATCAACCGGCAATGGCATCACTCCCTGCCTGGCAGTTGATGATAATTATGTTTATGTGGTTTGGTCCGATGCCAGTGATTATCGTAATGCTGGTACTAATTCACATATTTTCTTTAAGAAGAAAGCAGTCAATTCAGCCGATTGGGGGATAGATACGGAAAATATTTCTGCCGAAAGCGCGGGACATGCAGTTACGCCTATTATCGCGCTTAAGGCCGGGACTTTTTATATAGTTTGGGAAGATAGTTCCGAGCTTGGCTATGGGGATAGTGTCAATCATATTGTTTACCGCGCTCTATCTAGTAATCCTCCTAGCGTAGCAATTACCTATCCAAACGGCGGGGAATCATTGAATGGTACATTCACTATTACTGCTACCGCTGCGGATCCTGATTCAAGTATCAGCAGTGTTTCTTTCTATTATACAGCCGACGAAGGCGTGACTTCAGCGCTTATTGGCACGGATACCAGCGCTCCTTACAGCTATGCTTGGGATAGCACCAAAATTATCCGCAGCGGCAATTATAAGATCAAAGCTATTGTTACCAGTGCCGACGGCGGGCAAGGTACCGATCTTTCTGACGGATCTTTCTATGTGAATAAATACGCTGATGATACTACCTTTAATTTTTATTCCTTTGTCACTGATACTACCGCTACTTGTTATAAGGGGAGCACAGCCAGTTTGCCTCTGACCACTGAAGCCAATATCGGTACCCTGGTAACCAATACCAGTGCCCTGCAAAATGCTGACGAAACATATGAGTCAGCAACTGACACTACTGCTACCTATACATTTATGAAGTTTAATTTTACGATCACGGATATAGTAGCTGATATCAAGTATTTCCGGGTGTATTGGACGGGCTATACCAGTACTCCTTTAAGCGGTGTTTCTCTATACTTATGGAACAAGACCCTTAGCCGTTTCGACCGTATTGATGGCTATGCTTACGACACGTCCAATGTCGGGGTTCACGAAGTGAACCATAAAATTGACTTAGTTGCACTTAATATCGCTGATTATATCAAGGCTGATGGTACTGTCCAGGTTCTCGTGGAAACTACTAACAACGGTAGTGGTTTGGGTTCGGTGCCCATAGGTATATATACAGATTATATCAAAATAGAGGTTTCCTCTGACGTGACTCCTCCGGCAGAGATCAGCAATCTGCAAGCCGCTCCCGGTACTAATCGGGGTGAATTAGTTCTAACCTGGACTGCGCCGGGAGATGATGGCAATATACGCACTGCTAATGCTTACTTGATTAAGTATGGTACTGCTACTTTTAGCGGGGCAGAGTGGGAAGAAAGCTACCTGACCGACGTTCCCAGCACTATTATTGATGCTCCCCTGGAAGCAGGGACTACAGAAACCTGTACTCTGACTGGCTTAACTGTAGGTGTCAGGTATTGGTTTGGCATCAAGACTGAGGATGAAGTTCCCAATACCAGCCAGATCGACACTACCGATCCGCAGGCCAATGCCTTGCCTAAAGGCAATACCCTGCCGGTAATTACGATGTCTGCTATCACCACACCGCAGAGAGAGGATGTCTCTATCAACTATACCTTGTCTGATTTTGATGCCGACACCTGCTCAATTAACGCGTCTTATAGTCTTGATGGCGGGGTTACCTTTGCCAGCGCTACCAAAGGAAGCGGCGGTAATAGTTTAACCGGGCTGATGACCAGTTCGTCCTCTGCCACCGGCTATACTTTTGTCTGGGATTCCCTGGCTGATATGGGCGAGACCTACAGCGAAACAGTGCAGATACGCATTAGCGCCAATGACGGGTATGGCACTGGCACTGCGGTTTCCACCGGCAATTTCACTGTAGATAACGCAGGGGAACTGGATAATATCACCGGCGATTTCTCCTATCCCAATCCCTATAAACCTAAGCTGGGCCTCCTGACTATCCGCTATGTTTTAAACGATGATAGGAACGTGACCATTTCTATTTATAATATTCATGGTGAATTAGTGAAAGAAATGCATTATGACCCGGGTATTGCCGGCGGGGCTAAAGGTACAAACAAAGTGACCTGGGATGGCAAGAACAGCGGGAACCAGGCAGTGGCCAGCGGTATTTACCTGGTACATATCAAGAGTGATGGCTTTGAAAAAACCATTAAGATCGCACTGGTAAAATAATAGTTGACAGAATCCAGTTTGTATGGAACTTTTATGAAGGGAAGAATTGTATAATGGGGTGGTCAATATGAAAAAGCCGCGCAGCGCTGGTATATGCCCGGGTTCATTAAATAAAATAGTTTACCTTTTGGTAATGGCAGTAGTTTTTATTACTGCCATTTTTGTTGGCCCGGCACAGGCAGTTAATTATTGGGTCAGTAATGTCGGTAATGATGCTAACGTAGGGACAACTCCGGCGACTGCCTTTAAGAGCCTGCAAAGAGCAGCCAATGCGGCTACGGTTGCCGGAGATGTGATCAATGTCATGGATGGCACGTATTCTTATTGGGACAACTCTGCTCTATGTGACGCGGCCAGGGCGGTTACCGGCGATAATTATATGGCGGTTTGCATGATGTTTTATAGCGGGGTTACTATAAAAGCCCAGAATCGCGGTATGGCCAAGATCATCGGTTCTAATGAGAGTTTTGGCGGAAATGTCAATGCCGGTATCCAGGTCTGGGGCGGAGCGCCGTTCAACCAGGGAGATAACATCACCATTGATGGTTTTGAGATAGACGGTCGTGACAGTGGCGGGGTGGTCAAGCGTCTCCGGGATGGTATCTGCCTTAATACCGGTGCGGCCAATTGCATTATCCAATATAACAATATACACGATTTCACCAGCAACGGGATCAGTATCGGTAAAACTATCGGCGCTGGCGGTGATTTTGATAGTCATGGTTACTGCAACTTCACTAATGTCCATCATAATATCTGCACTTCAACATCGGCGAGAGGCAACGCCGGGATCTATGAATATGCCTCAGCCGGCAATACCGTGGAATATAACCTGGTCCACTTCAATAATTATGGCATCGAGATTTACGCGCGCACTGCCATAACCAACCAGTCGGTGTACCGCCATAATATTTCCTATAATAACATCTATGGCCTGAATATTGATTATAAAAATGAAGTAGGCACCGGGGCGAATCCGACCATCGCCGGAGCGAACGCTGATACCAGGGTGGAATACTGCACTTTTGCCAATAACACCTATGGTTTCCGCAGCGGAGCAGGTTATGTACTGCTTAATTACAGCATTATTGCCAATAACAGCACGAAAGGTATAGATGAAAGCGATAATGGCTGGTGGGATGGTTGTACGGATATCAAAGGTGATTATAATTGCGTCTATAATAATGGTACGGATTATACTTCCATTTCTTTCCCTCCTACAGGTGATAATATACATCCGGCTGGTTTTGCTAATGATATAAATGTGGATCCGCAGTTCCAGACTCTCGGCACCGGGGTTTGGGCTACTTCCTATGAATTGAGAAATAAATATACTCCCGCCAGGGTTGATACCGGACAAGTACTGACCAGCCCTTGTGTCGATCGCAGTCTTGACCTTGAAGCTGTTCCTGACCTTAGAGGCGATTTAGGGGCGCACCGGAATTCAATTTCTTCTACTAATTATATTGGCTACCCTGATCCGCCATCCAACCTGGGCTTGCCGGTTTATGTCGGCGGCGCTAATTCATGGACCAATAGTGAATATCTAGCCGGTTCAGTAAATTTAAGCGATCCTATAGAGCCGAATTCTATAGAACAGGTCCGCTACGAGTATGATATTTCTTATGAAAAATCATATGCCAGCGGCGGAAATTTAGTTTGGGGGTTTGTCTGGAACTTATGGTCTCCGGCAGGGGGCTCTTTCCCGTATACCACCGGCTGGGTATCCGCAACCTTGCCTGCTCTCCCCGGCTCCGGTGAAGGCCAATTCCACTGGCGGGCGCGTTGTGAAGACAATGTAAAAGTGAATTCTGGAAATATCAGCAACTGGACCTATGCCAGTGGTATCGAGGGCGCTGATTCAATTGCTTTTGGCATAGATTTGACTCGGCCGTTTATAGTCGATTCTGCTGCTTCTACTGCGGTCTTGAACCCGGGACCCAGTACTGTTGATTTAACTTGGCCAGTGACTGAGGATGCACCGCATACCTATCGCGGTGCCGGAACCCCATTAACTCCGCCTCCCGGGTATAAACGCGAAAGCGGCCGTGACCATTATAATATATATCGCTCTACGTTTACCTATGTGGGCACAAGTTATGACGCTTCTGATACCACGAGAATGGCTTTTCTCGCTACCCGCTGTGATCTTCTGTTAGTGAGTAATAACCAGTTCATGACTGATGATAACATGACTTATGTGCTGGATAATCCTGCGGTAACTAATTTAGAACCAGGCGGTACTTATTACTATACCATCTGCGTAGTAGATGCGGCAGGCAATATAGGCAATCCCATGAGGCCGATGCTGATGGTTAAATTCCCGGCAGTGGCCTGGCATATGCCAGCTGACGCAGTGCCTGGCTTGGCCGGGATAAATTATCGTAATCCAACGACCCCGAGTGAACTGAACTCAGTTGACCTCTATGTGGGGACAGTATATACCGGTGACCCGACAGATTATATTATTACCTTATACTGGACCAATACCGGCGCTGATCCGGATTTAGCTTCTTTTAATCAGGTTTTAGTAGATTCCCATATGTTCCCTGCTGTCGGACAAAATGAGTATTATTATAAAACTGCTGCGCCTATTCCTGCCCAGCTGCCTGGAACCACGGTAAAATATATGTTTAAGGTGGTCAAGGACGGAGAGACATACTGGCTGTTGTCGGATAAAGTATATAAAAGCGTAACGCCGCCGGTTGATCCGGCACGGATCTATTTCAACTATTATATTGATGATTTGAATTTGGTATATCTTCATGCCCCAGCGTTTTTTCAGCCTTTGGTCAGCACTGGCGGCAGTCTTGATCTAGACAGGACTACTGGCATGAGTTTGGACCTGACCCATAATGGCACAGAGTCATATTGCATTACTAATGCCAATTGGGTCAGACATTATGCCAAGGTTAAACGTCTTGCCGCCGGTACAGAGGTAAGGTTCTATTATACGGTCGGGACTCATTCCCTTGCTGTCAATACTATTTTCGATGCTGGCGCTGATAATTATTATATCCAAGGACTTCTTGATCATTCTGATGCTGCCTATGATTATTATTACGCTGATTTTCCCATTGATATCCATGCCTGCGGTGATTCGGTTAACAGTGCCTACGGCGTAGTGGGTGTAAGAATAGCAGGCAAGAGGTCTGCCGCAGATGCTTGGCGGAATGATGATGGTGATTATATTTATACCTATTATGTCAAGAAAGCTGCCGGTTGCACCGACGCGAATCATCGCGGAGAACTGGATAATGATGTCCGGCCTGAAGCCTTGAAGCATGACTGGGCAGCAACTAACCTCCCGGTCAGTACCTCATATTTTATGCCTAATGGTAACGGTCCTGTGGACGTAGCCAGTATGTTACCTGGTAATCGACAGATGCAGCCTACAACTGCAGATACTGTGCCGGACGTTTTTTACGGGGAAATACCTGACTTCCATCTGCGTTTTGCCTATAGTGACGGGTATAATTCCAATCCTTCTTATGCTCTGAGTTTGAGATGCCAAAACTGGACTGATGCTACCTATGATAGTTTTGTTGAAACCACCTGGAATAATAACGGATTCAGTACTTCTACCGTGATCGATGATCATGCGAATAATAGTTTTACCGGTGGATTTACCGGAAATGCGGATAGTGGTAATTCTTTCTATGGCCACTATGGATTTTTAAAGGTGAACCACACTTCTACGGTCACGGCGATTCAAGATCTTGGCTTGATGCCGGAATCCGCCAAAATTGAATATTTATTAAAAGTCAAAGACGGTGCTGGAGTAGGCGCGACTGTCTATTGCTATAATCAAGCGCCGCATCATACTACCAACAATGGTACCGCGGAAGCGGATCCTTTTACATATTATATCCTGCAGGATGATCTTTCCCGGCCGGAAGCGACGTCCCACCCGCAAAACAGGCAAGGCACTACTGCTGCCTGGGAAAATGGCGGCGGGATATATTCCAGGGGCGGTACCTATACCGTCAAGATAGGACTGCGGGATGTTAGCAATGGGACTACGGATATTTACGGGACAGCGGGATTTCATAATGTCATCAGCGGCCGGGGCGGATTAGGCGCTTCTGGGGGAATAGACAGCGGGATCCTTAGTAACCCCGGGGCCACTGGTACGACCAATGATCCGGTACATGACACGAGACTATATTACCGGTTTAGCGATGTAGAAGATAGAGTGCATGGTGGATATCCTTTGTTGGCTAATTATGCTGATGATCCTGCTTGTGAGATCACTGCTGAAGCATGCGGCGACGCTGCAGGCTCGGATAAATTTGATGGATTTGTCAGTCTACAGCCGGTGGCTGGCAGCCCGGGTGAATGGTCGGGGAGTTTCACGCTGGGCACTGCTGCAAAGCATATTTACTATCGTGTTTACGCTTGCAATAATGATTATGAACCGCAGGCATTTAAAAATACCTCCCTGAATACATTGACTAGTGTAGGCAACGCAGCTCCGACTGGCGTGCATGGAACTACCGGGGTTGAAGTAGAAAATGCACCATTTAGTCATTTGGCGACTGATTTGGAAGCGCGGGAGCTTGACCGTGATCATGGCTGGGTAATGCCGACCAGGTATGGCGGGCAGGTGAGCGGCGAGCGGATGATCAGGATCATTTCCGAAGCAGATGTGAACGGCACGAGAAAAGTAGTTGTGACCGATGTGTCTGCCGAAGATGATAAAGCCGGAAATATTATTTCCCACGAGATCACTAATAAAGTACCGGCACCTTGATTCTCGTCTGAAAAAAACAAATCTATGGGCGGAGAGTCACGGTGTACCGCGGTAATTTGAAAATAAATCTTGACAAGAAAAAGCGATTATGTTAATTAATATATAAGAAAGGTGGTCGAAAAGGAGATACAATACATATGAAAACAATGAAACCCAGCTTTGATGCAGTAGGTATTGACATCGGAACACATTCCATCAAGATAGCCTACCTCAAGAACGATACCCTCACCAAGTTAGGCTTGCGCGAAATCAGTCCCGACACTGCTTTAACCACCATGCCCGCCGAAGAGAAAGACAAACTCATCAGTAACGTCCTTAAGCAAATAATCACCGAAAGCCAGCTCAATATCAAGAAGGCCATCATTTCCCTCAGCGGCGATGCCGTCGTAGTCCGTTATATCATTTTGCCGAAGATGTCCCAGAAAGACCTGGAAACCACCATTAAGTTTGAGGCTGAGCCGTATATTTCCTTCCCTCTGGACCAGGCACAGCTGGATTTCCAGATCCTGGGTGACAATGAGGAAGAAGAGACCAAGCGGATGGATGTATTACTGGTCGCCGGCAAGAAAGATATCATTGACCGCCAGGTCAATATTATCAAAAATGTTGGCTTGCGGCCGGTGCTCATTGATGTCGATTCTTTTGCCCTGGAAAATCTTTATGATTACAATATGGGCGAAGATACCAATACCGGCGGAATCGTCCTCTTGAATATTGGGGCTACGTTTACCAATATTAATATTATCGAGAACGGGATATCCCGTTTTACCCGCGATGTATCTATCGCCGGCAATAACCTGACGAAAGCTTTACAGCGGGACTTGCGGCTGGATTATTTGAAAGCCGAAGAGCTGAAGAAGAACAAGGCGGTGCTCCTCTCTGAAGATGAAGAAGGGGATAAGGAATCAGAACAGATCTCCGATATCATCAAGCCGGTGTTCCATGAATTACTCGGGGAAATACGCCGCTCCCTGGATTATTACCAGGCGCAGTCCAGCGAACGGTCCCTGAAAAAGATCATTTTGAGCGGCGGGACGGCCAAGATCAAGGGGATCGAGAAGATCATTACCCAGGAAACCAAACTGCCGGTCGAAAGGATCAATCCTTTTGAGAAAGCTAAGCTGAACCTGAAAAATATATCTAATGAACAAATGGACGATATGCAACCGCTCTTTTCCGTATGTATGGGCCTGGCTCTTAGGGTCAGAAGCTAATAAAATGAGGTGAGAGACAATCTATGATCAAAATTAACTTATTGCCGCGGGATATGCAGCGAGAAGAAGGGGCTAAAAAACAGCAACAGCTCGCCATCTTGAGCATTATTTTGGTGGCCTGCCTGCTCTTGGTATGGTTTGTCAGTTTGAAAACTAACCTCACCAAAAAGCAGAGAGAACTGAAAACGGCAGAAGAAGAGTTAGAGAAGGTGCGTGTTTTAGTGGAAGCAGTAGAAAAGAAGAAGCAGCAGAAAGAGGCCCTGGACCGCAAATGGGGTATCGTGGAAAAACTGCTGCAAGGCCGGTTTAAATGGGCGATGATCATGGATGAACTGCAGAGAAGCCTGCCGAAGAACATCTGGGTCACTAACCTGCAGGGGGTCAAAAAAGATACCGGTAATATGATCACCATCAATGGCATGTCCTTTGACCATTTTGCGATCGCTGATTTTGTCACCAGCCTGGAAGACAATGAATATTTTGAAAATGTGGAGCTGAACAGTATCACTGAAGCCACTAAAGGCGACAAAAGCAGCCGCACCACTTTGAGTTTTAATGTTACTATGACCAGCAAACTATGAATCAAGGCCAGCGGGTAAAAGGAGGATGCACTGGTGAAAATTGGAGATAAGAAAAACAAACAACAGCAACAAATATGGATCATGGCGATCGTGATCAACATCGTTCTCGTTTTTTTATTTTTTAATTTCGTCCATGGTAACCTGAACGCCGGGATTCAAAAAGTTGATACCAAGCTGAAAGAAGTAAAGGCCAGGCTGGAAGAAGCTAATTCCATCGCTGACCGGAAAGAAATTATCGATAAGGAGCTGGCTGTTTTACAGCTGAAGCTTTCTTCTATGAGCGAAATGCTGCCGCAGAAAAAAGAGATCCCGAAGTTTTTAAGGACCATTATTTCCCGTGCCAATGATAATAGTGTACGGGTAGTGACTTTTACGCCGACCGCCATAATTTCCCGCGAATTTTACAATGAAGTGCCGGTCACCGTCAACATTAGGAGTTCTTTCAATAACTTAGGGCTATTTTTTACCAGGGTCGGTAATCTTAACAGAATTGTAAATGTCGAGAATGTACAGCTTTCCGCTACTCCCGGGGAAAGCATCTCGGAAACCATCAGCGCTGCATTTACCATTAAGACATTTACGTATCCTGAAGGCGGTGGAAACTAATGAAAAAATATACCGGTATCATACTGCTGACAGCTCTCTTCCTGGTTCTGACCGGACAGCTGGTTTTTACAGCGCCAGAGGTAGCTGAACAAGCATTGAGCGAAGAAGCAAAAAAAGAAATAGGTCCTGGGTATGTCTACAAGAGCGGCAACCGCCGGGATCCATTCATCCCTCTGACCAGTAAGTATGCCAGCGGGGACGATGCTGCCAGGCTCGGTGTAAAAGGTATGGCCGCTGAAGTAGATGTAAAACTGCTGACCCTGAAGGGATATGTTTTCAGCCAGGCGCGCAAGCATGCCTTGTTTAAATCGGCTGATGGCCGAACCTATGTCCTGGACCGGGGTAAATTGCTGGATGATCGCGGCTTGACCGTCCCGGGGATCGCAGGTATAGTAAAAGCAGATAAAGTGGTGCTGATCACCAAGAAAAATGTAATGAGAGAATTTAAATTAAGAGAGGAGAGTGAATAGTATAATGAAAAGATTAATGGTTGCGAGCGTCTTATTCGGTATTTTAGCTCTAGGTTTGCATTTTACCTCTTTACCTGCTTTTAGCCAGCCAGAGGAAGAAATTGACATTACTACTATTGAGACTGCTAATTTAGATTCTGACAAAGCAGAAGTCACGATTAAAGGTGGTGGCCAGATCACCTGCAAAGACTTCAAGGTGGCCAAGCCGCCGATGATCATTGTAGATATCGCCAATGCTGTCTTTAAAATTACCAATAAAAATATTGCGGTCAATCAAGGACTTATAAAAAGCATTCGGTCCAGCCAATTTAAAGTAAAACCCCAGAAAAGTGTGCGTGTGGCCATAGATCTTACTGAAATGGCGACATATGAAATAGTCAAGGGTGAGAACCAGGTCACGGTGAAGATAGACCAGCCATCCCAGTCTGCTGCAGCTCCTGCTCCGGCAGTTGTTGAAGCACCAGCTCCGGCAGTTGTTGAAGCGCCGGCAGTTGTTGCTGCTCCTGCTCCGGCAGCCGCAGAAGCACCGGCAGAAGAACCGGCAGCCAGTGAATCTGCTGAAGAAACAGCTCCTGTCGCCGGTCAAAAAGAACAAACTATTTCCCTTGATTTTAAAGATGCTGATATCCGCGATGTACTCAAGATATTATCGGTAAAAAGCGGCATCAATATGGTTTATGGGGAAGATGTCAAGGGATCAGTCACTATCCACTTGGATAAAGTCTCATTCCAGGATGCTTTAAATATTATCCTGAGATTGACCGGATTGTCATATGATTACATTGCCCCGAATGTGATGCGGATCGCTACACCGGCAACAGTAAAAGCAGAACAGTCCCTGGGCGTAACCCAGACTGGTGTTTTCGGCGTGAATTATGCCAAAGCATCAGAATTGACTCCTTTATTAAGTACCTTAATGAGCGCGCAGGGCAAGATCCAGGCTGATAGCAGGACTAATAGCATTATTGTTACTGATATTAGCGATAATATTAAAAAAGTAGTGGATATGATCAAGATACTGGATGTGCCGACGCCACAGGTCATGATCGAAGCGCAAATAGTCTCAGTCAACAAAGATTCAAGCATGGATTTAGGTATTACATGGAACTTAACCAAGAACTGGACTGAAACAGGCAGGTATCCAAACCTGGACACTACTTCTGGCATTGACAATGTCCTGGGAAAAACAGGTACGGTTGATACCAGTAATATTGGCAATGCTCCCGGCTTGATCTCACTGGGAAAAGTATTTCATAAAGGCAATGAATGGTCCAGTTTGAGTGCTGTGCTAGGAGCCATGGAGACGAAAGGAAAAGGCAAGGTATTGTCCAGTCCGAAGATCGCTACCTTAAACAACCAGGAAGCGTCGATCCTATCTGGTAAGAAGGTTGCCTATGTAAGCTCCTCCAATATGACTACCGGCGGATCAACCCAGACGGTCAGCTTTATAGATGTTGGCGTTAAACTGACGGTAACTCCCAGTATAAACCTGGATAAAAAAATAACCATGAAAATACATGCTGAAGTAAGCTCTATCGGCAACGTGCCGCCGAACACATCTGTGCCGCCGCCAATCAGTACGCGCACTGCTGATACGAATATCCTGGCTGCCGACGGCGAAACGCTGGTTATTGGCGGCCTGATCGATGAACAGGCGACCGAAGACCTGTCCAGAATACCGTTCATCGGCGAAATACCTATTATTGGCGCCTTGTTTACGCATAAAGAAAATACTACTACGAAAACCGAATTGCTAGTGTTTATTACCCCGCATATCATGTAGTATTGCGGCTTATCCGAGTGTCAAAAAAGCGCGAGTTTAGGTGTCTAACAAACCTTAAGTTCGCGCTTTTTTACAAAAAGCAAAGGATTACCTCCTTATGGCTGAAAATCTAGGCATTGCCTTGGATCATCTTAAAAATAACTTTATTGATATTAGTATCCGTGAATTCCAGGAAATCATCAAAAAAGAACCGGCTAATTCCCTGGCCCATCTCTACTTAAGCCGGGCCCTGGAGAAAAAGGGTAACCAGGAACAAGCCAATGGTTTCTTTGTCCTCGCCCTGGAAGAGGCAAAGCTGGCGCTGAAAACAGGTACCGGCGTGAACAAGGAGATCCATCAGCATCTGATCAATATGTATCATAAATGCGATCAACTGGACATAGCCATAGTGCAGTACAAGAAACTGGCGGCAGCTAATCCAGCCAATGAATATTTTGCTGAATGTGTTAAACAGATCTCCGCTCTTTCAACTTTCAGCGTTAACACTGCTTCCCAAATAGGTGAAAAAAACAGGAATAATTCAAAAACCTGGATTTTTATGATCTTGATCATAGGTGCTTTAGTGTTGATAGTTTTGTTTATTACACTGCAATATTTTAAAATGAACCCTGTTTTTAAATGATTGCTAATTGCCGTCCTGCTACATTACTTTTCCTGTCTACCGCGGTCCTCTCCCTGTTTTTAAATGCCAGCTGGGATATTTGGTCCCAAGCTTTAGTCCATGTCCTGAGCCTGGCCATTCTTACTTTATTCCTGGTCCAGACAGTGTGGCAAAAAAAGGAAATTGTTATTTCCTATAATTACGCCGATGTCTGGTTCTTCCTGTACCTGGCCGGAATTTCTCTCTCTTATCATTATTCTGTTAACCAGTTTAACACCCGCAATGAACTTTATAATCATTTTAATTATTATCTTTTGTTTTACCTGTGTCCGCTGTTACTGGCCGAGGTCCGCTGGCGGGATCTCTTCCTGAGATTGCTCGGTATCGCGGCCGGATTCATCGCCTTGTTGACGCTCTGGCAGTTTTGGGCCGGGGAACAGATAACCGGCGGACCCTTGCTGAACACTAATATTGCCAGCGGATTTTTTGTCCTGGTCTTGCCCCTGTTGATATCCAGGCTGGCCTGGGGTATGAAGCAGAAAAAAGGTCCTGCCTGGTATCTGCCTGAATTATTATTAGCGTTCGTGATCTTGATTGGCTTGCTTATTAACAAGTCTTTGGGCGCCTGGGTCAGCTTATATTTCAGCTTGCTGCTGGTGGTGATACTTAGACGGAAAATATTGAGCGGGAGATACACTATCACCGGACTCGTCTTGAGTGCCATAGTGATCGGGTATTTTATAGCGGGTAAATTGCAAGAGCCTGAGGTATTCAACCGGTTCTTATGGTGGCAGGGGGCTGTTAATATTATCAAGAACCATCCTTTAGGCGGGGTAGGCCTGGGAAATTTCGGGAACATGTATCTCGTCTATAAAACCGCTGGATTAAATTCAATCTATGCCCATAATCATTATCTCCAGCTCTGGTCAGAAGTAGGCGTTTTTAGCCTGGTATTTTGGCTATTAGGGATATATGCAGTTATACGCGGCAAACTGTTAAAATTGCCTGAACAGGAGCTGTACGATCAATATACCAGCATTGGCCTGATTTGTGCTACTGGCGGCCTGCTGGCTTATAGCCTGATCGACTACAGCCTGTATCTACCTGCTATCGCGATTAATTGGTGGATATTGTTGGGACTGATGCGTTCCTCTCTGCCAGCAAAAACCGTTATCCTTAGAATAAATGCTTATCACCGCCTGGTTTTTGTTTTTATGATTATTTTACTGGGCCTGCTGGCAGTAACGCCATTTTTTGCGAGCCAACGCTATGTTAATGGTATTACCTATCTGGGCCAAAAAGACCTGGCCAAAGCTAAGAAAACGCTGAAAATATCTCTCGCCTTGGATCCCCTTAATGCCCAGGCCTACGGCTTTTTATCAGATATCGCTAAAGAAGAAGGAAGCCTTACTGTGGCGGTAGGCTATCTGCAAAAAGCCATCTCTCTAGACAGGTATTTTGGGCCGTTTCATCATAATTTGGCTCTGCTCTATGAGGCCCAGGATAAACTGCCTCAGGCCATTGCTGAAGCCGAACAGGCAGTCGCTTGTCACCGTCAGAAACCGCTCTATCATTATACGCTCAGCCTGCTCTATAAAAAAGCGGGCCGCACCGCTGAAGCCGAAACAGAATCCAGGCGCTGGAAAGAATTATTAGGGACCACAAATGCGCAAAATAATTAACCTGTCAATTTTAATATTAGCCGTTGGCCTGCCGCTTTTTAACGGCGGCAAAGGCTTTGGCGCTTTTTGCACGGCCAGCCTGCTGCTCTGCGGCCTAAGCTTTTGGCTGCTCAATCGGCTGCCGAAAGGGGAACGTGTCACTGTCACAGCGGTGCCGCGTTTCAATGGACTGGTCTGTTGTTTTTATATCCTGGTTTTTATAAATTTGTTTTTTACGGTTTACCTGCATGCTGCCATCATTGAATGGATCAGGCTCACCAGCTATCTGATCCTTTATTTGCTCTTGATCTTCTCCGCCGGCAGTGGCCGCAAGGATTTCTCTTCCTTGATCAGAAGCGTCTTATCAGCGACGGTAATTGTCGCCCTGGTTGAAGCAATGGTAATGATTGTCCAAAGCTATCAGCATTTGTCGCCGCGCGGGACCATGCCTAATGAAAATGTGGCGGCTTCTTATCTCCTTATTGGCTTAATGACCACCCTATCTTACCTGTTCTTTAATGCCGGCGCTACCCGGCGGAGAAAAATTATTGGTATCATTTTGTCCCTGGTATTGTCTGCCGCCCTGGTCTTGTCGCATTCGCGCGGCGCACTGATCGCACTAGTAGCAGCTGCCGGGATATTAAGCAAACTTAGATTCAGGAAATGGGGCATGATCGCCATATTTATGGCTCTGCTGGGCGTTTTAGCTTTATTCCCGGTGCCTGTTCTTGATGTTGTTTTTAAAATAAATATACCTTACAGTTACCGGAGATTATATATCTGGCAAAGCGCCTGGGATATTATCATGAACCGTCCCTGGTTCGGTTGGGGGATGGGTAACTTTGGCCTGGCTTTCCCGCGATTTAACCTGCCCAGCTTTGATACTGTCTTGCGCTATGGCAAAGTTACGCGTTTTGCCCATAATGAATTCTTACAGGTAGCTGCGGAGCTGGGTTTGCCGGCTATGTTTTTTTACAGTGCCATTATCGGGTATATTGTCAAGACTGGCCGGGAACTTATCCGTACCAAGAATATTACCTGGATAAAAGCCGCTGCCTTGGCCTCCCTGGCCGGTATTATCGTCCATAGTTTATTTGATTTTAATTTACATCTGCCGGCTATTACTTATGTTGCGGTCATATTAGGAACCAGTCTCTTGCTGGAAACAGGCCTGGCCCATGACCGGTCATATGCGCTTTCAGCGCCGGCTAAAAAAGGGACCAGCTGGGCATTAATAGTGATCATGATCACGACCCTGTCATTTTTAGCCGGGCATATATTCCAGGGCCAGGCGGAAAAAAGGGAAGCCAAAAAAGAACCGCTACCGGCGGTCATCAGGGCGTACCAGCAAGCGCAGTTAGTTGACCCCCTGAATAGTGATCACCATGAAAAGCTGGCCAGGCTTTATACTGGTCAATACCAGCGGGATAAGAATATTTTGTCCGGGGAATTAGCCGTATCAGAATATAACCGGGCCAGCCGGCTGAATCCGGAGAAATATGCCTTATATGAAGATTTGTTCTATTTGTATTATGCGCTTGGTTCACCATTGCCGAATATGGAACAAAATTATGTCCGCGTGATGGCCCGTAATCCTCATCTTGTCAAGCCAACCTTGATCTTGGCTATCTTCCATCTGGAGCGCCGTAACTATCTGCGGACGATTGCCTTGCTTTCGGAAGTGATCGATAAAGAGCCTAATTACCTGGCAGCTTATTATTACCTGGCTGTCTGTTATGAGTCCTTGGGTGACCGGCAAAGCGCGCGTCTCAAGTACGAAATAATTGTCCAAAAACTGGCCCAGCATTTGGAGCGCTTAACCCAAAATAATATTGAACTGCAGGCGCTGGAAGTGCCGAGGGTTGAGGTTTTTACGCGCCTGGGCGTGTTATATAATATTGACCAGCAGTATACCCAGGCTATTGCTGCCTTGAACCAGGCGCTAGCTTTAGATCCGGAGCATAGTGAAGCCTTAAATGCCCTGGCTGGTACCTATTTCAGCCAGGGGCAGTACTCCCTGGCCCTGCAATACACGCAAACCGCGTTAAAGTTGGATCCGCATAACCAAAACATACAAAGAAACCTGGCCCGCTGCCTGGCCGCCATAAACAACCAGAAAAAGAAGTAAAAAAACGCCACCCGCGAGGGCAAAGGGCTTAATAATATCTTGCTATTTGCCGCTTAAATCAGCTATAATAAAATGATAAATAGCCATAAAAAGGAGTGGGCCAAAGTGATCCCAATTATTGACTTAAAAGCGCAATATGCTAGTCTTAAACCGGAAATTGACGAGGCGATAGCCAGGGTCATAGTCAGCGGCACTTATATACTCGGGCCGGAAGTGGCCGGCTTGGAAAAAGAAATTGCTGCTTATGCCGGTACCCGGTTCGCGGTAGGATTAAATTCCGGGACCGATGCCTTGCTGCTGGCGCTTAAGGCTTACGATATTGGGCCGGGTGATGAAGTCATCACCACTGCTTTTAGTTTTATTGCTACGGCAGAAGTGATCTCCTTCCTGGGAGCCAAGCCTGTTTTTGTCGATATCAACAGGGAAGATTTTAATATTAATGTGGATTTGATCGAAGCCAGGATCACGCCGCAGACCAAAGCCATTATTCCGGTGCATTTATACGGCCAGCCAGCGGATATGGACCGGGTCATGGCCATTGCCAGTAAACATAAACTTAAAGTGATCGAGGATTGCGCCCAAGCTTTAGGAGCAGAATACCAAGGTAAAAGGGTTGGCAGTATCGGGGATATGGGGTGTATCAGCTTTTTCCCGACCAAGAACCTGGGTGCTTATGGTGACGGCGGCATGATCGTCACCAATGATGAAAATGCCTGTGCTACGCTTAAAAAACTGCATGTACACGGGGCCGGAGAAAAGTATGTCCATGAATTACTGGGGGTTAATAGCCGTTTGGATGCTTTGCAGGCCGCGGTTTTAAGGGTCAAGCTGAAATCTTTGGATACCTGGATCAACCGCAGGAATGAGATCGCCAGGCTGTATAACCAGCAGTTGGCGGACCTGCCGCTGGTTTTACCTATACCCAAAAAAAATGTCCGCCATGTCTATAACCAATTCACCATTGCCACTGATAAGAGAAATGAACTGCAAAAATATCTAAAAGAAAAGCAGATCGGTACAGCCATCCACTATCCAATTTCCCTGCCGCTGCAACAGGCTTTCTCTTACTTGGGCTACAACCAGAGCGACTGCCCGGTAGCGGCAAAAGCAGCAGCTACAGTTTTGTCCATACCTGCTTTCCCGGAAATAGCGGCAGCAGACCAGGAAAAGATCATCACCGCGATCAAATCATTTTTCTAAAATAGGAATTTCTACTATGGTAAAAATAGCGCATATCATCGGCGCCCGGCCGCAATTCATAAAATGTGCCCCGCTCCTGCGGGCTTTTAAAAAGCATAATAGCCGCACTAATAATAAGATCAGGAACATAATCATTCACACCGGCCAGCATTACGATTACCTGATGTCTGAGGTATTTTTCCGTGAACTGGAAGTGCCGGCAACAGACTATCATCTGGGAGTCGGTTCCGGCAGGCAGGGGATGCAGACCGGACAGGTCCTGCAGAAAGTGGAAGAAACGCTGGTTAAAATTAAACCAGATGCCTGCATAGTTTATGGCGATACCAACTCTACCCTGGGCGGAGCCCTGGCAGCAGTCAAGCTGCATATTCCGGTAATACACATCGAAGCCGGACTCAGGAGTTACGATAAACATATGCCTGAAGAAATAAACCGGATACTGACTGATCACGTATCTGCTTTGCTCCTATGTCCTACGGAAAACGCGGTGGCTAATCTTAAGAAAGAAGGATTTAGCCCTATGATCAAGGCCGGTAAATTACACGCTCTAAAGCTTAACCGGCCCCAGGTAGTTAATGTGGGAGATATAATGTTTGATGCTTTGTTGCAGGCGGTGGAAATAGCTGAAACAAAATCAAATATTTTGGTCCAGGCTGGCTTAAGGGAAAAACAATACGCAGTGTTGACGATCCACCGTGCCGAAAACGCCGATAACCGGGAAAAGCTAGGCCAGTTGCTGCACTTTACGGTTAAAGCTGCCGGCAGCCTGCCGGTAATTTTCCCCGTGCACCCGCGCACCAGGAAGCACCTTAAGACGATGAAAAATAAATATGCTGCTACGGTCAGTTTCATTGAACCTTTAGGGTATTTTGACATGCTCAAACTGGTGCGTCATAGCGCCCTGGTCCTGACTGATTCAGGCGGTCTGCAGAAAGAAGCATTCTGGCTGAGGATCCCTTGCATTACCCTGCGGGAACAGACAGAGTGGGTAGAAACCGTGCAGGGCGGCTGGAATGTCCTGTATCGTGATTTCCGGAGGAATTGCCGTTGGCCAAACAACCAGGCTGCTTATTACGGTGCTGGCCGGGCTGCGGAAAAAATAGTAAAACTGGTTATCAACTGTGTGAAAAGGAGACAAAAATGACTGCTGTACAAAATAATATTATCGGGCATATTGGCCTTGGTTACTGGGGTAAAAATATCCTCCGGAATCTTTACGAAAAGGGTTTCCTGCACACAGCGTGCGATTCAGATCCCAAGATAGTTGAGGAAAGGAAGAAAGAATTCCCTAAAGCAAACTACACTGTTTCTTACCAGGAAATTTTACATCATCCGGAAATAAAAGCCGTTACTATCGCTGCTCCGGCAGTTACTCATTTTCAAATAGCCCGGGAAGCTTTATTAGCGGGGAAAGATGTCTTCGTGGAGAAACCTTTAGCCTTGACCGTCAAGGAAGGCCAGGAATTGGTGGATATAGCGGCCCGGGAAAACAAGATCTTAATGGTCGGGCATATCCTGCAATACCACTCGGCGGTCATCAAGCTGAAAGAAATAATTTCTGCCGGGCAACTGGGCAAGGTCCAATATATCTATTCCAACCGGCTTAATATTGGCAAATTGCGGACAGAAGAAAATATTTTATGGAGTTTCGCGCCGCATGATATCTCTGTCATATTAATGCTGCTCGGGGAAGAACCGGTCAAGGTCAAAGCCATGGGCGGGGCCTATCTGAATCAGGGTGTTTTTGATACGACTATGACCACCCTGGAGTTT
Organism: Elusimicrobia bacterium UBA6262; assembly: GCA_002441095.1. Classification (GTDB taxonomy): domain Bacteria; phylum CAYTYR01; class UBA6262; order UBA6262; family UBA6262; genus UBA6262. The sequence goes on from DJVG01000025.1 coordinate 28,402, forward strand.
AAGAACGGGGTTAAAGGACATATTTTTGTCAGCTGGCTCCATC
>DJVG01000065.1 GCA_002441095.1 Elusimicrobia bacterium UBA6262
CCTTTTGCCGATTTAATTCATAATTATCTTGAATCGTCATGGATAGTCATTCGAGGTTGTCTGTATTTAAAGAAAAGCTCACTGACAAAAAAAGATTGGTTAAAGAAAATTATGTCACTGGGGGACAGGATGTACAAGAAAGGGGAAGTCTTAAGGCCGGAAGCGCTTTCCCAGTCGAATTATCTTAACGTAATAATATTTCTGGAAGATTCGAAATTGATAGCTGGGATGAAAGATGAAAAAATTGACAAGAAAGAAGTTTCCTACTCCCTGACTGAAAACAGAGCGGAAATGGAGGTTTTGCGCCGCCGTCTATTCAAGCTGCTCTAACAGTTTAAATTATTTAAAGACAAATCCAATAATAGCTTTGACAAAATGAATAAAAAAGGGTGGCTTTAGGGAAAGGCCACCCTTTTTTAGATTTATTATCCAGTTATCTTTTCTTTCCTGCTTTGGCCGGTGCTTTGATGCTGTAAAATGCATCTTTACCGCGGTAGTTGGCCGCGTCGCCCAGTTCTTCTTCAATACGGATTAACTAGTTGTATTTTGCCAGTCTGTCTGTGCGGGAAAGTGAACCGCTCTTGATCTGGCCGCAGTTTGTGGCTACAGCGATATCGGCCATAAATGTGTCTTCCGTCTCACCGGAACGGTGTGAAACAACGCAGGTGTAACTTGATTCCTTAGCACGACTCATTGTTTCCAGTGTTTCCGTAAGAGTTCCGATCTGATTAAGTTTAATCAGGATGGAGTTGGCGATACCCAACTCGATACCTTTGTTCAGACGCTTGACGTTAGTGACGAAAAGATCATCACCGACAATCTGGATCTTACTTCCCAGTTCATCTGTCATTATCTTCCATCCCTGCCAGTCATCTTCTGCCAGTCCGTCTTCAATGGAGATGATCGGATATTTATTCACCAGGTTCTCGTAGAAATCGACCATTTGTTTGGCGTCTTTGACCTTGTCGGCTTTTTCACCTTCCAACACATACTTGCCATCTTTATAAAAAGAGCTGGCGGCCGGGTCTAGGGCAATGAAAATATCCTGGCCCGCTTTGTAACCAGCCTTGGCAATAGCTTCCATGATCACCAACAAAGCTTCCTCATTAGAGCCGAGGTTAGGAGCAAATCCACCCTCATCCCCAACCGCAGTGCTTAATCCCTTACTGTGCAAAACAGATTTAAGGTTATGGAACACTTCCGCACTCATACGCAGGGCTTCCTTAAAAGACTTAGCGCCCAAGGGCATGATCATGAATTCCTGCAGGTCCACATTATTATCAGCATGCTTGCCGCCGTTCAGGATATTGAGCATCGGGCAAGGTAATAAAGTCGCCTGGTCCCCGCCAAAATATTTATACAGGGGAACTCCTTTATCAATAGCTGCCGCTTTCGCTATCGCCATGGAAACACCAAGAATAGCATTGGCTCCTAATTTAGCTTTATTCGGAGTACCATCCAGGCTGATCATCAGGTTGTCGATCTTTTCCTGTTGGGAAGGATCCATCCCTTTGATCTTGGGAGTAATAACAGTATTGATATTACCAACCGCTTTCAGGACCCCTTTGCCTAAATATCTTGCTTTGTCGTCATCGCGTAATTCTACTGCTTCGTTTTCGCCGGTGGAGGCACCGCTGGGTACTGCCGCTCTTCCCATTATCCCATTTTCCAGGATCACATCTACCTCTACGGTAGGGTTACCGCGCGAATCCAGAATTTCACGCGCTTTTACTTCATTGATCTTGCTCATGACTGACTCCTTTCGGTTTTTTTATTTTTTCCCGGTGATCAATTGCTTGCCAGCTTGGAGTAGTTTGCGTACCGTATCCTGACGCTGGGCTTCAACATAATACCGTACTACTGGTTCCGTCCCGGATAAGCGCAAACCAACCCAACTGCCGCCTTCCAGTATAAACTTAAACCCATCAATAGTAACGACTTCCCGTACTTTGACCCCGGCAATACGCTCCGGAGGATTTTCCTTCAAGGTCTGCTTTAATTCGGCCATTCGCTCCGTAGTTACGCGGAAATTGACTCTTTCAAAAAGGAACACGCCAACTTCCTTGTATAAACCGGCCAGTATCAGGCTCAAGGGTTTTTTCTGGTAAGCAACCATTTCCGCCACCAGTAAGCAAGCCAGGATCCCGTCTTTTTCCGGGACGTGGCCATGAATGGTCAAGCCGCCGCTTTCTTCCCCGCCTATGATCAAACCCTCTTTTACCAGGATATCACCAATATATTTAAAACCAACAGGGGTTTCGCGGACCGTTACCCCGTGTTTATGCGCTATAGCATCAATAAAATTCGTGGTCATTACCGAACGCGCCACTACACCATGCCATTTCCTGGTTTTCTGTAAATGGTCCAACAGTAAAGCGATCACATGGCCCGGCTGTATATAATTACCCTTTTCGTCAATGATCCCAAACCGGTCGGCATCCCCGTCAATCCCCAGGCCCAGATGGCACTTTTCTTTTTTGACTATGTGCACTAGTTCAGGGATATTCTCATACGAAGGTTCAGGCGGCCTTCCGCCGAAAAGGACATCCCGCCAGTTATGCAGAAGGTGCATTTTAACGCCTGCCTCTTTTAGCAGCTCATCCAGGTATTCCCGCCCGGTCCCGTAGAGAGCATCAACTCCTATTTTCAGGCGGGCTTTCCTGATCGCTGGTAAGTCTACAATTTTCCTTAATCTCTTTAAATATTGAGGCCGGGGATCGATCATCATCACCTGGCGTTTTTTAAGTGCTTCGGCAAACGGCATTTTCTTAACCAAATTCGGTTGGGCCAGATACTTCTGGCAATTTTCCTCAATTGTTCTTGTAGTTTCAGGCAAAGCCGGGCCGCCCCAGGCTGGAGAGAATTTTATACCATTGTACTGGGCCGGATTATGGCTGGCGGTAAAATTAATCCCGCCCGCAGCCTTGCGCCGGAGGAGCTCAAAGGCAATAGTCGGGGTTGGTGTATCGCGGTTGGTTAACAATGCCTGTAAACCATTTGCCGCTATGACTGCTGCCGTGATCTCGGCGAATTTTTCGCTGAAGAATCTTGTATCGTAACCAACAATTACTTGTGACCGCGGCCGGCCCGCCGATGCTTTAGTGGCGGGACTGCTGACCGCTGACCGCTGACTATCTCTTATATAGTCACAGATAGCTTGGGTGACGATCTCCACATTCTCGAATGTGAACTCATCACTGATAATGCCCCGCCAGCCGCTTGTCCCGAATTTTATTTCCATTCTTTACACCCCTATACCTTTACACCTAACATTCAGCTTTCAGCATCCAGCATTTAGCTGTATTTATGCTTGGCTCTCCTGCACTCTCTTTTTATACTTATTAATAACCTCCAACAGTTTATCGCTGGATTCAGATTCTACATGAATATTGAAAAATGGCTTATCCTGATCCGGGATCAGCAGGACCCAGTAGTCTTTATTAAAAATCTTGATCCCGTCGATCAGCTCAAAAACTTCCCCGTCATCCTTGGCTCTCTGTACCAGATTGCGCATGACCGTCCCTTTAGCCGCCCAGGTACAGGGAACACGTTCTTTACGGAAATGAACTTTAGGTAATTCTTCATTTAACTGGTTCAAACGCACATTCTGCTTGGCGATCAATTCCAATATTTTGGCCATGGAAAACATAGCGTCAAAAGCTCCCATAAAAATCGGGAAAATAAAACCGCCAAGATTATCACCCAGCAGGTCTTGTTCCTTTTTCAAGGCTTGTTCCATGATCGAGCGGGGAGTGGTTTTAGTACGGATAATCGTAGCCTGGTATTTTTTAGCCATTTCTTCAATTACCCTGCTGGCAGTGACTGGGATGCCTATCCTGGCCCCTTTCTTTTCCCGCATGCTCAGGGTCGCGACCAGAGCCAGGGCTTTATCATCTGTTAGCACCTGCCCTTTTTCATCCACCAGGAAAAGTTTTTCTCCACCAGTGTCCAGCATAAAGCCTATATCTGCCTTTAACGCTACGGTGATATCTCCTAATTTTTTCCAGGCCTGGCGGAATTCGTTTTCACTCTTGGTAAACTTCGACGGGTTAATATTGGCATTTAAGGAAATAACCTCACAGCCAAGTTCTCCCAGGATCGACGGGAAAAGAGTCGCCCCATCGCCGAAAGCATAATCGATCACTACCCGCAACCTGGCCTCACTGATGGCCTTATGATCGATGGCGTTTAAAAAACCTTCTTTATAATCTTCAATTATCCGGCCGGGGAAAGTCAATTCCCCGGTATCTTCTACTTTGGCCCGGCGGAAATCCTCCCGGAAAAATAATTGTTCGATTGATTTTTCCTTGGTAAAAGACAGGTCCACACCACCGACATCAAAAAACTTAATGTCAATAACCTGTGGGTCATAAGGGGATTTACGGACATGAATAGCTCCTTTTTCTCCTTCTTTACCAAGGTTATATCGCAGTAATGGGGTTGGTATGTTTCTCAGGTCTTTCACGTGCACGCCGCTGGAAAGCAGGCCGCAAATAAAGGCCCGGTTGATCATCCGGCTGGATTTGTGCGAATCACGGCTGGTCATGACCGTAGAGCCTTTCCCCAGGAATGCGCCATAGGCTGCACCGACTTTAGCGACAAATTCCGGCGTCATTTCAATGTTGGCCAAGCCGGAAATACCATAGGCCCCGAAAAGGGTTTTAGACCATTTTTCCCCCCACACCAGGCTGGTGGAAAGAGTTGACCCGTCTTCTACTACTTTATGCGGCCATAATTTAACATTGTCTTTGATCCGTGCTTCTTCTCCGATCACACATTCATCACCGATGACCACCCCATCCTGGATAAAAGCTTTGGCCCGGATATCCACACCATGGCAAATAATATTATCTTTAAGTTCTGCCTGGCGGCCAATGCGGGAATTTTCCCAGATGATCGAATTATGGATCTTGGCGCCTTCTTCCACCTGCGTATTATCGCCAATAACTGCATTCGTGATCTGCGCATTAGCCTTGATAATACAGTTTTTACCGATCACTACGCCGCCATTCAGCTCAGCCTGCTTATCTATTTCGCTCTCTGCGCCGATCCAAATATCACGTCCGATAGTATTCAGTTTATTCCCTGGTATCCCAACTTTCACTTTCCCGGTCAGGATGTCCTGATGGGCGAACCTGTACTCTGCCAGGTCTCCGATATCTTTCCAATAACCAGCGGCAATATAGCCATAAAGCGCTTGTTTTCCCTCCAGTAAATGAGGGAACAGGTTCCGGCTGAAATCAAATTCTTTTTTAGCCGGGATAAACTCGAATATTTTCGGCTCCAGTATATAAATACCTGTATTAACCGTATCGCTGAATACTTCACCCCAGACCGGTTTTTCCAGGAAACGCTCAATTTTCCCGTCCTTATCCGTGATCACCACACCATAGGCCAGCGGGTTGGCCACCCTGGTCAGGACCATAGTAGCCAGAGCTTTCTTCTCCCGATGGAACTTCAGTGCAGCGGTCAGGTCGAAATCAGTGAGCACATCACCGCTAATGACCAGGAAAGTTTCATTGATACCTGGTTCAGCATTTTTGATACTGCCCGCGGTACCAAAATCCTCTACGGCATCTACATAATCCATTTGGATACCGAACGCGCTGCCATCGGCAAAATAGTTTTTGATGATCTCTGGTTGGAAGTACAGGATCGAGGTCATTTCTTTGATGTTGTGCTTTTTCAGCAGGTCAATAATATGCCCCATCATGGGCTTATTCACAACTGGGACCATTGGTTTTGGCAAATTGATGGTCAACGGCCTCAGGCGCGTACCCAAACCACCTGCCATTATTAATGCTTTCATCCCTCTGCCTCCAGCCAGCTTAAATTAAGCCATCACAGTGATTAAAAAAGATTACAATGATTAATGGTTGCTAACGAATCACTGTAATCGTATTTATTAGTCTCCGCAATCAATAGTTTACTTTTATATTTATTTCTTTCTTATATAGGCGATCGCGATATCAAATCTTTTACTACGGTCATTTTTGCTGCAACGTACTATCTTGCCTGTTACTTTGCCGGGCTCGTCATTAGTCATCGACGGGAATCTTATCTCCATGTGCACAATAGCGCCAAGCGGGATCTCGGTTTTGCTTTCACAAAGGATACCGCCCGGGCTAAGATCCTTGATCTGGATAATAATAGGTTCAGCTGGATCATTCTCCAGGTACATAATACCATCGATATGCTTTAAAGATGGTATCCGGTCATAGGATCTCTGGTCACTTTTCATAACTGGTCCCTTGGGTTATAGTTTAGTGAAGTAAAGAGAGTATAACAAAAAAAAGGCCCCAAATCAAGCTATTTTTACTACTTTATAACTGCAAATTTGCCTTTTTTCACACATTGGACGTTTTCCAGGTAATATATATATATGCCAGCAGCCACTTTTCCCCCGTTTTCATTCGTGCCATCCCAGTAAACCTCTCCCCGCCCGGTTAAAATCTTAACTTGTTCCCCGTTTAAAGTAAATATTTTAATCGTGCTTTCCACTTCTCCTATATTAGAAAATTTCAGGAGGGCCGCGGAATTCCTGGTCCAGGGATTGGGATAACAGTACATCTGCTCCCCGTATTCAGGCGGCACATAAGCCAGGCCAAGATAGATAATCTCCTGCTCACTACTGTTTTTGGCCTGATCAATAACCTTATACTTAAAGGTAATATTTCTCTCATCAGCAAATTGGGTGATCTCAAAAACACCCTGCCAAATTTTTTCAGTCCCGCTTAAGACGATATCCTGGAAATCACTCGTCCCTTCTTTAAAGGCTGCCTGCGGCACTTCCACAATAGGATTCAAGGTTTCGATCTGCAGGGTGATCTTGACCGGCCCGGCTTTAAAAGGCGGCGCTGGGTCAAAGAGCAAAGTAACCGCGGGCGGGACCAGAGGAGGATTATCCTGGCCAGGAGTCGGGCATTTAAATACCTGCCAGTCATTTTTGGTATTGGTGTCGGCAGCAGTTACTGTCATCCGCCCGATTGACTGGTCACTTTTTACCTTACTGGAGTCAGTCCAACAGTCGCTTTTAGTAACTGTACCGCCAGCTATGACCCATTGGTCATTATCTGCCAGTAATTTTAAATCTTTATCTTCACTGCTGGCAAATTCGCCAAGGCCATTACTCCAGCATACTGCGTCAATATATTGCCCGCCGCTGGGAGCGCTCATTAAGACTATTTCGTCATCAGTTGCCGACAAACCAGTATCAGCTATATATAGATCTATGACCCTGTTACCATTTATGTCACCGACTTCATCTGTTTCGTCCACTCCGGTCTCATCCCAGTAGACTACCGCATACCTGCCCGGTGCCAGCATAGTTTTGGCATTGGCCAAACGGGAATCCACGCCGTCCAGGTCAGTCAGCATTAAACCAGATATGTCTACTGCAGCAGTACCATAATTATATAGCTCTACCCAATCAGTGGCAGCGGAAAAAGCTACTTCTGTGATCCTGACCGAATAATCAGCACTGGGCCCATTAGGCGTATCCTCTTCTCCTATTATACCGTCATAATAAATACTGTTCTGGGCTTTGGGAGTAGCAAAAAGAGCGGCATTATTAGCGTCTAGCCCATTGACGATAAAGCCATTATTGTTCCCCCAGTTGGCCTTAAGCCAGCTGCTTTCTTTAGGATTTACCCGCTCCATGGAATAATTCGGGGCTTTAGAACCGGCAAACCAGCCGCCGCTGCAAGGCACAGAATCAATCACTATTTCGTAACTATCAGATAAAACCAGGGTTTCTCCCGTATCACTAAGAGCGCCGCTGAATATTTTATCTGCGGCAAGGTCATTAATCGTAGTATCATCAGTTCGTTCCAGAATATAATACCCATTGGCCGTAATAGTACTGGCTAAAACAATTTGCGGCGTACCATCTTCACTTTTCAAGGTCCAGTTAGTCAGGTCAATATCCTGCCCGGTAGTATTATACAACTCGATCCATTCGTCAGAGCTGGAAGCCGCGGTCCCCATCCACATGATCTCATTGATAACCACGTCGCCGGGCGCAGCAGCGAAGACAGAAACCGTTCGTAGTTCGTAGATGGTCGTTAGTAGTAGAAACAAAATCATTAATTTCTTAAACACAAGGATCCTCCTTATTAGGGTAATTAGCTCTTTTTATTCGCGTTATTCGATTTAACAAAAAAGAGGCTAAGCTCTCCACTTAGTCTCTATACACATTTTATATTATTTTTGCTAAATTATAACTCGTTTAATATAGTCCGGGAAATATCTGCCCAGTTGTTGACGCGGATGATATTTTTATATTCCCCGAATTTTAAATTCCAGGGGTAATTCAATAGTAACACCTTGATTCCCAGATCAGCCAGGTCCTTACTGAATTCAAACCTGTCTTCAACAAAATAATCAAAATTCAGGTTATGCAAAAGCACATCTTGATGCTTGGATTTCCCAGACATAAAGATCAGCTGATGATAAGGGATCTGGTTGTTTATTAGCCAGCGGATAGTCTGTTTTTGGAGTTCCACAGGACGGGCGGTGATAACGGTCACGTCTTTGCCTTTAACCTGTTTTAAAAACTGTCTTACGCCCGGCATTATTTTTATCTTTTCCCATTTTCCTTGTTTGGTAAAAGTGCCCCAAAATAAGTCCAGCTGGGCCGGAGAAAGGTTAAAACACTGCTGGTAATCAAAACAAACAACGTCCTTTTTGGGAAAAGGACGCTGGAAAAGCTTTTTCAGATGGGCCCTGAAAGCCGGGTCTGAATCAGCCAATACTCCATCGATATCTAGGCCGATCTTCACAAGTTTAATCCTATTAATCGGTGTAATCTTTCTAATAATCTGTGTAATCAAGTATACGATTTTCAAATCCTATACTATTAAACGATATATTGCCCTTTCTTTTGCAGTTGCTTTTCAATTTCTTTTCTTTTATCTTCATATTCTTGGCGGCCCATGAGCGCGTAGGTCAGGATCTTGCCCAATTCTACGCCTGGCTGGTCAAAGGTGTTGATCTCCAGCAACTCACCCATATAGGCGGTAGCCAATTCAAACAGGTAGATCATTTGGCCCATAGTAAGCTCATTGATCTCCGGCAGGGTAATAGTCAGGTTGGGCCGGTTATTCTGGGCCAAGGCCATGGCAGTAGCTTTTTCCTCGGTAAGCAACAATTTATTCATCGTCTGGCCACCCAGGAAGTGATCGTTATACGCAGGGATAGTCAAGGTGGCGGCCAATTTTTCTACAGACAGGATAGTGACCACTTTATCAAATGGCCCTTCCATATACAGTTGTGCCTGAGAATGCTGGTCTGTCGCACCCAGGGTTTTGACCGGAGTTGGCCCGACATTCACCCGTTTCCCTTTATTATTAATTGCCTTGCCTAATGATTCTGCCCATAATTGTGCATACCAATCAGCAAACTCTTTCAAATGCTGGGCATAAGGCATCATCACAGAAATACTTTTCCCTTTTTTATACATCAGATACTGGATCGCCGCGTATATCATAGCTGGGTTCTTACTCATCGTTCCCGTCTTACACAAGGTAGCCATGTGCCGCGCACCGGCTAACAGCTGTTCGATATCAATCCCACCAAAAGCCGCGCTTAACAATCCCACCGGGGATAGAACCGAGAACCGGCCCCCGACATTCTTTGGGATAACGAGCGTTGCATACCCTTCTTTATCTGCTAATTCCCGCAAATAGCCTTTGTCGATATCAGTAGTAGCAATAATATTCTGGCTGTATTTACTGCCCAGCCGTTTTTCCAGTTCCTGGCGGAAAATAAAATATTGGGCCATAGTTTCGCTGGTTGTCCCGCTCTTGGTGATCACATTAAAAAGCGTTTTTTTTACATCGATAATATCCATCAACCCCTTAACCATATCAGCATCTACATTATCCAGGACAAATATCCGCGGAAATCCCCGGCGTTTGTTTTTCGGCAATAAATTATAATAGAGATGATTGATAGAATTTTGCAGGCAGATATTGCCCAGGGCTGATCCGCCAATACCCAGCACAACAAAATTATCGAATTTTCCTTTCAGTTTGGCTGCCAGTTTTACCATTTCTTTGGCTTCGCCGGCTTTATACGGCAGTTCCATAAAGCCAAGCTGGCCGGCCTGTTTTTTGCGATTAACTTCTTTTTGGGCTCGTTGTAAAGCCGGTTGCAGGTCCTGTAGCTTATTCTTACTGATCCCGTTAAGCTTCAGGGCTGTATCCATACAATTAGTGTAATCAATGCTAATACGCTTGCTCATGCTGCCTCTTCCTCCTTAGGTGTCTGCTCCTGAGATTTAACCACTTCTGTTTTCCTGATTTTGACAATTTTAGCCACACATTCAATATGCGCAGTCTGGGGGAACATGTCCACCGGCTGTACTACTTCCAGTTTATAATGCTTCTTATGCAGGATCTGCAGGTCACGCGCCATGGTAGACGGCTCGCAGGAAACATATATTATCTTCTTCGGAGACAGGTTGATGATCGCGTCTATTACCTTCTGGCTGAGGCCTTTACGCGGCGGATCGACAATAATGACATCTGGTTTTACCTGCTGTTTATACAGCCGGGATAATACCAGCTCTGCTTCACCGATACGGAACTCCACGTTTTCGATCTTATTCCAGTCGGCATTGAACATAGCATCTTTCACGGCGCTTTGCCCTGATTCAATCCCTATGACTTTCTGTGCTTGCGGAGCTACGTATAAAGCAATAGCCCCGGCGCCGCTGTACACATCCAGGACCAGTTCCTGACCGGAAAGTTCGGCAAAAGCCACAACCGTATCATATAATTTTTCTGCCTGCCGGGTATTCGTCTGGAAAAAAGAGACCGGAGAGATATCGAAAAATAAATGTTTTATCTTTTCCTGAATTTTAAGCTTGCCGGCGACGAGCAGCGTATCTTCGCCGAGTATCACGTTGGTTTTCGCTTTATTGATATTCTGGATGACACTGAGTACTTGCGGGAAACGCTCCATTATTTTGGCCGCGATCTCTGCTTTATTGGGAAAGTCTTTTTCTTTGGTGACAAAGATCAGCATATACTGGTCTGTATTCACCCCGGCCCGTACGATAATATGGCGCACCAGGCCGCGGTGGGCCTCTTCATCATAACCAGGCAATTCATATTCACCGAGCAGTTGCCGCGCCAGCGCCAGGATCTCATTGGCAGTATCAGTTTGGATCTGGCACTTCTCTATATCAATGATCCGATGGGTGTTTTTAGCATAAAAACCGCAAACGATCTTTTTCCCACCTTCTTCTTTTTCCCTTAAGCCCACTTTTAATTGCATTTTATTCCGGTAATTGAACGGAGTTGCCGCCAGGATAATATCCAGGACATTAGGTTCCTTAAAACGGGCAATATATTTTAAAGCATCTTTAACCATAGCGGTCTTCAACTGCAACTGGGTCTCATATTTAATATGCTGCCAGTCACAGCCGCCGCAGAAAAGTTTGTCCTCAACTTGTTCTTCCAAACGGTAAAAATACGGGCAGGGCGGATTGATCCGGTCAGGGGAAGGAACCAGAATTTTGGTGATCTTGGCCCGGGCATAATCTTTCTTAACTTCCGTGACCTCAGCCTCTACTTCATCGCCAGGACAGCCATACGGCAGGAAAATGGTAAATCCCCGGTAGCGGGCCAAAGCCTCGCCGCCGAAGATAAGATTCTCGATTTTCAGGGTCACTTTTTCTTTTACAGTTATGGGTTTTACTAAGGCCGGCATTATTATTATCCTATTCTTTTAGTTTCTCTCTAAGCTCTGCGTATACCTCTTTTAACTTTTCCTCATGGTATCTTTCCTGGCCCAAAAAAGTTTCCAGTACTTTTCTGGCTTCAGCATCATCCGTTCCAGCGATCATTTCCTCATAAAGCTGCTGTGCAGATTGCTCTCTCTCAATAGCGGTCTTGAAAAGATTGAATAGATCCTGCATTTTCATAACCAACTCCTTTTACAGCATTTTTTCCAGCGCTTTTTCGCCGGACATCCCAATCTCGACACCAAGCTGTTTCGCTGCCGCAGAAACTCCCTGCACTTTAGCTTTTAACAGCTCCTCAACAGTGTTTACGCCGCGTACCAAGGCGGCTATATCCCCCACTTTATCAGCAGTAGTCAGGTCTAAATAGCCACACATCACATAACCCTGTTTAGTCAACACAAAAACTAGCCTGGTATTGGGGAGCTGTATCTCATACCCCTCTGCCGTCCCATTTTTCAACTTTACCTCAACCTTTTTCATATATTACCTCTATATAACCTTTTATCACTGAACTAGTTATTTTTGTTCGCTTCGACACGTTCCCTTTATAAGTAACTTAGGGGGTGGCGAGGGTTTGATTTTTGCCAGGGTTATTGATGCTTTTGCGCCTGTCCGCCAATCTTTAAGGCGGAAGCATGGCTCACTCCGCCAAAATACTTGGCGGATGAGTCACCTGAAGGTGCCTCACGCTATTGGGTGGAGCAAACGTCCCTGTAAAATCAACCCGAGACAGGACCCCAGGTAAATCTTTATATTAGTTTTTCCTTTAATATCTTGTTCACCACTCCGGGATTAGCTTTCCCCTGGGTCTTCTTCATCACCTGTCCCAGCAGGAAATTCATCGCGGCAGTTTTCCCGGCCTTATATTCTTCCACTGATTTGGCATTCGCAGTGAGTACTTCTTCTATCACTTTAGCGATCGCGCCTTCATCCGAGATTTGCACTAGTCCCTTTTCCTTGACCACTATCTCCGGCATTTTACCGGAAATAAACATCTCCTCAAATACAGTCTTGGCAATCTTACCGGAAATCGTGCCTTTATCGATCAGCTCCAGCAGCATCCTTAAGTGTACCGGAGTGATCAATGATTCTGTTATATTCTTATTAGCGGCATTCAACTGAGCCAAAAGCTCGACCATGATCCAGTTAGAAGCAGCTTTAGGATTGGCATAACCTTTGACGGTATTCTCAAAATATTCGGAAATAGTCCGGTCAGCAGTCAATACTCCGGCATCATAATCAGGCAAGTGATATTCTTTGATAAATCTTTCCTTTTTTTGCTCTGAAAGCTCAGGCAGAGCCTGTTTGATCTCTGCCAGCCATTTCTCTTCTACCACTACCGGGACCAGGTCTGGTTCAGGGAAATAGCGGTAATCGTGAGCTTCTTCTTTGGAACGCATGGAAAAGGTCATTTCCTTGTCTGCATCCCAGAGACGGGTTTCCTGCACAATCCGTTCGCCATCTTCCGTCGCCTTGATCTGCCTCTCAATCTCATATTCCAGGGCCTTCTGTACGCCCTTAAAAGAATTCATATTCTTCACTTCAGCTTTTGTGCCAAATTCTTTTTGCCCGATTGGCCGGATACTAACATTAGCATCGCACCGGAGACTACCCTCTTCCATATTGCAATCACTGACATCAAGATATTCTAAAACGCTTTTCAGCGCTGTCAGATATGCATAAGCTTCCTGTGGGGTGCGCATATCCGGCTCAGAGACGATCTCCATCAGCGGCACGCCGGTACGGTTCAGGTCCACATAACTGCCATCGATCTGCCGTGAGCCAACCTCATGCAGGAGTTTACCGGCATCTTCTTCCAGGTGGATACGGGTAATACCCAGTCTTTTAGTATTGCCGTCAACCTGGACATCAAGGTACCCATGCTCAGATACCGGCTGTTCGTATTGGGAGATCTGGTAATTTTTCGGCAGGTCAGGATAAAAATATTGCTTCCTGGCAAATCGGCTCATAGGATTGACCCGGCAATTGAGCGCCAGGGAAGTCTTGATAATATATTCAATGGCGGTCTTATTCAAGACTGGCAAGACCCCGGGCATGCCGATACACACCGGACACGTCTGGGTATTGGGCTCAGCCCCGAATTGCGTGGAACAGCCGCAGAATATTTTTGATTTGGTTTTTAGCTGGGCATGCACTTCCAGCCCGATTACTGCTTCATAGTTCATAAAACAACTCCGGATATCAGGATATTAGGGTATCAGGTAGTGGTTATCAGGATAACAGGATACCAGGATACCAGGTAAGTACTGATCCCCTGATAACCTGATATTCTCACCCTGATGACCTGATCTCCTGATACACTTCTTTACAGCTTTGGCTTCTCTTTATGCCAGTCAGTATTCTGCTCATAGGCATATGCTACTTTAAAGATCGTCTCTTCAGCAAAATGCTTAGCCATGATCTGCAATCCAATCGGCATTCTATTCTTAGTGAATCCACAGGGCATTGATAACGCCGGTATCCCGGCCAGATTCACCGAAATCGTAAATATATCTGAAAGATACATTTGCAAAGGGTTATCGGTTTTCTCCCCGATCTTAAACGCCGCAGTGGGAGCAGTCGGGGTGACGATAGCATCCACGTGCTTAAAAGCTTCTTCAAAATCATTCTTGATCAAAGTTCTTACTTTTTGCGCTTTTAAATAATAAGCATCGTAATAGCCGCTGGAAAGAGCATATGTTCCCAGCATGATGCGCCGTTTAACTTCTGGGCCAAAACCCTCACCGCGGGTCTTTTCATATTGTTCCAGTAAATCCTTAGCATCTGGGGTACGATAACCATATTTCACTCCGTCATAACGGGCCAGGTTGGCGCTGGCTTCTGAAGGCGCCAGGATATAATAAACCGCCAGGCAATATTCAGTATGAGGCAGGGATATCTCCATAATTTTTGCTCCCTGTTTCTCCAGTAATTTAATCGCTTCCCTGACACTCTGCTCCACTTCTTTGTCCATTCCCGCTACAAAATATTCTTTGGGAATACCGATCTTTAACCCGGTAAGGTCCTTTACCAGGGATTTGGTATAATCAGGAGCGGGGATATTCACACTGGTCGAATCATTTTGGTCATACGCCGCAATAGCATTCATCAGTAAAGCAGAATCTTGAACATCTTTGGTTAGTGGGCCGATCTGGTCCAGGGAAGAAGCAAAAGCTACCAGGCCAAAACGCGAAACCCGGCCATAGGTCGGCTTTAGGCCGACAATGCCACAGCACGAAGCTGGCTGGCGGATGGATCCGCCAGTATCAGATCCAAGGGCCATAATCGCTTCATCAGCTGACACGCTGGCAGCACTGCCGCCGCTGGACCCGCCTGGGATCGTTTCCAGATTCCAGGGATTATAGGTTTTGCCAAAATAACTGGTTTCGGTAGATGAACCCATGGCAAATTCGTCCATATTAGTTTTTCCGATAAACACCATATCCTGTTTTTTTAGCAGATCAATGATCGTGGCGTTATAGGGAGAAATAAAGTTACTCAGTATTTTACTGGAGCAGGTGCATTTAGCTCCTTTAAGATTCATATTATCTTTGATCGCTATCGGAATGCCGGCTAAAGCTCCTGTGGGTTCACCGGCTTTTATCTTCTGATCGATCGCTTCAGCCTGTTTGAAGGCGTTTTCCTTGAGCAAAGTGACATAAGCTTTGACTTTAGGTTCTACCGCGTCAATCCGCTGGAAAACACTGGTGGTAACTTCCTGGGAAGTCACTTCCTTGTTTTTTATTTTTTCGCTTAATTCATGCGCTGTCATTGCAAATAGTTCCACAACTTACTCCTTGTTCAATTGGCGTATAGCGGATAGCGTTTAGCGTATAGATATATTGCATTCCTATCCGCTGTACGCTATACGCTTTACGCCGATTTCTCTATTGAGATCCATTCTCCCGCTGCTACTTCTTTCCACTTTTCAGGTGCTCCTAAGAGTTTGCCAATAATAGATACGGCGCTTGCTGGTTTTATCTTGCCCTCACTGGAAATAGGCGTCAAGCCAAAAAAGATACAGAAACAGCTCCCCTGCGGCCAATATCCCAGTTCGCCTATGTGCACTTCTTCAGTGCCATTTTCCAAATCTGCTTTGACCGGAATTTCAAAATATATTTCTTCTCCCCAGGTATCTGCTTCAGTAGCTAGCGGCAAGGCATTCCAAATCGCCAGAGCTGTTTTAGAATCGTTTAATTCTGCTTCCATCTTCACTTTTTCAGTTTTGATGACAATTTTATTCATAAGCTTCGCTTGATTACACCGATTACGAAAGACCTGCCTGCGGCAGGCAGGGATTACACCGATTTCAAGCAAAAACAATAAGACGTTTTAATCTGTGTAATCTCTCTTAAAAATCTGTGTAATCTCCTTATTCGATGACTTTTTTCACCTTATAAAATCCTTCAGCCTGGTCCGGGGCATTAGCCAAAATCTCTTCCCGCGAGGTGCTTGGCCTGGTCACATCTTCCCGCCACACATTGTTTAAGGGCAGGACATGACTGGTCGGCTCTATATTATTAGTATCCAGCTTGTTCAGGGTATCCACATATTGCAGGATGGAATCAAGCTGGGCCGTCATCTTGTCCTTTTCTTTTTCATTCAGCGCCAGCCGGGCCAGGCGAGCGACATATTCTACTTCTTTTTTAGTAATTTTCATGTTTTTTTCCTTCTGATAATCCTATTAAAATGTTTTTTAGCTTCAAAAATCTGTATGGCCTCCACTATTAATAAAACTGCCAACAACATTAACACATTACCGATAAAACCTAGCAAGCTCAATTTATACTGCATAATGACCAGGAACAAAGCCCATAAAGTCATCCCCAGCATAAAGATCATAGGAACGATCACAAACCAGATCTGCTTGCCCTTTTTCTTGAGCCATACCGCCACCACCATGAGAGCCAGGCCAGCCAGTAACTGGTTGGTAGCGCCAAAGATCGGCCAGACGCTTTTCCAGGCCGGGACTATGTTCCCATAGGCATCTTTAATATTGATCAGGACAAAGACCGCCGGCAAAAACAAGGTAATTGCTGTAGCCAGGTACCGGGTATTTTTACCCTTCAGGTTAAAAAATTCCTGTAAAATATACCTGGCCAGCCTGGTCGCTGTATCCAGCGTAGTTAACAAGAACGTAGATAGAGCTAATAATCCAAAGGAGGTCCCAAATCTTTCCGGAATGCCAAAAACAGATAAAAACCTGGCTATACCTGCACCATAAATAGCCAAAGGAGCCTTAGTAGCTAAAGGATCGTTCTTGCCAATGATCATTACCGTACACAAGGCAATTACCGCCACCAATCCTTCTACCAGCATAGATCCGTATCCAATCGGGACAGCATCTGTCTCTTTCTTTATCTGCTTAGAAGTAGTCCCGCTGGCTACCACACAATGAAAGCCGCTAATAGCACCGCAAGCAATAGTTACAAAAATTAGAGGGAACATCGGGCCAACACCTTTAGCATCCCAAGTAACAAAAGCAGGGTATTTCAGCGGCAACCCGCCAAAAAGTATACCCAGGAAGCCACCGATAATGGATCCATAAAGCAGGAAACTGGATAAATAATCCCTGGGTTGTAACAAAATCCAGACTGGTGTCACTGAGGCTATAAAACAATAAATAATTAATAGTATATTCCAGGTTTTAGCTTTATCACCCAAAATAGCCGGAATGTTATTCAAGGGTATCTGCTGGCCTAGCCAGATACTGAAAAAAAGCAGGGACACAAAGGTTATCGAGGCCCAGCTCAGCGGTATTTTCAGCCGATACAGGGAAACTCCAAACCCGACAGCCAATAATATAAAGAACAAGGACGAAGTAGCTACGCCGCCATTAAGCGCAAAGGTACTAGCAGTAAGATCGGTAAAAACAGTCAATACATAAACCAGGCACAGCCAGATAAAAGCCAGCATCAGCCGGTAAGCTCTCCTGGACATGTAGGTGTTAGCAATTTCTGCGATCGAACGGCCGCGGTTACGGATAGAAATAACCAGGCTGGCAAAGTCATGTATGCCGCCTATAAAAATAGAACCAATTATGATCCAGAGCCAGGCGGGGCCCCAGCCAAAGGCGATACCGGCAATGATCGGGCCTAAAACAGGGCCGGCTCCGGCAATAGAGGAAAAATGATGTCCGAAAAGCACCGGCACAGGTGCCGGACAGTAATCAACACCGTCATACATAGTGCAAGATGGCGGGCTATTTTTATTATCCAGTTCAAAATGCTTCTTGAGAAAGCCCCCATATTTTATGTAGGCCAACGCAAATAACGCGCAAGCTATTAAAAATATAATTGCCAGCATATTTTGCTCTCTGTAGCTGTAAAGATATAAAGCTGTACAGCTGTAGAGAAGTTTGCCTCTTTACATCTCTACAGCTTGCTGAACGTCTTGCTGTTTCATCTATCTCTTAAGACTTATTTATATTATATCACACTTTTTTAAGGTTTGCAGCCTTGACGAGCAGTTTTTTGCGGACGCCAGAGTTAAAATCAACAATTACCTTCTCATCATCCCCAGCACCGGTGACTTCTATAATTTCCCCCTCGCCAAAAACTTCATGCTCAATCCGCTGATGCTTCCTGAATTTAGTGCTTTGTGGCAGTTGGATGACCTTTTCTACCTTTTCTTCTGTATTTTCGACTAACGATGAACCATGAACCACGAACGTATTTTCTTCACGCCGCTCCACCAGTTCTGCTTCGGCGATGAACCGGGAAGGTATATTCCAACGCCTGGTCCCGTTAACCCGGCGCTCAGCGGCACTGGTGATCACCAGTTGCCTTTTAGCCCTGGTCATACCTACATAGCATAACCGCCGCTCTTCTTCCAGCTCTATCTCTGTAGCTAAGGAATTCATATGCGGCAATAATCCTTCTTCCAGCCCGGACATAAAGACATAATTAAATTCCAAACCTTTGGCCAGGTGCAGGGTCATCAAGGTGATGTAGTTTTTTTCCTCTTTCCAGGTATCCAGGTCCGAGATCAGGGCTACCTGCTCCAGGTAGGTTTCCAGGGACTTATCTTCGCTTTGTTCTTCAAACTCTTTGATCGCGGAAACCAATTCTTTGATGTTCGCAATACGCTCGCTGGCCTCCTGGGGATCGGTTTCCAGCTCTTTAATATAGTATGATTCATCAATTATTTTAGCTGCCAATTCACTGGCTGACAAGCTGACCCGTGCTTCCCGCCAGTTATGCAATTGTTGCATAAAACCACGCAGGTTTTTCCTGGCCCGGTCTTGTAACCCCTCGATCAAATCAAGCCGTTGCAGCGCGTCAGGCAGGGTAATTTCATGCTTTTCCGCGAATTTATCGATCACTTCCAGGCTGGTTTTGCCGATACCCCGGTTTGGCACATTAATAATGCGCTTGAGATTGACTGAATCCTGCGGATTGACCATGACCCTTAAGTAAGCCAGGATATCCTTAACTTCCTTGCGCTCATAAAAACGCATACCACCGACGATCACATAATGCAGGTGTTCCCGGCGCAAAGCATCTTCAAACACCCGGGATTGGGCATTAGTGCGGTAAAAAACAGCGATCTCGCGGAACTGGACATCTTCCTTGACCAACCGGCTGATAGCATTGGCAATAAAACCAGCCTCTTCTATTTCATTAGCCACTTCGTAAAAACTGACTGGTTCGCCTTTTTTGTTGTCAGTCCATAGTTCTTTACATTTGCGGTATTTATTGTTGGTTATGACTTTTTGGGCTGTTTCCAGGATATGCTTGGTGGAACGGTAATTCTGTTCCAGCTTGATCACCTGGCAATTCTTATTATCCTTTTCAAAATCAAGGATATTGCGGATATCCGCGCCGCGGAACATGTAAATGCTCTGGTCCTCATCTCCGACTACGCAAAGGTTCTGGTACTTCTGGGTGAGCATTTTAGTAAGTATATACTGGGCATGGTTGGTATCCTGGTATTCATCCACCATGACATAGCGGAAACGCTCCTGGTACCGCTGCAAGACCTCTGGAAAAGCCTGCCAGAGATGTACGGTCAGCATAATCAGGTCGCCAAAATCAAGGGCATTGTTGTCTTTAAGTTTTTTCTGGTACCGCCGGTAGATCTCGGCTACTGCCTGGCGCACATCATTATGGCTGGCATTGGCATAGATCTGATATGATTCAGCATCCAAGAGATCGTCTTTGGCTTTATCAATGATATACAGTATTTCTTTGGGTTTGGTTTTTTTATCATCCAGGCCAAGTTCGCGCAGGCATTGCTTGATCAGGCTGAGGGAATCATCTTCGTCATAAATGACAAAACTCCGCTTATAACCAAGATGCTCAATATCCTGGCGTAAAATACGCACGCAGAATGAATGAAAGGTTGAAAGCAGCGGCAGGGCGGTATGCTTCCCGGGAAATATCTCTTGCAGCAGCTTATCTACCCTGATGCGCATCTCTTCGGCAGCTTTATTGGTAAAAGTTACAGCCAGGATGTTCCAGCTTGGTACATTATTAGCCAGTAAATAGGCCATGCGATAGGTAATGACCCGTGTTTTGCCGCTGCCAGCGCCGGCAATGATCAGCAGGGGGCCATCAATATGCTTCACGGCTGCCTGCTGCCTGGGATTCAATTGTCCAAAAATCTCTATTGACATATCTCCTCAAAAAAAAATCCCAATTACAAATTATCAATGTCAAATCAAATCCCAAATTACAATTAAAATTCAATTGGTTATTGGAACTTTATTTGTCATTGGATTTTGGTAATTGGCTTTTAAATACGCTAGCTATTTGTTTTTAGCCTGTAATAGTTCTTTAACTTTAGCGACCAGATCGTCCAACTCAAACGGTTTACCCATATATACATCAGCTCCTGCAGCTTTTCCCTTTACCTCGTCTTCTTCATTGACCCGGGCCGTCAGCATGATAATTGGTATCTGCCGGTACTTTTCATCGCTTTTCAGCATTTTGCATACTTCATAACCATTCTTTTTAGGTAACATCAGGTCCAGCACCATAAGGTCAGGGGATTCTGTGGTAGCACGGGTATAGGCCTTATCACCGTCATCAGCGGTAATTACTTCGAAGCCGCTGTCTTTCAGGATAGTCTCGATGATCTCTAAGATAAAAGGTGAGTCGTCAACCACTAGTATTTTTGCTGCTGTATCCATTATTCCCCCTACTGCCAATCTTTTTTACAGTTTATTGATGCCGTATTTGATGGACCGGACCGTTACTTCCCCGTTTTCCAGGTTCACTTCAACGCTTTTGCCGCAATCACCGCCAGTGTCTTCGGCCACGATATTAATGCTTTCCTTCGCCAGGGCTTCTTTAGCGGCCTGTACATTCCTCTGCCCGATATTTCCCAGCGGTTCGACGAGCACATTGGCAAACATTTGCGCGCCGCCAATAATTTTGGCCGAGGTGGTAGTTTTAGTGGCGCCCAGTTGTTTCATCATACTGATCATTTCCGGAACCGCTGTGTCAGCAAACTTAGCCGGATTTGAGCGGATCTTCGAAAAAGCAGTGCTGGGCAGCATGATGTGAGCCAGTCCGCCTATCCGGTGCACTGCATCATACAAAACAATGGCGACACAGGACCCCAGCGCGTTCGTCACTATTTTGTTTGGTGCGGTGCTGACTTTGAGATCAGCAATTCCCACTTTAATCGGATCGTCCATTATTCCTCTCCTTCCCGCACTTCAGCCCACGCCCAAAGAAGTCAGGATCACTTCCAAAGATTGCGGGTCAGGTAATAACAAGAAACTTCCGTCAATTTTATATTCTGATTCACTGAATTCCAGCTGTATGATCATCGCGTATTCAGCATTCTGGCTCAGGTTGATGATAATAAAATCAACCAGGGCGCCCAGCATATCCATGGCATAATACGGGATAGAAGGGATGATTTCCTTATTCGTGAGCGCCGAGAGCGCGGTCAGGCAGGAGCCAGCCAGGATGGTGCCTGTTTCTTTAATGGCTGACTGATCCATTTCATTAAGCACTTTGGTGGTGCCAGCCGGCCGGTTCATTAATATATCGGCCAGGGTCATTGCTGTTTCCTGGCTGAAAAAGAACAGGATATTACCGCTGATCTGCCCTTGCATCTGCAAGTATACGCCAACTACCATTTTTTCGGCGCCGCCGAATTCCTGCGGCACTTCATCCAGAGGCACAACTTTGGCTTCCGGCACACTGATCCAGACTTTTTTGTGCAGCAACTCTGAAAGGGCCGTATCCGCATGGGAAGCGCCGATATTGCCAATTTCCTTAAGGGCATCCAACTGGAACGGTGTTAAATTTTTCAGATCAATCATTGTCGACTCCAATCGCTTTTAATATTATTTTTAATGAATCAGGATTTGGTAAGAGGAAAAAATGCCCGCTGACATGGGAGTCTTTTTCTTCAAAACGTATTTCGATGACAATGGCAAATTCTACTTCCTGGCTTAGGTCGATCAGGATAAAATCAATAATTGCGCCTACCATATCGAGCGTCAGGGTCGGAACCCGCGGGATAATAGTAGTTTTGACCATCTTGGAAAGAGCGGTTAAAAATGAGCCGGTAACGATCATGCCGGTTTCTTTTAATAAAGAACGTCCCATACCTGTTAATATCCTGGTCGTGCCTATCGTCTTGCCCATCAGGATATCAGTCAGCGCAAATGCGCTTTCCCGGGGAAAAGTCAATAATACACTGCCAAACACATCACCTAATAACCTGGTATAAACACCGGCCACCAGTGTTTCCGGCCCGCCCATATATTGCGGCACATCATTGATCGAAACGATATGGATACTGGGTACCGTCATCATCACAGAGCGGTTCAGCATCTGGGAGAAAGCAGTAGCCGCATTACCGGCGCCGATCGAGCTGATCTCTTTTAAAGCATCCAGCTGTTTCGGGCTTAATTTAGGCAATTCTTTATCAACCATTATTTCCCCTATTCAAAGTAAAGCTTTACTTCAGCTCCCTGGGATAAGGCGGTGGTAAAACTGGCTTCCCGGCCATTAACGAACATTTTTAATTTCTTCCCGGCATTCCGGTCCACATCCAGGGTAATATAGCGCAGCAGGTCAACAACTATTAACTCGGCATTCTTGCCGGGGATAGTTCGGATATCCGCCCCGTTGATAATAAATTCATCCGGTGATACTTCCTGCCCATTCATAATAATTTTCCCGCGCTGGCCCTCGATAGTATATTCCTGGCCATTGATATATACGCGTACACCTCGTCCGCTGATTGGCTCCGGGACAACATCTTTCAGCTGATAATGACGGGGATTATTGGCCGTATATTCAATAATATCGCCATCATGTAAAGGCGCTTCCAGGCTGGCTTCCTGCCCATTAATAGCCAAGTGGAAATTCTGCTGGGTAATGATCCTTGGTTCATTGTCAATGGTCACTACAATACTGCGTTCGCTGGCCTGGCTGACATCAAATTTTTGCCGTAACAGGGCCCGTAGCGAGATATCCGCTTTTATCTCGATCTTAGCCAGGTCCGGGATCATTTCATTCTGGTCCACTGGTTCATTATTCATATATACTGCCGGCCCGGCAGAAACTACTTCACCGTTCAATACTATCTTTTTGTTAGATATCAGGCTGATAAAATCACTGATCTTCGCCTGGCCATCCTGGCCATCCTGCGCTTCTTCAAAAATGATCTGGCTATGGTCATTGACCGGGTCTTCCAGGCTGGCCGGGATATTATTCAATAGCACGGTAGCTGGTTTCCCCAGGGTCCCCTGGATAATGCGCAATTCCCCATTAAACTCAAAGGTTTTGGATAATCCTGGCCGGGAATGCATTTTTTTCGTGCTAATGCCGCTGGCTAAAAGAGCGCTTAATATATTAAGCTTTTGATTTATATTCAATAAATGTATATGTTTGCCATTCACCGTAATATTAACGAACTGCAAACCCTGCTGCTCAGTGGCGATGCTGGTAATACCCAGCGGGGTAATAGCTTCCGGCCCGGTCAGTTTACCGGTAGGATTATTTATCCAGGAAATCAATTCAGGCCCCCTGACGCCAACGCGCTCCCGGGAAAGATGCAGGGCCCGGGCCAGTTTTTCCTGGAGTAGCGGGGTTAAGCTGCCACCGCCGACACAAACCAGGGCGCTTGGTGCAGTCTGGTTAAGCTCCATGATCTTCTCGCTGATAGTGGCGGCAAGCTCTTCGATAGCCGGTGTCAGATCTGATAATATTTGTAACGCTGACCGGCTCCATTGTTTGCCAAATATATCCGTAAAAGCTATTTGCGACTGGCTGGATAAAAGACGTTTTATTCTTTCCCCGACACAAAAATCAAGCAGATACAGGTCGCATAATTTTTCAGTGATCATGTCCCCGGCTGATGGTACCATGCCATAAGCAGTGACACTACCGCCGGTAGTAATAGCGATATCGCTGGTGCCGGCGCCAATATCCACCAGAGCCAGGTTGAGCCGGCGCATATCCGGCGGGATAATAGCATTGATCGCAGCAATCGGTTCTAACGTCAGGGAAGATACTTCCAGCCCTGTTTTTTTAAGCACCGTGAACATGCTTTCCAGTACAATACGGGGCAGGAAAGTTGCAATGATCTCCACCCCGATCTCATAGCCCTTTTGCCCTACCAGGTTGTCAATCTTTTCCTGGTCCAGGAAATAACTGACCACGCTATATCCGACACAATAGAAACATTCAGCCAGGTCCTGCTCCGGCTGGCTGCCGAGATTATTCAAGACCTGCTGCACGGCAGCTAATTCCAGGTCCAATACGTCAGAAGCAGTAATTTCGTTTTCAAAAACAATATTTTTTCGGGTTTGCCCGCGCAGAGTCCTTAAAGTGCGCCCCGCTACGGCTACCGCTACCCTGCCAATAGGTTCGCCCTGACGCTGTTCCAGGACTGTTTTAATTTCCTGTACTACAGCTGCGACCCGGTCCACATCATGTATTTGACCGGCCAGCATAGCCCGGGTCTGGTGTTCCCGGACCTCGCAATCCAGGATAGTAATGGTCCCGTTTTCCCTGGTGGCCAGCAACCCGGCTACTTTTCTGGTCCCGATATCTAAGGCAAATATTTTTCCCACTGTTTTTCCTCTGTGCCTGCTTTTGCTTTAAAATTTTGTGCCTTTGTTGCTATATGATTCCCGCTATATCCACGATCAGGACAACGCGCCCATCACCCAGGATAGTGGCGCCGCTGATACCCTTGGTCCTTTTCAAGATGCCGCTCAGGGTCTTGATCACTATTTCTTCCCGGCTGTACAGCGAATCTACAACTAAGCCCACTCTTTTTTCGCCCACTTCCACAGTGACCACATATATTTCTTCGCCATATTCGCGCTTGGGTAAATTAAATACTTCACGCAAGCTGACCAGCGGCAGGATCTCTTCCCTGATCTTGACTACTTCTTTTTTTTCTATGGTCCGGATCAGGTCAGGCGCAAAAGAATTTATTTCCGTAATATTGGAAAGCGGTATGGCATAGACCTCATCCGCTACTTTTACCATCAGGGACTGGATAATGGCCAAAGTCAAGGGTAACTTAATTACAAACGTGGAGCCCTTACCCTTCTTGGTTTCAATGGTCACTGAGCCATTAAAAGCTTCTATTTTTGTTTTAACTACATCCATGCCTACGCCGCGGCCGCTAATATCACTGATCTCTGCCGCAGTGGAAAAACCCGGCTCGCAGATCAACATGAGCATTTCCTGCTCAGTCAGCAAGGCCAGCTTTTCCTTGGCTAACATTCCTTTTTCAATGGCTTTCTGCGCGATCTCGTTCGGGTCCATGCCCTTGCCGTCATCAGTCAGCTCAATGCGCACATAGCCTTTTTCACGCCGGGCAGAAAGCTTGACATAGCCAGCTTCGCTTTTTCCCTTTTTGACTCTTTCCTGCGGGGTTTCAATACCATGGTCCACTGAATTCCTGATCAAATGGATCAGGGGATCATTGATTTCGTCTACGATCATCCGGTCCAGTTCGATATCTGAACCTTCAATTTCAAAATTTATTTCCTTATTTTTAAGTTTCGCCAGATCCCTGACCACCCGCGGATAACGGTCAAAGATATGGGAAACCGGGATCATCCTTGTTTTAAGTACTTCTTCCTGTAAGCTGCCGGTGATACGCTCTAACTGGGTCAGGGTTTCGTTCAGTTCTCCCAGCTTATAATTGGCCCCGATCTGGAATAA
>DJVG01000067.1 GCA_002441095.1 Elusimicrobia bacterium UBA6262
AAGCTGGCCTCCAACGAAAACCCGCTGGGGCCATCCCCAAAAGCGCTCCAGGCGGTCAAAAAGGCCCTTAAAACCGTTTTTCTCTACCCAGAGGGCAGTGGAATACTTTTAAAGCAGAAAATCGCCAGAAAACTGGGTTTACGGCCTTCTAACATAATTTTGGGCAACGGATCTGATGAATTAATAGAGATCATCGGCAAAACTATTTTAAATCCCGGTGATGAAATAATTGTCTCTACCGACGGGTTTATCCGCTATAAAATGGCCGGGGACCTGATGTGTTGCGGGGTAATAGCAGTTCCTAGCATGAATTACAAGCATAATTTGCCGGGCATGAAAGCTGCCGTCACTCTCCAAACCAAGATAATATTTATCGCCAATCCGAACAATCCCACCGGAACATATGTGACTGACCGGGAATTGAAAGAGTTCTTTCAGGGGCTGAGGGAGGATATCATCGTCGTTTTCGACGAGGCCTATTATGAATACGCGACGCAAAAAGATTATCCCCAGACCATGGACTATCTGCAGCAAGGCAAGAATGTGATCATCCTGCGGACCTTTTCCAAGATCTATGCCCTGGCGGGGCTGAGAGTGGGTTATGGTCTAGCTGGCGAAGAATTGATTTCTTTTCTGGAACGGGTGCGGCCGCCGTTCAATGTGAATTCCCTGGCCCAGGTAGCGGCTGAAGCGAGCCTGGATGATAAACAGCAAGTCAAGAGAAGCCTGGCCATGGTGGAAAAGGAAAGAAAGAAACTTTACCAGGAGCTGGATAAACTGCCGGTAGCCTATATTCCCAGCGCTACAAATTTTATCCTGATCGACCTGAAACGGGAAGCTGGGGAGATCAGCAAGAAGTTACTGGCCAGCGGCATCATTATCAGGCCGATGGGAGAATACGGCCTGTCTACCTGCATCCGGGTGACGATCGGCTTGCCAGCGGAGAATAAAAAGTTCATCACGATATTAAAAAAGCAGGTGTAAAGGTGTAAAGGTGTAGAGGTGTAGAGGTGTAAAGGTGTAAAGGTGTAGAGGTAAATAAAAGAGACGGGAAGATAAAAAATGTTTATAACTTTAAAACCAGGAACAACGAAGCAAGGCATTGACCATGTCATAGAAAAGATCAAGGAGCTCGGATTTACGCCGCATGTTTCCAAGGGCAGTGAAAGAACCGTCATCGGCGTGATCGGCGAAAACGCTATTCTCACCAGGGAAACGTTTGAAGCGATGTTCACGGTGGAATCCATCACCCCGATCACCAAACCTTTTAAGCTCGTGAGCCGGGAATTTAAAAAAGAGAAAACTATCATCAAGATCGGCAATGTGGAGATAGGCGGCAACAAGATCGTGATGATGGCTGGCCCCTGCTCGGTAGAGAATAAAGCTCTGCTTATAGACATAGCCAAAAAAGTGAAAAAAGACGGTGCCACGATCCTGCGCGGCGGCGCCTTTAAACCGCGGACCTCGCCATACGCTTTCCAGGGCCTGGGTGAAAAAGGATTGAAATTCCTGGCTGAGGCCAGGAAGCTCACCGGGCTGTTGATCGTGACGGAAGTAATGGATACGCGGCAGGTGGACTTGATTGCCAGGTATGCTGATATCCTGCAGATCGGTGCCCGCAACATGCAGAATTTTGATTTGCTGAAAGAAGTGGGCAACACTAAAAAACCAGTGATGCTGAAACGGGGCATGTCTTCGACGATAAAAGAAATGCTGATGAGCGCGGAATATATTTTGTCACGCGGCAATTACAATGTGATGCTGTGCGAACGGGGCATCAGGACCTTTGAAGACGCGACCAGGTTCACCATGGATCTGAATGCCGTGCCGGTGATCAAGGAATTGAGCCACTTGCCGGTGATCGTTGACCCAAGCCATGGTACCGGGGTCAGGAAATACGTGAGCCCGCTGTGCAAGGCAGCTATCGCCTGCGGCGCTGACGGCCTGATGGTGGAAGTGCATTCAGATCCGGAAAAAGCATTCAGTGACGGAGCGCAGTCACTATTACCAGCTGATTTTACGAAGATGATGGCAGAATTGAAACCAGTGGCAAAGGCAGTGGGTAGGACGATATAACTGTTGATAGTTCATAGTTTATAGAAAAAGCAAAAAGATCGTTCGTGGTTGGTGGTTCGTCGTTGGTGGTAAGAACAAAACGGTTCACAGTCGGTGGTTCGCAGTCCGCGGATGGCAGTTGAATTAAAAACAGTTAGAAGTGATAAGTGTAAAGTTTTAACTTAAAACTAGATTTCATGAAGGTTTACCATGAATAAAATAAAAACAGTAGCGATAATAGGAGTGGGGTTGATCGGCGGATCGCTGGGTATGGCTTGGAAGAAAAGCCGGGCAGTGGGCAAAGTGATCGGTATCGGCCGGCATCCGGAGAAGCTCAAAAAAGCGAAGCAGTTAAAAGCGATAGATGAATTTACCACTGATTTCCAGGCTGGGGTCAAGGACGCTGACCTGGTAGTGATCTGTACGCCGGTGGGCCTGATCGCTCCGACGATCAAAAGAATACTGCCAGCTTTGAAAAAAGATTGTATTGTCACTGATGTAGGCAGTGTAAAAGCGCCGGTAGTAGCAATGGCAGAAAAGATCCTGCGGGCCAAGAAGATCCATTTTATCGGCGGGCACCCGATGGCCGGCAGTGAGCAAGCCGGTATCAGCAATGCCCAAAGCGATTTGTTTAAAAAAGCAGTCTGGATACTGACGCCAGGGAGCCATACTTCGCTCAAAGAAATGTCCCTGCTGCATCACTTGATCAGCAAGACCGGGGTGAAGGTGATATTACTGGATCCTAAAAAACATGACCAGATAGTTTCAGTCACCAGCCACCTGCCGCATTTGCTCGCCGCCAGTTTAGTGAATTTCCTGGCGGCCCAAAACCGCAAAAATAAAAATACCATTAATCTTACTGCCGGAGGATTCCGGGATATGACGCGTATTGCGTCTTCTTCGCCGGAGATCTGGGCGGATATCTCCCTGATGAATAGGCAGGAGATCATAAAAGCTTTAGCCGAGTTTAACCGCTTGACCAGTCGCATGATCAGCGCGCTTAAGGCTAACAAGAGAAAACAAGTGTTTAGTCTCTTTGCGCAAGCAAAACAAACACGGGATCGGATGATTTAGTGCAACAGTTAGTCATGAACAAGGTTGATAGATTAAAAGGCGCGGTGACTGTCCCGGGAGATAAGTCAATTTCGCATCGGGCAGTGATGTTTGCCGCTTTGAGTGAGGGAAAGAGCGCTATTTTTAATTTTTTAGAAAGTGAAGATTGCCAGAATACCAAAAAAGCTTTTCAGCAGTTGGGGATAAAATTCTCCACTCGCGGGAAAGCTTTAATTGTTTATGGGCAGGGGCTTTATGGATTGAGAGCTTCTGAAAAGCCGATAGATTGCGGCAATTCAGGTACGACCATGCGTTTGCTCAGCGGCATCCTGGCTGGTCAGGAATTTACGTCTGTTGTGACCGGGGATAAATACCTGCGCCGCCGTCCGATGAAAAGGGTGATCACTCCTTTACGCATCATGGGAGCGAAGATAGAAGCAGTGCGTGATGAATTAGCTCCTCTGAAGATATACGGCGGCGATTTGCAGGGCATAGATTATAATTTGCCGGTAGCCAGCGCCCAGGTTAAATCATGCGTGCTCCTGGCAGGATTATACGCTGACGGGAAAACCAGCGTAGTTGAACCAGTGCCTACACGTGACCATACGGAACGGATGCTGGGTTATCTTGGAGCTAAGATCAGTAAAAAAGGATTAACAACATCGGTGCAGGGAAATACCAGGTTGAAAGGAAATACGATCATTGTGCCGGGAGATATTTCATCAGCTGCTTTCCTGCTGGTAGCTGCCAGCATTGTACCAGGATCCAAAGTAGTGATCCGGAAAGTGGGCATTAATCCTACCAGGAACGGGATCATAAGTGTACTTAAAAAAATGGGCGCGAAGATCACGATCAGGAACAAACGTACTTTTGGCGCTGAGCCAGTGGCGGACCTGGAAGTGCGTGCCAGCAACCTACATGGCATAACCATTGCCGGCAAGATAATTCCCAATATTATCGATGAGATACCTGTCCTGGCAGTAGCGGCAGCTATGGCCCGGGGGAAAACAATTATCCGGGGAGCCAAAGAACTGCGTGTCAAAGAAACTGACCGGATAAAATCCATGGCCTCGCAACTAAAGAAAATGGGTGCAAATATATCCGAACGGAAAGACGGGCTGGTGATCCAAGGCCCGGCTAAACTAAAAGGCGCGGTGGTAGATAGCTTTGGCGACCACCGGACAGCCATGAGCCTGGCAGTAGCAGCTTTAGCGGCAGAAGGAAAAACAGTGATCAAAGACACTGCCTGTATCAATACTTCTTTTCCCGGTTTTACAAAAATATTAGGAAAGATATCCCAGTGACGAAAAATTCTTTTGTGATCGCCATCGATGGCCCGGCTGGGGCCGGCAAAAGCACGATTGCCAGGATGCTGGCAGGAAAATTAGGATATGTTTATATCGATTCAGGCGCTATGTACCGGTCCATTACCTGGCTGGCGATGCGCTCAGGATTTTCTTTGCAGGATGATAAAAAACTGGTAGCCCTGGCAAAGAAGACTAAATTGTGTTTTAAAAAACATCAGCGTCAAATGAAATTATTCATCAATGGCAAACCAGTGACTAAAGCTATCCGTACGCCTGAGGTGACTGCCAATATCTGCTATATCGCTGATAATCCCCATATACGGCAGATCATGGTCAAGCTGCAGCAGAAGATCGGCCAAGCCGGCGGCATAGTGATGGAAGGCCGGGATATCGGGACTAAGGTATTTCCCGGGGCTGATTTTAAATTTTACCTGGATGCCTCGGCGCAGGAACGGGCGAACAGGAGATACCGGGAATTCAAAGCCCGCGGGGTCAAGGCCAGTTTGCGGGATATTTTAAAGGATATTAAGATCAGGGACCATAAGGACAAAACCAGGACTGTCAGCCCGCTGAAAAAAGCCCAGGGCAGTATTGTTATAGATTCCAGTAAAATGACTATCAATGAAGTAGTCAACAAACTAATAGAAAAGATAAAATTGTATTAGCTCGCTGTCACGCTGAGTCGTTTTCCGCCACTAAAACGTTGGCGGACGCAGCGAAAATCGTGTATGTGATAGCTTGAATTTGCTGTAAGCAAATTCACCCGCCGGTCATTTTGGAGGGCCGAACGTTTTCTACACGACATTCAGCGGCCGCGCTCGCTGGGAGTATTGATGTTGTATTTCTTAGGGCACAGTTTATTTAAACTGATATTTACCCTGGGCTTCCGGCTCAAGGTCAGGGGCGCAGAAAATGTTCCTCATGACGGGCCGTCTTTGATCTGCGCCAATCACCAGAGTTTTAT
Organism: Elusimicrobia bacterium UBA6262; assembly: GCA_002441095.1. GTDB lineage: Bacteria > CAYTYR01 > UBA6262 > UBA6262 > UBA6262 > UBA6262. The sequence continues at coordinate 5,380 of DJVG01000067.1, forward strand.
TGATCCGCCGCTGGTTGGTTCGTCATTAAAACGTCCAATTAACTATATGGCGCGGCATGACCTTTTCACTGTGCCGGTTTTGGGTTGGCTGATTTCCAGGGTCAAAGCATTTCCGGTGAAACGTTCGGGTGTCGGCGATCCAGGCGCGTTCAAGAATATTCAGCGTTTGTTGGAAGAAAAGGAAATTGTCCTGCTTTTCCCGGAAGGTACCCGCAGCCGTGACGGGTACCTGCAAAAACCTTTGCCAGGGGCAGGATTGATCGTTTATCAAGCCAAAGACATCCCGGTGATACCTTGCTATGTCCATGGGTCACGGGAAGTATTGCCCAGGGGCAGTAAATTTTTGCATTACCATCAGTTGGTGGTGACCTTTGGCCCGCCGATAGATTTCAGCTCCTATTACCAGAAGGAAAAGTCCAAGGACTTGTACCGGGAAATGAGCGCCAGGATAATGCTCGAGATCGCCAACTTGAAAGCAAAAGTGAATGATCAAAATTAAACTTGCCAAACATGCTGGTTTTTGTTTCGGGGTAAAGCGGGCCGTGAACCTGGCCTTGAAAACCGCAGCTGAAAACAAAACCAAAAAAATAGCCACTGTAGGGCCGATCATCCATAATCCGCAGGTCACCCAGGAGTTAGCCGTTAAGGGTATCATCGACGTGGCAAAACCGCAAAAGGTACGCTCAGGCATTGTGATCGTCTGTTCCCATGGCATGCATCCCCTGGTCCTGAAAAAACTGCAGAAAAAGAAAGTAACTATTGTCGATGCCACCTGCCCCTTTGTCCGGAAAATAGAAAATATAGTCAGGAAACTTAAAAAAGAGAACTATACGATAATTATTACGGGGGACAAGGAACACCCGGAAGTAAAAGCGATCACCGGGTATGCCGGCAAAAAAGTGATCCTGATCGAAAGCATTGCCGCCGCCAGGAAATTGCCCCGGTCCAAGAAGATCGGGGTAGTGGCCCAAACCACCCAGTCGGTGGAAAAATATAAATTAATCTGCCGCGAGCTAAAGAAGAAAACAGAACATTTAAAAATATTCAATACTATTTGTGACGCGACGCAGAAGCGTCAGGAAGAAGCTGTATGCCTGTCCCGGGAAGTAGAAAAAATGATCGTCATAGGAGGATACAATAGCGCCAATACAAAAAGATTAGCTAAGCTCTGCCAGGAACTGGGACGTCCCACCAGGCATATAGAGCAGGCCAGGGACCTGGACCGGGAATTCTTAAGAAACACAAACAGCGTCGCTGTTTTGGCAGGCGCGTCAACGCCTGACTGGATCATTAATGATGTGATCGTACGAATAAAACAAACGGAGGAATCATAGGTATTATGGAAATGCAGAATGATTGGATGGAAGAAGCTCTGAAAACGAGCAAAGAGCGGTACCAGGACGGTGATATTGTCACCGGAAAGGTCGTGGGCGTCACTAATGACGGCTTGATCGTGGATATCGGGATAAAGAGCGAAGGTTTGATCCCGCTCAGCGATTTTGACAAGGATGAACAGGATTTTAAAATTGGCGACCCTATTGAAGTGCTCTTGCTCAGGAAAGAATCAAAGACCGGACAGGTGCTTCTTTCATTTCAGCAGGCCCGGGAGATCAGGCACTGGGATAAGCTGGAACAATCATTTAAGGAAAACGCTATTCTTGACGGTGTGATCAAAAGAAAGGTAAAAGGCGGCGTTAATGTGGAAGTTTTTGATAATGAAGTATTTATGCCGGCCAGCCAGGTAGGATTATCCTATATCAAGGACCTGGATACCATGATGGACCAGGCGGTACGCGTAAAGATCATAAAATTTGACCGGTCTAAAATGAACGTGGTCGTATCGCAGAGAGTGATCCTGGAAGAAGAAATGCTCCAGAAAAAAGAAAAACTCTGGGCAGAATTGCAGGAAGGGCAGATCAGGAAAGGCCTGATCAAAAATATTACTGATTTCGGGGCCTTCATTGACCTGGGCGGCAGTGAGGGATTATTGCATATCAATGATATCAGCTGGGGTAAGGTAAAAAAAGTGAGCGATGTCCTGAAAGTCGGGGAAGAAATTGATATTAAAGTGCTCCAGCTGGACCGGATCAACCAGAAGATCTCATTGGGCTTGAAACAACTGAGCCAGGACCCCTGGGTGAGCATCAAGAAAAAATACCCGGTGGATTCCGTAGTTTCCGGCAAAGTAGTGTCGCTGGCGGATTTCGGGGCTTTTGTGGAACTGGAAGAAGGGATTGAAGGATTGATCCATGTGTCGGAAATGTCCTGGGTGGAATTTGTGAAGCATCCTTCTAAAATCATGAAAGCGGGGGATGTGGTCCAGGCCAAAGTGCTGGCTATTGACGAGGAAAAAAGAAAATTATCGCTGGGCTTGAAACAAGTCCAGCCCAATCCGTGGGCGACTGCCGCGGCCAAATATAAGATCGGTAGCAGGGTGACAGGCATTGTTTCCCATCTCGCGCCGTTTGGCGCCTTCATCAGGATGGAGGACGGGATCGAAGGATTGATCCATGTCAGTGACCTTTCCTGGCAGGAAAAAATAAGCCATCCCCAGCAGGTATTAAAAGTCAATGACCGGGTCGAGGCCATGGTCCTGAGATTAGACGCTAAGGAAGAAAAGCTTTCGCTTGGCTTTAAGCAGATCCAGGAAAACCCGGTGGCTGGCTACAAGGCCGGGGAAAATGTCGAAGCTGAGATCACGGAAATCGTGGAACAGGGTATGGTCGTGATGGTCGGGCAAAAAATACACGGTTTTATCCATGTCTCGCAGATCACCAGTGAATTTACGGAAAAACCAACAGCCGGATTCAAGGTCGGCCAAAAAGTAATTGCCAGGATCAGCAAGGTGGACCTGGATGATGCCAAGCTCAGCTTGAGCATTAAGGATTATGATAAAGGAGTAAGAAAAGAAACAGTCGCAAAATACACTAAAACTACTGAACAAAAAGTAACTTTTGGCGATGTGCTGGGAGACCAGCTGGCGAGGTTCAGGAAGAAAGAATAGGGTAATGGTAAAAAAGATATTATTGGTAACAGCCATACTGTTATTGTGGGCGGGTTTTGCCTTTGCCCAGAATAAAACCATTGTCTCTGATTTTAAATGGCAGGTGATAGAAACCCCGCATTTTATCGTCCATTACTACCTGGACAATGAACCCATGATCGAATCTATTGTCCGCATCCTCGAAAACGGCTACCAGAAAGTCACTAAAGATCTTAATATCGAGCCAACGGCCAAGATCCCTTTCTTCCTCTTTGCCTCGCATAATGATTTTGAACAGAATAATATTAGTGGTGTCGGGGAAGGGGTAGGCGGTTTTACCGAACTGTATAAGAACCGCTTTGTCGTGCCATTGAACGGCAGTGAAAAATGGGCGACTCATGTTATTGAGCATGAACTGACCCATGCCCTGGTCTTTGAATTCTTTTTTGGCGGCCGCTTCTGGCGGTCTATTTACCTGTTAAAGAGCCTTTTTTATCCGCTGTGGTTCATTGAAGGCTTGAGCGAATACCAGTCAGCGCCTGATGATATAAGCGACATCATGATCCTCCGTGACGCGGTCCTCAATAAGGGAATTATACCGCTGCATAAACTGGGCAGTTTCGACCATTTGCAATCTAACCAGGTGCGGCTCGCCTATAATGAAGGCCATAGCGCCATTTCTTATATCGCTGAAAAATATGGACACGGCAAGATCAGCGACCTGCTCTATTTAATGAAAGATTCTTATGATATTTCCAGTGTCCTGAATACCGTGCTGAAAAAGGATATTTTTAAGTTAAATAAAGAATGGGAAGCGTATTTAAAAACAAAGTATGCTGATCCGGTTAAGGATAAAAAACCAGTCAGCGAGTATGGCTCCAAGATCACCAACCGCGGTTATGCTAACCAGCACGGGCGTATTTCTCCCGACGGGAAAAGGATCGTATTCTTAACCGACCGCCGCGACCAGTATGAGTTTTACCAGGCTGAGCCTGATGGCAGTAAGCCGCGCACCATATTGAATTGGTGCCAGCGCAAAAGATATGATACGATCAGCACCGAAGGCAATATCTTCTCCTTTTCACCGGATGCGCAGAATATGGTGTTCAGCGCGGAAAAGCTGCAGCGGCAATATTTCTTTGTCTATAATTTTCCCAGGCACCGGCTGACCCGGATCAAAGTAGATTTGGATGAAGTCACGTCTCCCAGTTATTCCCCTGACGGGCAGAAAATTATCTTCAGCGGATTGAAAAAGGGTGAAAGCGATCTATATGTAATAGACGCTAATGGCCAGAACCTGACCAGGCTTAATGCTGATACCTATGATGATACCTACCCGCTTTTTAGTGCCGACGGGAAGAGAGTTATCTATGTCAGTGAACGGGAAAAAATAAGATACCTGTACCAGCTGGATTTGGCCACCGGGGAAACCAAACGGGTCACTACTAGAGGGAAAGAGGAATTTGCCCCGGTCTGGGATGCAACAGGTCAAAATCTTTATCATATTAGCGGGGATAATGGCATATTTAATGTCTACAAAACAGCTATTTCAACCGGTGAAAAAAAACAGCTAACAGATGTAAATACCGGCATAGTTTCTGTCAGTGTGGACCGGGATGGGAGCAGATGGCTGCTATCCGGCTATGCTGAAGGCAGGACCAATCTCTATCTGGGCAGTATGGCGGAAGGGGCGGTAGCTCCATCGGTTCTGCCGTATACGATCGGTTACCAGTTCACGGCGAGTTCCGCTACTGTCTCGGTACCAGTGACGATAGCTGGGCAATCATCAACGACAACAGCGGACACAGCTGACCTGATCCTGAGCAGGTATCCGTATCGCTTTAAAGCCAGTACAGATTATATTTTGCCGATCTTTGTCTTATATGCCGGCTCGGATGGCGCCGGATTTGCCGGTGCTACTTATTGGCAAGTCAGCGATTATCTGGGTAATCACATCTTCAATACAGGCCTGACGTATTCCAGCGGAGATAATTATTTGAACTATTCACTGGTGTACCAATATGCCCGCTGGCGGCCGCAATTCGGCATTGGCGGTTCTGGAGCCACAGGGTATGATCTTAACAATAGTAATGAGTTATTGAGGGTCAGAAGATACCAGGAGAGTTTTTATATCACATATCCGCTGGATCGTTTCCATCGTGTTGAAGCCGGGTTGGCCAATGTTGACGAATATACGCGTAACCGCGACCAGAATAATCTCTCTGCACATGACCGGGCGAATGTTATTTTTACATCATTTACCCGGGATTATACCACCGGAGAACTTTTTGACATCAGGCACGGGCATAAGCTCAATATTAGTGCCAGCCTTGGCCGCAACCTGTTCCATAGCCAAATTAAATATGATACTGTCCAGTTTGACCTGCAAAACTACTGGCTGGCGCGGCAAAACCTGATCATTGGCACCAGGCTGGTCGGTGTCCATTCTACGGGCCGCGATTACCAGACCTTTACCATCGGCAACCGTAATTATTTGCGCGGTTACAGTTCTGAAGATGATATTACCGGTACGGTCATCGGTTTGGCTAATATAGAATCCAGGTTTTACCTGTTCAGGAATATAGACTATGACCTCTGGTTCATGGTCCCTAACCTGTACTTTAAAAGCCTGCAAGCGGTCTTTTTTACCGACAATGGACTGGCTGGATCTTCCTGGCAGGATTTTGAACAAAAATCACATAAGGCGGGCAATATCTACAACAGCATAGGCACCGGGCTGCGGCTTAATTCTTTTATCATGCAAAGATTCCCGATCATCTTAAGGCTTGACTATGCCAGGCGAACTGATGTAAAAAACAGGGGGGTCTGGTATTTCAATCTGGGAGCCAGCTTCTGATGGTCTCTGGTAACGGTCTTATTGCTACTGCGAAGCTTTCTTTTTGACTGTGACTGCTTCATTCGCTCCTAACTTATCTTTATATTGATAAGCTTCGTCGCTCATTCATTGTCTCGTCTAAAAATACAGCTTCTCGCTACGCAAATGACCGTTGCCAGAAACCATTATATACTAATTTGAAAATAGAAAATCGAAATTAGAAGGGGGTGGAGTATGGTTGATAGCACGTCGAAGACGATGCAAAAAATGGTCGTGCATAAAGCTGATGGTACAATCGTTAAGGGTATTTCCTATAATTTCTCTCCGTACATCAACATTGCCTTCCATTTAGAGCAGGTGGATCCCGCTGTTGCCGACGCTAAATCAGTAGAAGTAAGGATCGCTACGCTGAAAGCTATTTTTATCGTGAAAAGCTTCCCCGGTAATCCGGAGTATAAAGATAAAAAATGTTTCCAGGATGAGGGCATCAAGCTGCAGCCCGGGCGTAAAGCGGAAATTGAATTTATGGATGGTGAAAAGATCTATGGCGTAATATTCACCTTTGATCCAAAAAAGATCGGTTTTTGGCTTTTCCCGATAGATCCAAATGATAACAATGAAAAAGTGTTTGTAGTTTCTAATATGGTTAAAGAGGTCAAGTTCGTTTAATTTTCAAGGAACTCGTGTTATGTTTACTTTGGGTTGGGCCGGTAGGGGGAGCAGCAAAAAATCACCCTTTCCGGCCTTTTTTTATCCGTTTCGGATAACCCGCCAACATGCACTTTGCTTGTGGCGGGTAGTTTATTACTTCACCACGTTTAACTCCCTTATTTTCTCGTCGGTAAATAATTCAGGAAGGCGATTTTAGGCCCCTAATTTTAATTGGTAATGGTTTGGTATACCCCTAATTTACCCGGCTGGCGCGGGTTTTAGGGGTCTGGGCCGCATTTAAGCCAGGTTTTGGGTTTCCAGCTGAAACCCGGGGTTTGGCAAGCACCGGGGGTTTATTCCAGGCCGGCAGTTTTTAGAAAAGACCGGGAAATCCCCGGTTATTTTTTTGGACAAAGAGCGCTAACTTTTAAAATGATAAATAATTTATAATTTAAAATATATTTCGTATGATAATGAAGGGGGAAATAAATAATTCTAACAAAGCGCTTTAAGTATCCGGCCTGAGGTAATACTATATAGAAGTAAACATAATATATCTTATCAGACGTAGTCTTTTGGGCATCAAAAGGGGTCGGTTGGGTATATTTCCAGTCGGCTTCTGAGGGTGCTGATTATGTGTTTTGGGGTATTTTAAAGGCTTGTAAAGGCGATTTTAAGCGGTTTTAATGGTTTCCTAGGGTAATTGTACCTTAGCCAGGCGGCTAAACTTCCCAAAAGTCCAAAATGTAATCTTCTCCGGGAACTTTAAAGGATATCAGGCCCCTGGCTGGCCAGCGTTCAATCTCAAAAGAGTTCCTTTTAACAATTACATTTAAGGAAACGAGATCATCTGGCTTGAAATTGAAGGTACTAAAAGGTATGGAGAGCTCTATAAACTTATCTATTGCCACTGTGGCAAAGTCCCCCACCTTGGTGTTTGTAGAATCATGCACTTCGCTAATAGCCAGCACTTTTGGAATGCTGGAAGACAGGTTTAATACGATCGTATAAGGTTTAGGCTCTAAAATATTGAATTCCAGGCTTAAATTATCTGTTTCACTGCTGTTAAAGATAGTATTCAGGTCCAACCGCAAATACATATTTTTAAGGTCAAATCCATAGTAGATCAGGTTTATTATGGTATTGGCCCGGTACATAGTGCCGCCGGTTTTAGAAACATCGTAGAGGCCGGCGTTTTGCCATTCATAATAATCTGTAATTTTGCCGTCGATAGTTGGCGAGATCAGGCTGATCGGATATTGGGACGGCTTAGACTTGGCTATGCCTTTAATGGCTACATAAAGCCAGTCAGGCACTTTTTCATTTAAATTTTTATATACATTCATTAAATGGAGCCTGAAAAGGAGATCAAACTCCTCGTCATTGGCGCTGGAATGGTCGTCTCCGTACCACCAGCACCAGTCGCTGCCTTCCGCAATATAAATTTCTTCCCAGGAATTGGTGATGGCTGCCTTAAACTCATCCTGTGGATGCGCAGCAGCGAATTTCACCAGGGTCTCCCTGGTCCGTTCCAGGTAATCCCAGGCCGTGTTATCTTCATAATGGCCTATCCAGACGCCAAAATTATGGTTGATCCAGCTGCCGGCAAAAAGATTGAAAAGATTATACTGCGGCGGATTTTGTTCGAGATATTCGCTGAAAGTAACCGTCCTGAATCCCGGGTCTGCCGAGAGTTCACGGTACAATGCCCGCAGGAAATGCTCGCCGTCATCCGGATAAAATTCCCAGGCATTTTCCCCGTCTAAAATAATACTGAGCAGATGCGGCCCGGGCATTTTGTTGGTATTGTCCCGGATATGGCGCAAAGTACCCATTAAATTATTTATTGCATCACGGGTAGACATATGGGAATATGTGAAGCCGATCAAGTCAGATAAGGTTTTATCGCGGAAAACAATATTAACTTCCTTGTCCTGGTTCTTGGCCCGGTAGCCTTTGTATAAGGCATCGCTATGCACATCATTGCTGTTAAAATCTTTGCGTAAAACTATTTTCAGGGTATTGGCCAGGATGTCTTCATCCGTCGCTATCCATTTTATCCCGGCATCGGCTACGAGCGGGATAATGTCTTCGCTGACACTGCCTTCCGACGGCCACATGCCGCGGGGTTTGCGGCCGAAACATTTTTCATAATAATCAACTGCTCTTTGTATTTGTACGCGGGCATCTTCCGGATGGCGGAATCCATTCTTGGGCAGGATAATTTCCGGAGTGGCGATCCGTGCGGAGTCAGTATTGCACAAGAGCGGCAATATCGGATGGTAAAATGGGGTAGTTGTGATCTCGATCTGCCCCCTATCCTGCATCTCTTTATATTTTCCGATCACCTGGGACATGATCTCACGGTGTTTCTGGACTACGTAAAGTTTATCATCTTCGGTGAAATTCTTTCCTTTATCGATGATCTGCTGCAGTTTCTGGTCACGTTTGCGCCAGTAGGGATCGATCCAGACCAGGTTAAACAGGACCTGCAGGTCCAGGTAATCCTGGGTATTAAAATAACGCTTGATCCGGCTCAGTTCCTGGAGCGATGTGTAACGCCCTCTTTTGTCGAGTAATTCCGCGTACCGGGCAAATGAATAAACCATCGTGCTCCAGTTCGCCATGAAAAAATTGGCCAGGATATAATTTTTATCTTCTTCAGTCAATTTGGCGGCTGGGATCAGGGTTTTATCCAGGAACTCGTCGGAAGCATTGTTTTTGACGTAATCTTCGATCTGGACCAGTAAGGAAGGCACGAGATTAAATGTTTGGTGGACTTGAGGAAATTCATCCAGGATCGCGGCCATATCATAATAATCTTTAGTACAATGCAGCCGCACCCAGGGCAAACTGTATTTGCCGGTGAGATCATTTTTATAATAAGGCTGGTGCATGTGCCATAAAATGGCTACATGAAGCGGCTTATTCTCCATACATTATATCTCTTTCAACTTAACAAGATTATAGGCATTTTCTTGCATCGTCTTGAAGTCCTTAGCCGTCAGATGGGCCGCGGTCAAAGTATTTTTAACCAGGGTTTCGTTCATCAGGTCTTCAGGCAGGTGAGTGTCAGTATTAAAGACCAGCTTGGCTCCGTAAATATGGGCCAGGCTGGCGACATGTTTGTTGGTTTTATTATGGCCCCTTCTCGTCGTGATTTCCAGGCATACCTTGTTGGCCCTGGCCAGCTTGACATCATCCTTGGAAATGTTTCCCGGATGAGCCAAGATATCAACCTTGGCTTCGATAGCCGCGCGATTGGTACCTTTGGGCACTGGTTCAACAGTAGTTTCACCATGGACCAGGACTATCTCCGCGCCCAGGTTTTTAGCCATCCTGAAAGCCTGCGCGATCATCCGGGGCGGGACATAAGTTAGCTCTGCTCCGGGGATAACCTTGATCTTATATTCCCTGGTCAATATCTTGCTGACCTTGACCATCCGGGGAATAGTAATGTCAATATTGGAAAAATCAACGTGATCGGAAAGGCAGATCGTCTTGTACCCGGCAGCGGCTGCCCGGCAGACCAGTTCCGACGGTATTAATACCCCGTCGCTGAAAAAAGTATGAGTGTGTAAGTCGATCATAAAAAATCCTTAATTAGTTTCGAGTTTCAAGTTACGAGTTTCGGGTTTTGTTTTTATTGATTTATAATTCCAAACTCGCAACTCGGCAACTGGTAACTCGCAACTTTATTTTAATAAGCGCCCCCGACAGGAGTCGAACCTGTGATCTTCGGTTTAGGAAACCGCCGCTCTATCCAACTGAGCTACGGGGGCGTATCAACACCCCAAACCTCGCTCAAAGGGGCTCCTGCCCCTATTGCGTTCGCTCGGCTGATCCCGATAAATCGGGATCATTGCGCCGGCTCACTATTACCCCTTGGGGTGTTTAAAAAATCTTAAACTAAGTATAAATAATAACAAATATTTCCGACGATGTCAATAATAAAAGCTAGTTCAATAACTTTTTCGATAAAGTATGCAATTCCGGGTCGGCCAAGGCTGAGACTTTTTTCTTGACGACCCGCGAAAAATATTCTTTTTCAGTTTTGGTTAAGGCTCCTTTATTTAGTTTCTTTAGGAATAATTCTTTTTGTTTGGCAGAAAATATCAGGTCTAAATACCGATCCAGGTCAGTAGTTTCCTTATTCAGGCCATTACGCCTTTTCTTTGTACGGAAATAAGCATTCCTGTACTTTTTCCTGCTAAAAAGCCGGAAAATACGGATGGCTATGTTTTCTAAAAAGTATCTAATGTCCATTTGGCACCTTTGTTGTATTATTTTATACAATTATTGTATGAATATATACAATATCATTTATATATAACAATAAAAATAGGAGACAATTTATGTCCCCTACTTACTTAGTCGTGAGTTCCGGGTCTTCGGGTCTTGATATAAAAGAACTACTTAAAGCTTAATTATTGAATAGACGTCATAACCCTTGAGTTTATCCCGCCCATGCAGGAATCCAAGCTCAATCACAAAGCCAATGCCTGCTACTTTGCCACCCAGTTTTTTAACCAGCCTGGTACAAGCTTGCACTGTCCCGCCGGTAGCCAGCAGATCATCGATTATAAGGACCCTGGCGCCCTTTTTAAAAGCATCTATATGCATTTCCAGGGTATCAGTGCCATATTCCAGGGCGTACGTCTCTTGCGTGGTTTTATAAGGCAGCTTACCTGGCTTCCTGACCGGGACGATCCCGATGCCTAATTTATAGGACAGGGCTGAGGCAAAAATAAAACCGCGCGATTCCACGCATAGTATTTTGTCTATTTTTTGTTTTTGGTATTTTTTGGCTAACAGGTTGATCGTGTCCTTAAATGCCTGCGGATCGCCGATCAGGGGCGTGATATCTTTAAAAATGATCCCCTTCTTGGGGAAGTCAGGAATGTCCCGGATAAATTTTTCCAGTTTCAGCATAAGTTAGTTTACCATCTTAATTTTATATTTGTCCCTGGTCATAAATTTACGCAATTTACTTAAGGCCTTTTTTTCAATTTGCCGGATTCTTTCCCGGGAAACCCCCAGTTTTTTGCCGATCTGGTCGAGGGTCATCGGTTCCGCGCCACCAATTCCATAACGGTATTTTATGATCTTTACTTCTTTGGTGTCCAGGTATTTCAGGCAGGAAGCGATGGTTTGCGGGATCTTCACGTTTTCATCATATTGTTTTTCAGGATCAACAATAGTAGTATCGTTAATGACATCACCCAGGGTAATATCTGATTCATCATCGATCGGCGTATCCAGTGAGGTAGTCCCCAGGGAAAGGGCGTGAGTTTCAATAATATCCTGTAATTTTTCCGCCGGGATCTGCAAATGGCGTCCCAAGTCGGCTAGAGATGGATTCTTGCCCAGTTTTTGCGTCAGCTTTTTATTCATTTTCAGCATGCGTTGGATCTCTTCGATCTTATGGATAGGAATACGGATGGTCTTGGTCTGGCTGGAAAGCGCCCGGGCGATCGCTTGTTTGATCCAGTAGCTGGCGTAGGAAAAGAAATATCCTTTGCGGTAATTAAATTTTTCTACGGCTTTCATGAGGCCGATATTGCCTTCTTCGATCAAGTCCGGGAACGATAATCCCTGGTCCCGGTATTTTTTGGCGATGCTGATCACCAGGCGCAAATTCCCTTCGATCATCCGGCGCCGCGCTTCCATATCCCCTTTTTTCAGACGGTTAGCTAATTTTTTAAGCTCATCATTGCTGATCAAGGGAAGTTTGCGTACCTGATTCAAATAGATCTTTAGAGTATTGTCATTTACCGCTGGCATTTTCTCCCCTATACGGCCAAAATCTAATTGCTTTATTTTATCTTAATTATCGTCTTTATGCAAGTAAAAAATATTGAAATACGATAACACAGATTAAAAAAGATGATTATCCGCCAATAAAACGAGGCGGACGCGGCACAGATTAATATTAAAGAGAAATAGCAAAATCTTTATATTTGTTCTGGTACGATGACCATTCGACTTGAAGATTAGCAATATATTCAGCCATGTCTTTGGTTTGCAAGTCGTTGATCAGGTCCTGTAAACTTTGTTTATCTCCTTCAGCTAGTATCTCAACATCACCGTTAGACAGGTTCTTCACAAAACCAGACAATTCCAGTCCGCTTGCCAGTTGGCGCGTATAATAACGGAACCCTACCCCTTGTACTGTCCCTTGGACAATGATATGCACTGTTTTTAATTCGTTGACCATGGCCATTTCTCAAGCAGCGGCTTAAACAGGAGCTCCGAGAAGTTTAAGCCAAAAGTAAAATTATCAAAATCCAGTTCCCTGTAGTCCTGCAGATTGATCAAACCGAACTCCAGCCGGATTTTAGGCGAGAGCATTATCCGGTACCCGAGGTTATATGTTTCCCCGGCCTTGTCAAACACGATTTGAGTACGGGCAAAGGTTTTAGAAACGCCGCAGATGATCCGCCACCGGCCGTTTTCCTGAAATTTCAGGCCGGCAGTAGCATAGATATTATAAAAATTAACCAGGAGTTTATCAAAGGAAAGATAAAGGTCCTTATTATAAAAACCAAAGCTGGCAGAAAGCGGGTACTGGCTGGAGGATAAAAAATTAAATTTGCCATGCGGAATGATCCGGTGTTCCTGTTCCAGGTCCTTATTATATTGTTCGGCGTTGCCGCGTATTCCCAGCTCCAGGCCTGGCAGGAGACCGACATTGCACTTGAAAAGATATTTATGGGCCGCCAGGGTATAGTAGCCGTTATCCAGCACTGTCGCGGCAGGAATAGTCAGTAGTCCCGTCGGGCCATCAATGGTAGCAGCGCGGTAAAAAGGAGCGTCAGGCAATTCAGCGCAGTAGGGTAAAGCGGGCCAGGATAAGATGAAGAAAAATAAAAAGCAGTAATTTATTTTGCGCAAGTCAGCTCCGCTTAAATAAATAATTTGATCGTGCCAAATTCTCCGTCATAGCCGGGATTGATCTCGACATCCCCTTTTCTCATTTTGTTTATGCCCGACGCTATTTTTCCCGGCGTATGATTGCTGATCTCGTCAATGCTGATGTCCATGAGGATCCTGAATTCATTACCAAAACGGTTGATCAATTTAAAATATTCTTTTTCTACTTTTTGTGTATTTACGCCAGCGCCCAGGGCTTCAGCGATGATCTCCTGCAAGGGAATGAGGTGTTTAAAAGGAATAGCTTGTGGCGGTTTTGTTTTTAAGGCACGGTCAGCCAGCTTTTCCACCCGGTGCAATACCCCAACGGTGACCGGTTTTTTGCAGGCCGGACACTGGAGTTTTTGGGCGATAGTTTCCTGGGGATGGGCCCGGTAAGCGCAGAGCCGGTGGCCGTCAAAATGATATTTCCCTTCTTCCGGGAAGAATTCTATCGTATAAAGGAATTTTGCCAGGTCCTTGGTTTTAATAGCGGCGGTAATATCTTCATATATATGAGACGAATCAGGGATATTGAAAACGTTTGCTTCCCGTCCCAGCTTACGCAGTGAATGGGCGTCAGAGTTGGAAACCAGGCTGATGTGATCAAGGCGGGAAAGCCGCCAGTTCATAGTTGGGTCACTGGATAATCCGGTTTCAATAGCATAGATATTGCCGGTTTGGGCGCCAAAGCATTCCTCTAAACTGTCAAATCCTGAGGCTGAGCCGAAGACGCCAAAATGCGGGGTCCAGGCATGAGCCGGGATGACCAGGCAGTCAGCAGATGCTGCCAGCACCATTTCTACCAGTTTTTCCGGGTCCAGTCCCAGGATCGGCCGGCCATCAGAAGCCAGCTTGCCATAACCGGAGATATCCTTAATGATCTTCTCCACTGTCGCAAAATCAGGAGCCAGGATAATGTTATGGACTTTAAAGCATTCTCCTTGCCGGTAAAAAATATTGGAAACTTCTGCCGTTAGTAAAAATTTAACGCCGTCATGTTCAAATGTGCCGGGGCCTGCCGGCTGTAAATATTTCCTCAATTCTTTAAGCCATTCCGGATGGGTAAAATCTCCCGTGCCCATTACCTGGATACCTTTGATCTTGGCCCACTTGGCTATACCCGGGATAGTCATATCCGGGCTGGTAGCCCGTGAATACCGGGAGTGGATGTGCAAGTCAGCGATCAGGGTCATTTATAATAATCCTTTCTCCTTGAAGCTGAAATAATTATCTTTAGCCACGATCACATGGTCGATCACTTCAATGCCCATTATCTTGCCGGCCTCTACGAGGCGGCGGGAAATATGGATATCTTCTGTCGAAGGATTGGTATCGCCTGACGGATGATTGTGGGCGATAATGATCTGGGCCGCGGTATTCCTGACCGCGGGCTCGAATACTTCCCTGGGATGCACCAGGCTGGCATTAAGAGAGCCGATAGAAATGGTCTCTTTCTTTATTTCCTGGTTCCGTGTATCCAGGTAAAGGATCATAAAATGTTCTTTCTTGTTATCGCGGATATCTTTGAGCTGTCCAAAAACATCTTCCGGTTTCAGGTATAATTCTGCTTTCTTGTCTTTCAGCAGTCTCTTGCCTAGTTCAAAGCAGGCTACGATCTCGCAGGCTTTAGCCGGGCCAAGGCCATTATATCCCTGCAAGTCGTGAAAAGTCAAGTGCGGCAGTTTATCCCGGCCGTATTTTTTTATTATTTTATTGGCCAGTTCGACCACATTTTCCCCTTTTTTGCCGGAGCGCAGCAGGATGGCCAAGAGTTCGGTAAGAGAGAGTTTTTCCGGGCCATAGTGGATCAGTTTTTCACGCGGTCGTTCTATGGGCGGGACTTCATTCATTTTCATTATCGTTGACTCCATAATAATGAGTGCCCCAGAAATAAAGGCAATTTTCTTGCCGTATTCTGGGGCTTGTTCATTTAAATATTTTTGTTACTAATAAAGAGAATCCTATTTTGTCAGTTGTTTTGTGGTAGTGATAGTAGCTACGACCCGACGGTTGATCTGGCGGCCTTCGCTGGTTTCATTATCAGCGATCGGATACGCTGATCCATATCCCTTGGTGATCAAGCGCGCGCTGTCAATGGCAAAGTTGTTGACCAGGTAATCCCGCACATTATCGGCGCGTCTCTGGGAAAGGTCATTATTTAGTGCATCTGAACCTCTGTTGTCAGTATGGCCTTCGATCTCAGCGGTTACCGTAGGATACATCTTCATAAAATCTGCGACTGCCTTGATCTGGTCATCAAATTCCATGTTAATGTCGGCTTTGTTGGTATCAAAAACTATATTCATGGCAATGCTGACTATTTCTGAAAGTGTTACCCCATATTTATCAACCAGGTTACCCTTTGGAGTATTCGGTTCTCTGTCCATATCATCAGGCACGCCATCTCCGTCGGTGTCAACAGGAGCTTTGAATTCCTGTACGACCGGCGCTGGAGCAGGTGCTAGTGCCTGTACAGCCGGCGCCGGTTTGGCGGCGCCAAAGTAATAGGTAAACATTAGGCCGACATTGGTCGATTGTACCGAGTTGGAACTTTTACCTTCATCATTGCCTTCAACAAAAGCCCAATTTTCGCGGGCCAGTAAACCTGCGGAAAAACCAGGAGTGAAGAAATATTCCAATCCCAGTCCAGCCTGGGCAGCAAAAGTATCATAGGCTTTAGCCCTGACATTCTGGACATTAGCCTTGCCGGCGCCGATTATAAAGATAGGTGTCAGGTGATTATCCGGCAGGAAAGAATATACTGCCGACAGCAGGATCGCTTCAGTGCGCACCGGCTGTGCAGTGCGAACATCATTATCTTTTTCGAATTTCAGGTTATCATAAGAAAGCATTAATCCCCAGTTCGAGGTTAAGCCATAACGGATCCAGCCACCCAGGTCAAGACCAGGATCATGTTCTCTTTCAATATAATTAGTCCTGGTAGGGATACAAGCGCCAACTGTACCTCCTATACCCCATAAACCAGCGACATCGTCGGCCAAAGAATTTGTAGCCAAGAACAGGCTTAAGCTGAGTAAAGCGATAATAAACAGTAAACATTTCTTACCCATGATTCTCCTCCTTGTTTATTTCATTGCGGTGGCAGAGTAATGAGAGTACGCTTACGCAGTTTTTGATCGAAGCCCTAAAAAATAAATTTTATTAGGGGAAGTGGAAGTGGTTTCCTGCTTACTTTATAGAGTACTGATTTTTTTTAGTATAGCAAATATTTCGGGCAATGTCAATAAGAGTAAAATAATAGTCAGATGTTGAGTTTTTATCTCGGGGCGCTCCCGATGAAGTTAATCGGGAGAACCTTCCCGATCAAATCGGGACGCGCTAAGCCTCCGCCAGAGGCGGATCAGCCTTAGGCTGAAATTGCGGACTACGCCCTTGAATTATTTGAGTTTTTATCTCGGGGCGCCCGGATTTGAACCGGGAACCTCACGGACCCGAACCGTGCGCGCTAGCCAATTGCGCTACGCCCCGGGATAAAAACTCAAATTCATATGTAGTTTTCATCTCCCTACAAACTTGCTAAATATACCAATAAATCCCATACAAGTCAAGAGAACAATTACTCCAGCCAGTAACACTCCCATCAGAATACTCGGCAAAGCATGCCTGAATTTTATCCCGAATAAGTAGGCGGCTATACAGCCGGTCCAGGCTCCGGTCATTGGCAGTGGAATCCCCACAAAAAGGATCAATCCAATAGCTCCGTACTTTTCTACTTTATCGCTGTGTTTGCGCGTACGCGCGAAAAGCCAGTTAAAATACCGATTAAAGATATTCCAGCGCATCAGGAATTTACTGGCTGATTCCAGTAAAAGTAATATAGGAATGATTATTACGCTGTTACCCAGTACCGCCAGCCAGAAAGCTTTAGTGTAAGAGAACCCGAAGGATAAGGCCAGCGGGATGCCTCCTCTTAATTCACTGATCGGTAACGCGGAAACGATCAGGATCACTGTTTCCGGCGAAAAAGCGCGTTTTAAAAAATCAATGATCTGCGCAGTCACTACTGCTCCTTTTCCTCATGCCAGCCGAAAGCTCCCAGTAATGGCACAAAAACGACTTTCCCATAATTGAATATTTTTAATTCTCCTTTATGCTTTTCCCCTACCACCAGGTCCTGCCCAAAATTTGATCCCAAGGGAATGACGATTTTCCCATTTTCCTTGAGCTGGTCTAGTAATGGCTGGGGAATATTCGGTGCGCTGGCGGTGACGATGATCCGGTCGTAGGGAGCCTGTTCCTGCCACCCGGTACTGCCGTCTCCTATGTGTAACTCAATATTTTTATAACCTAATTCTGCTAATGTTTGCCGGGCCGCCTGGCTGAGCTCTGGTATGCGTTCTACGCTATGCACCGTATCTGCCAATTCAGCC
Organism: Elusimicrobia bacterium UBA6262; assembly: GCA_002441095.1. Classification (GTDB taxonomy): domain Bacteria; phylum CAYTYR01; class UBA6262; order UBA6262; family UBA6262; genus UBA6262. The sequence goes on from DJVG01000067.1 coordinate 23,156, forward strand.
AGGATAGCAGTCTGGTAGCCGCTGCCTGTGCCGATCTCTAATACTTTCTCATTCCCATACAGCTCTAATAATTCAGTCATTAGCGCCACTATATAGGGTTGGGAAATGGTTTGCCCCTGGACCAGCGGCAGCGGGTGGTCGCTATAGGCTTCAGGTAAGAATTTAACGTCAAGGAATTTATGCCGCGGTACTTTACGGCAAGCATCTATTACCTGCTGGTTCTTAATGCCTCTTGCTACGATCTGTTCTCGTACCATTTTTTCGCGAACCGCAACATAAAGGTCAAATTCTGTGCTCAAGGCTTCACCCCGCCGTGATTAATTTCCACAGATGCATAATGATAGTTTTGATTCCACCAAAGCCCAAGGCCAGGACCAGGCAGCTGATCAGACTGCCGGTGGCCAATAACAGGTAGCTGTGTTTCTTGTCTATTTTCAGCAGATGCGCCAGCAACACACCGGTCCACATTCCGCCGCCTAAAGAAGGCATAGCTGATACTAACACGACTCCCCATTGGCCGAACTTTTGCGCTCTTTTCAGTACCAGGGCCTGCAAATTCCGGTCTTCCCTGATGATCCTCTGTTTCTTGTATCCTCTAAGATGCCAGCGTTTCCGCCAGAGGCGAAGACGGGCAGTGATGAACCTGATCTTTTGCGGTCGCTCATAAATGTAATAAAATATGGGTACCTGGGCGATATCCATGGCAAAAATAAAAAGGACCGCTATGTACCACTTTACAAACATAGCCACAGCTATGGGAATAGAGATCAAACGGCTGGCTATAATATGAGTAATGATCAAGGTTAAAGTTTTGAGGATAAATTTCTGGATCATTTATCTCTCCCAGATCCGTTTAAAGATCAGCCATTGCTCTGGATAAGAACAAACCTGTTTTTCCAACATAGCAGCAAAAGACTGGGTAATACTTTTTATTTGCTCGTCTGCTGAAGCCTGCTTGTCCCAATTCAGGGGTTCTGTGCAGCCCATGGCAAACTTGTTGCGGCCTTGCCTGATAGTAAACCCAGGCAAGATCGGTACCCCGGTTTTGACCGCGATCTCAGCCGGTCCGCAAGGAAACCTGGTTAATCGTCCGAAAAACAGGACTTCTATCCCCGTGCTGTCTCCTATGCCCCAATCCCCTACCATCGTTAGTATTTCGCCGTTTTTGAGGCCCTTAAAAGCATTCTTAAGGCCCATTCCCAGTGATACTAACCTGGTATGGCGGTAATCACGGTTATTAATGAACAGAGCATCTATCCTTTTATCAGCATGCGGCTGGTAGATCAGGTTGTTGACAAAGCCCAGGGCATCAAGCGCGAAAGCGGCAACTTCCCAGTTTCCCAAATGCGCCGACACGATAATAAATGGCTGTTTGTCCCCGGAGAAGCGGCTAAATAGATCTACTGTGTTTGGGTCTAATAATTTTTTTGCCTGGTCGCGGTCCAGGGATTTAAGAGAAAAAAATTCAAAGAGATAGATATAAAAATTAATGAACACAGCGCAGGCTTTTTCTTTCCTGATGCTGATGCCTGTTCCCGGCGGTAATATATACTCAAGATTGGCTAATACATTGGTTCGCTGCTGACGGTTGAGCCGGTATGTGCAATAACCTAATATCCGGCACAGGCCAGAGATGCAGCCAGGCGGACAATGCCTGGCCAAAAATCTTAGCAGAAGATAGATCCAGTACATCATTAACTCAACAGTTCTAATATGGCGTTTGCTGCCATCAGCGACGCATTAGGCTTAGCGGTTTTTCCCGCGTTCTCCTGCATGGTTCCCAGTTTTTCAGGATGGCGGATCAGGTATTCGATGATCTGCTGCAGGTTGGTGATATCATCCAGCCTGATCGCGACATTTTGCCGGCATAAGAACTGGCTGTTTTTTTCTTCTTGTCCGGGGATCGGGTTAATAATGATCATGGGCAGGTTTTTAGCCAATGCTTCCGCTGAGGTCATTCCGCCCGGCTTAGTAATGATCAGGTCGCAGGCATCCATTATCTTGTCAATATTTTTAGTGTACCCCATGATCCGTATCGTGGAGCCAAAATGGAAAGTTTTGCGTTTGATCTTCCGCCGCAGTTTACGGTTCGTGCCGCAGATGACAATGGTTTGGACTGGCATCCGCACTTTGGATAGCTGGTTAATGACCGCATCCAGCGGACCCAATCCCTGGCTCCCGCCCATAACCATGATCGTCGGCAGCCACGGGTTAAACTTCATTCTTTGCTTAGCTGATGTTTTATCCTGGGTGATAGCGAACTTCGGGTCGATGGGAATACCCAGGATTTTTATTTTCTTTTCCTGTATACCCAGCTGGACCAGGTCCTGTTTGGTTTGTCCTGTAGGGACTATGAACAGGTCTGTAGCCGGTGCATACCAGTAGGCATGTGCCCGGTAATCAGTCACCACTGCAACCAGCGGCTTGCGCCAGCCGGTCTGCTCTTTATAGGCAGAAAGAAGCACGCATGGCGCGGCCTGGGTGCAGACGACTACATCAGGATTATAATATGCCAGGAGCTTCTCAATTTTTTTCAGTTTTAATTTGCCCAGCATATTACGCAGAGTAGCTGTCGCCTGTACAATATCCGGATTATCATAGAGATAATCCCATAATTGCGGAGTTCGTTTAATAATGCCGGAATAGGTCTTGGAGAGAACCTTGCTCAAGATCGGATAAGTATAGCGCAGGGAATCAATGGCTTCTGTCGAGATGCGCGGATTAATATTGCGGACCGCTTCTTGCAAGGCCTTGGCCGCAGATTCATGGCCTGTGCCGGGATGGATATATAAAAAGAGGATCTTCTTCGGAACCATATTACCTCAATTTTCTTTCACAGGCAACTGTAACATTTTTTCGCTATGGTGTCGATTTTTAGCGTCAAAGGTCTTTGGCCAACTCGGTGCCGAGAAACTCGCCCCTTGGGCTCAAACAATCTCGGCATCCAGCAACCTAAAGATACCCTCATTGTCTACAAGCATGCTTTGACTAAAATCGACAATGTCGCTCAAAAATATTAGCAGTTTCCTGTTCTACTCAACATCTTATCGTCAACAGCTTAAAAATCGGGGTGCCCGGATTCGAACCGGGGACCTCTCGCACCCCAAGCGAACGCGCTAGCCATCTGCGCTACACCCCGATTTTTAAACTGTTGAATCTAAGGTGTTCTTTTAAATAGCCATCGGAGTTTACCCGCCAGTTTGTTAGGCGGGCTACACCCCGTTTTCAAAAATCCTCAAACCTTCCTATTTTTCAATTGCTGCTAATATACTGCGCAAGTCCCGCTTAAGTTCCTTGGTAAATTTGTGCCAGTCAACTTTGCTCGCCGACCGTTTCTTTTCCTTGGTCTCTTCCAGCAGTTTCTTTTTGGCGCCGGCGATAGAATATTTTTTCTGATGCAATAATTCTTTGACATAGAGGATCTTCTCAATATCTTCTTTCCGGTAAAGCCGGTGACCCCCATCGCCTTTAATAGGACGGATCAGGCTGAATTCCTTTTCCCAATAGCGCAGGACATAGGGTCTCACTCCCGTGATATTGGCGGCCTGGCCTATAGAATATAATTTATCTTCTATTTTCATATCAGCCTTAGTCTTTCAAGATTTTTATATTTTATCATAAGAGATGCATAATGTCAACTGTAATGCCGCAAGCTGCTTCTGCTGGTATATTTAAAAATAGAAAGGCTGATGAATTAAATCACCAGCCTCTTAACTTTAAAAGGAAACTATGCAACTACGTCCCTGAAATCCCTATACATTGGGCCTTTCCTGCGACAGGCAGGAGCAGGAAGATAGCTGTATAGATGTAGAGGTGTAAAGCTGTAAGGTATTTTCTCATGGCTATTTACCCCCCTTCAATGAGTCAAGGAAGGAGCGGAAGGCAATATGATCCTTACGATCATAAGAGATATATGTAGGATCGGTAAAGGTGAATCCATAAGTATTACCAGTAATGAGCTTGGTTAGCCGCAGATTGTTCCAGTTATATTCATAGGCTGTGGTCAGGTCATTGTTGAAGTCCATCTGGATGATCTGCTTGCTCTGGTTGTATTCTGTATGTTTGACAAAATCAGTAACACTGTCTCCGAGTGTCAACAGGTCACCGCTGGAGTTGTAGCCGTAGAGCATTTCTTTGCTGTTGGGATAGCTGAGCTTGGTCTGCTGGCTTGAGGCATTGTACTGTGAGCCAGTAATATATTCTTTGGGATGACTGCCTGCGGTGATGCTTTTCTTAGTGCTGAGCACCCGGCCAAGCTGGTCATAGACGTTATGAGGGACGTAGTTAACTATTTAACTTATACTTGCCTTCCCTCGCTAATTTTTCTCCTAGCCTTATTTTCTTACATATCGCGGCCGAGCTTATTCCTAAATAGGAAGCTACTTCCCTCCCACTTATACCTAACTCCTTATTGCTCCAATAAACTAATAACTCTCGCCCCTTGGATATATTATTCAGGCGACTACGTTGTACAAGCTCGGCTTTCTCTATCTTAAACAAAGCGCATACCCTAGCCGCTACCTTTTCCAAATTCCAGCCCCTTTGGGCATTGTGTTATGAGGGACGTAGTTAACTATTTAACTTATACTTGCCTTCCCTCGCTAACTTTTCTCCTAGCCGTATTTTCTTACTTATCGCGGCCGAGCTTATTCCTAAATAGGAAGCTATTTCCCTCCCGCTTATACCTAACTCCTTATTGCTCCAATAAACTAATAACTCCCGCCCCTTGGATATATTATTCAGGCGACTACGTTGTAAAAGCTCGGTTTTCTCGATCTTAAACAAAGCGCATACCCTATCCGCTACCTTTTCCAAATTCCAGCCTTTTTGCCTTAACAATTCCCTTCGTTTAAAATCTTCTTCAGCAGTATTAAGCGCCTGACTGACAAAATCCCCATCACCCAGTATACGCTCATCTCCCTGCCACCGTTCCTTGGCTTTCTTTAAGCGAAATACCCCTTCCCAGCCTCCGGCACTGCGTATTAAACCACCGCCTGTCAGATCATCCCGTTTCCCCATATTTACACCATCTTTAATGAAATCAAGATACCTGGCCACTGCCTCATGCTTACTCTGGCTGAAGAGAGCTAATACTTCCTTCGTCTCCTGCCAAGAGATCTTTTTTTTACCCATGATCACGGTATGCCCGCTCCAGGGATAGCTATTGAGCTCTTTTAGGTCTTTTACCAGTCTGCCTCTTAATGGATTCAAATGTATGTATCTTACCAGTTCAAGCAGGTAGGCGTCTTCCTGACAGAGTATGGATTTGTATCTACCCTGGTAAAGATACCCGCTACGCCTATGCCGGCGATTGAAATACAAGGCATATCCGGTTAATAACCCTCTCATTAATTCGTTTAATGGTTTGGTCCCACTCCGGATCAATAAATGAAAATGGTTGGGCATTAACACCCAACCACAGCATTGATCTCCGGTATCCTGCAGGCCTTTTTCCAACCGCCTTAAGAACTCTTTCCGGTCAACAGCATCCTTATATATCTCCCGGCGCTCTAGTCCACGAACTATCACATGATATATTGCTCCGGGCAGTTCTAGTCTTTTGTCTCTTGGCATAGTGGAATATTAGCATTACTCAATGACTCTTGTCAATAGTTAAATAGTTAACTACGTCCCCTATACCCTCCCTTTAGGGACGTCCGCGGCTGACTCGTAAGGCCAATGTCCGATAATGACGTCATTATCGGATCAACCCGCCGAAAGATTCTCATTCAGGCGGGGGTTGGCCGTGTCCCGATGTTAATCGGGGATACGAGCCTAAGTCGCAGCTTTTCCGATCATGGCAGGAAGAATAAAACACGGCAGAGCTAAAGCGGGGACGGGCGTCGTTAGACGACCCAACGACGGAGCTTTGCGACGGCGAAGCGAGCCCGGTGAGCGTAAATAGGAGGTGATGAGATGAGAAAAAATAAAGGCTGATGAATATAATCCACCAGCCTCTTAGCTTTAAAAGGAAACTATGCAACTACGTCCCTGAAATCCAATAAACTTAAAACAATTACTTCAATTCTATTTCATCGCTTTTATACGATGTATCTCAATATCAGTTAATTTATCCTCTTCATTAAAGATCCAATCCACTGAAATTCTTGTATAAGGCTCTTTAAATATTTTAGTCACATGAATAGCCAAAATAGCACCAAATCCATTGCTGTAATACTTATTTTTCGGTTTTATCCCAATCTTGTCTCTCACGATTATTCTAACAGACTCCTTATCACTTCCAATGGGTGTATAATTTAACATAAGTGATTTTATTTCTTCATCACTCATTTTTACATATTCTTCTGGCTTATACAATCCTTTGGCAAAACATGAAGTAAGCACAAGCGATATTCCCAATAAAATAATATACTGTATTTTCATTGCTTCCTCCTTACCATAAGAATTTTACTGTCCAGCTATTACAATTATTCGTAAACTTATTGTAAGTACCACCGAGATCGCCTGTCATTGATATATCGCTGGCATTCATGCTTGCTGGATCTTCCCAAGTGCCAAAACCTCTGTTATTAGGATTCCCTGAACTAGCCTCATGACCGCTACCGTAGTGAGCTACCGTCATATTATCATCAACGTATGCTTCTGTTGTAGCTCCATATCGTTCCATAAAATATGAGTGCTGGATTCCAAAAATAGAAAACACTGTCCTCAAAGCTGCTGGCACCGGTCCCAGACCTCTTCCGCCATAATGGGCTTTTCCTGGTTTAATATCAGGAATAGGATTCTCTTTAAATGCGTTATATGACATCGTTCCTATGTTAGTCAATGTCGCTGACCAGAAAGAAGTACGCGCTGCCTTCCACGGATCATCACTTCCCATTATCTTTGCTGTCATATACGAGCTAATAGCGCCAGTGATAGGATTTGAAACTGCAATATGGTTACCTTTCATACTAAACATTGGAACTGCGCTGGCAATACCAAAGTTCAAGCCTCCAGATATGCCCCCACTCAAAGCCCCCTGGAATCCACTACCTAAATTTCCCGAGGTTAATCCTCCATTTACAAATCCTCCGGAAGCTCCAGCGGCAACATTACCCCAGAAACCTCCTCCAGCGCCTACATATGCATATTGGCCCACACTTGCTGCCAAACCTGATATCGCTGCTGCTTTTACGTCAAAACTACGCCAAGCATGAATATCAAAGATGTCTCCGTGAGTACCACCCATTGCTGCCGCAACCATAACAGGTATCCAGAGGAAATGACCCGAAGGATCGGTATATTTAAGTGGATTGTTTCGAACATAACTATATCTGTTTAACGATTGAGGATCATATTTGTTCTGTACATAAATATCCGGTGTGATAAATCTTCTTAAGGTTGGATCATAGTACCTGGCACCATAATAGTATAAATCTGTGGAATCGTCAAGTATTTGTCCGGTGAATTTGTGGTTGGGATCGGGAGTGTTGGCTCCTGATTCCTCTGTGTTGCTCTGGATGTTACCCCAAGGCTGATACGTTATATTCCTAACCACAGTGCCTGATCCATCGGTAATGATACTGCTGGAGCCTAAATGATCCCCATGGTAATAGAATGTATTACTCTCTGTCCCGGTTGTTGTCGCCTGAGTAGTTAAGCTAGCAATACGCATAGAGCCGGCATAGACATAGGTCACTGTTGTAGTACTGGCTGATACTGCTGGACTGTTGCTGTCTACAAAGTATTTCTCTTCATGGATATTTCCTACATAGTAGTCTTCAGTAGTAATAGTCCCTGAGCTAACTTTCTTGTATACTCGTTGTCCTGAGTAATCATAGGCAAATTCGGTTACAGTGTNNATCGTAGTCTATGGTCTTGTTGTTATAGAATATGGCATTGCCGTTGTTATCCATATTGGGGGTAATACCAGAGTCTGTGTTATTCCCTATAGAGTCATAGGAGTAGTTCTGAGTCCCATAGGGACCTATGGCTGAGGTTAGCCTGTCTATATCATCATAGGTGAAGGTGCTGGTGCTGACTGCAACCGCATTGTAGATATCGGTAATGTTGCCTACATTGTAAGAAGCAACGGGGTCAGGCACTGAATCGTGAAAGTAGCTTCTCAATCTCTGCTTTAAATTGCTTCTTTCCTGCCATTTCCTTTTCAACATTCCCCACAACTTTACTCACTGCAGTACTAGAGATATTAAAATATTTACCTATTTCAATATTGCTAAGGGCTGATACCCTTTTCATCAAATATATAGCTAAATTCCTTTCCTTAGAAGGCCTGTTTTTCTGTTGCCTCAACTCTTCCAGTTCTATTTTATATTCCTGGGCTATAACCTCAGCTATTTCTTCTATGCCTATGTGCCCGACTATTTCCTTTTTATCAGTATAATCCCCGCTTTCTACCTGATCCTTCAATTCCTTCAGCTTCTCTTTGATAAACTTGGTCTTTCCTAATATAAACCCACCATATACTTCTTTGAAAGGATCTATCTTCTGGCTTATTCCTTCCTCAACAAATTCCCGATACCTCATTGCATCTAGAGTAATTACCTGGCTGATCTGCGCCTTGTCTATATAACCATCTCCTTCTTTTGTGAGATATCCCTTATAACTGGACCACTTGTATTCCTCTGGCTTTTTAACCATCTTGGCTCTTACCGGGTTCAAATGAATATATCTGGTCAACTCCAAAAGATAACTATCCTTATCCACTAGAATAGATTTATACCTACCTTGAAAGACATGCCCATATTTATGACGTTTGATATTGTAATAGGTAGTATAGGCGGAATTAACATTTTGCATTATTTTAGAGATGTTTGGCTTGGTGGTTTCTACTAGCAGGTGATAATGATTGCTCATTAACACATAGGCATAGAGGTAAAAGTTATGTTTCTTCTTGGCTTGAAGCAGATAATCCATGAATTTACGGTAATCATAATCACTGATGAAGATCTTCTTCCGGTCATCTCCCCGGCTGGTGATATGATAAAAATAGTTTTCGCCTTGCAGTCTATATGGTCTGGCCATGAGCTGATACTACCCAATAATCTATTATATTGTCAACAAGATTCACGATTCAGTGCCTGACCCCGTTGCTTGGTGACCCCGTTGCTTGATAACACCCCCATTGGTGCCAGCGGCGGCATTCTATCTTTCTTGTTTAATTTGTTTAATCAAAAAAATTACAGACCCTACACTAAAAAATAAAAAACCTATAAAAAGAATTGTTTTTAAAAAAATATGAATATTAAAAATCAAAGCACCCAATAGTTGACAAATAGCAAAAACAAAAACACAAATAGCCATCAAAATATTCTGTTTTTTACTTAAATCTTGTCTCTTTACGAACCATCCCTCATGTTTTGAGACAAGCGAAACAATTTCACCTACTATACCTATACCAAAGAACAAGATGGTTAATATTAAAATTTGTAAAGATGCTCGCTTCAAAATGAAATATCCGTACAAAGAAAGAATTATAAAAATTAAACAGATTATTAGAGTTATAATACTAATAACTTTTTTACTATTAAACATTATATCCCTCCTATTCGTTATAATTTAATTGTCCTGCACCAGGATAATCAAACCAACTACCAAACTCTCCTCCTATCATTCCACCAATAATACCACCAGATACTCCACCTATAAATGTTCCCGGGCCCGGTGCTATAATTGTTCCCCATATTGTACCTATCTTAGCCCCAGTTGCTCCACCTGCAATTATACCTGTCATCTTTCCCATCCCACCAGGTTCTATTGCTGCTCCTACGATACTTAATGTTCTTCCTGATATCTTATATCCAGATTGTGCCAATATCCTCCCAGTCCATCTTGATACTCTTGGCAAGGTAGGAGACCAACCTGAATCTGTAGCTGAAAGCGAAGCATCTGCATACATCGTACCCTGGTTTATATCCAGACTCCTTACCGCTTGTCTGTAACTACTAACAGCTTCTCTATACAGGGCTATCTCTGAATTGCCTTGGGTTATCCCCCACATCACGCCAGCAGTCCCCGCTCCCAGCGCTGCGCCCTGGTACGCGGCTTTCCAGGCGTTTGCTCCGCTTTGCCCGCTCATGATGGCCCCTGCTCCGCCTGAAGCAAATCCAGCCGCTGCCCCAGCTGCCACCGTTCTGCCAAACCCTTCTCCGATTCCCGCTGGTGCAATCCCTTGTGCCACTCCTTGCCCTATAGCAGAAGAAGCAAGTCCAATTCCTCCAGATCTAAGTACGTCTGAATCGCTTCCTCCATTTGCTGCTGTACTCTGCATTGAATACATTGTTCCCATGGCTACCGCTGCATAGGGATTAGTGAATGTGAGAGCATAGGGCAAAGCCTGAAATACTGATTGAACAAAATTACCTAAACTCCAATGCCCTGTAGGATCAGTATAAATTAGCGGATTATTCCTACAATACGCATACCTATTCAAGCTTTGCGGATCATACGGACTCTGAATTATCGTATCCGGCGTAATGAATCTTCTCAGTACTGGATCATAGTACCTGGCACCATAA
>DJVG01000007.1:0-16776 GCA_002441095.1 Elusimicrobia bacterium UBA6262
CCCCGGTCTGGACAATGATCTCGTCTGTTAGCAGGTTGACCACATTATCCAGGCTCACCCGGCCGGCGATACGTTCGCGCAGGGATTCAATGATCTCATCCCCTTCTTTCAAGGCGCCGATGCGGATACCGTTGACCGTGCCGCAGTCTTCTTCAGTGACAATGACATCATGGGCCACGTCGATCAAGCGGCGGGTCAGATAACCGGCGTCTGCAGTTTTCAAAGCTGTATCAGCCAGACCTTTTCTGCCGCCGTGAGTAGAAATGAAGTACTCTAATACTGTCAATCCTTCACGGAAGTTAGAAGTAATAGGTGATTCAATGATTTCGCCGATCTCGCCGGTGACCTTCTTTTGCGGCCGAGCCATCAAGCCGCGCATACCAGCCAGCTGACGGATCTGCTGACGACTGCCGCGGGCACCAGAGTCAGCCATCATAAAGATGGAATTAAACTTGGCCCGGCCAGGCGCGATCGCAAAATCATCTTCAGCTTTCAAGTCATTAAAGAGTATGTCTGAGACCTTATCGGTGGTGTGGGTCCAGATATCGATCACCTTGTTGTAGCGTTCCACATCAGTAATGATACCTTTCTTGTACTGACGCTCGATCTCGTTGACTTCTTTCTGGGCTTTACCGATCAGTTCTTTCTTTTCCTTCGGGATCTTCATATCATCCAGATTAATGGTCATGCCTGATACTGTGGCATAATGGAAACCGATCTTTTTGATCTTATCCAGCATGGTCACAGCCTGGGCATTACCCAATTTGGTATAACAATCGTAAATCAGGGTGGATAATTCACGCCGGGTGATAGTCCGGTTAACAAAACGCAACTCCGGCGGCAGGATCTCATTAAAGATAACCCTTCCGACAGTTGTCGCAATGATCTGTCCCTGCAGGCGGACTTTGATCTTGGCATGCAGTCCGACTATACCATTATCATACGCTACTGAAATTTCATCGGCATCGGCAAAGATCTTGCCTTCACCAAGGTCACCGGCTTTTTCTTTGGTCAGGTAACAGCATCCCAATACCATATCCTGGCTGGGGGTAACTATTGGCCGGCCGCTGGCCGGCGATAATATATTATTGCTGGACATCATCAATATCCTGGCTTCCAGCTGGGCTTCGATGGAAAGAGGCACATGCACAGCCATCTGGTCTCCGTCAAAGTCAGCGTTAAAAGCAGTACAAACCAAAGGATGGATGCGGATAGCTTTTCCTTCAATGAGCACTGGCTCAAAAGCCTGGATACCTAACCGGTGCAAGGTCGGCGCGCGGTTCAGCAGTACCGGATGGTTTTGGATCACTTCTTCCAGCGTATCCCAGATCTCCGGGCGCAGCTGCTCGATCATGCGCTTGGCGCTTTTAACAGTATGCGCTACATTCTTTTCGATCAGGTTTTTGATAATAAAAGGTTTGAATAATTCCAAGGCCATTGATTTAGGTAAACCACACTGGTTCAGCTTCAGTTCCGGGCCGACTACGATCACGGAACGTCCAGAGTAATCCACGCGTTTACCTAACAGGTTCTGGCGGAACCGGCCCTGTTTTCCCTTAAGGATATCGCTGAGTGATTTCAGCGGACGGTTGCCAGCTCCGGTCACGATGCGACCGCGGGCGCCATTCTCGAATAAGGCATCCACTGCTTCCTGGAGCAGGCGCTTTTCATTATTGATCATGATCTCTGGCGCGCCCAGGTCTTGTATATGTTTTAAACGGTTATTACGGTTGATAATACGGCGGTACAGGTCATTCAGATCGCTGGTGGCAAAACGCCCGCTTTCCAGGGGCACTAATGGCCTAAGGTCAGGCGGGATCACGGGAATAACATCCATGACCATCCATTCGGGTTTGTTGCCAGAGTGCATGAAAGAATCAATGATGCGTAATTGCTTCATCAATTTAATTTTATTCGGCCCAGGCTGTTCGTTCTTGATCCGTTCTCTTAATTCCACTGCCGTCTTGGCCATATTGACATCTTTCAATAATTCCTTGACCGCACTGGCGCCGATGCCGGCCTTAAACGCGCCCTTATATTCCTGGCGGTATTTCTGGTAATCTTCTTCGCTTAATAATTGTTTTTTGCGCAACGAGGTATTGCCTGGATCTATGACTACATAGCTGACATAATAGACGATCTGTTCCAGCTCTCCCACGCGCATATTCAAGAGCAAACCCATGCGGCTGGGCAGCCTTCTGGAGAACCAGATGTGCGCCACCGGTACGGACAGCTCAATATGGCCCATATGGTCGCGCCGGACCTTTGACTCAGTCACTTCTACGCCGCAACGGTCACAAATGACACCTTTATGCTTGACCCATTTATACTTGCCGCAGGAACATTCCCAGTCACGCACCGGGCCAAAGATCTTTTCGCAGAAAAGGCCGTCGCGTTCCGGTTTAAAAGTGCGGTAATTAATGGTCTCGGCCTTTTTCACTTCCCCATAGCTCCATGTCCTGATCTGGTCGGGGGAAGCCAAAGTGACCTTCATGGCGTCAAAATTATCATAGTTTAGCAGCATGCCTTTGTCTTTAGACTGTTTCAGCGATATTTTTTTAACTTTCGGTTCTTTATCTTTCTTGGACAAGGACGTTGTCCTCCTTTTATCAGCGAACAGCGATCAGTTATCAGTGCTCAGTCAAGCTAAGCACTATAAATCATTACCTAGTTACTTCTTCAGCAATTCGACATTCAGGCCTAATCCCTGTAACTCTTTGATCAGGACCTTGAATGATTCCGGGGTACCTGGCGGAGGCGGTGTTTCGCCTTTGATGATAGCCTCATACATCCGGGTACGGCCGCTGATATCATCGCTTTTCACGGTCAGGAATTCCTGCAGCGTGTAAGCAGCGCCATATCCTTCGATGGCCCATACTTCCATTTCACCGAAACGTTGTCCGCCGAATTGAGCCTTACCGCCAAGAGGCTGGCGGGTAATAAGGGCATATGGCCCGATCGAACGGGCATGCATCTTATCATCAACCAAGTGCGCCAGTTTCAATATATATGTCTGTCCTACTGTTACTTTTTCATGGAATGTTTCCCCGGTCCGGCCGTCATAAAGTGTTACTCTGGAGTCACGCGGTAAGCCGGATTTTTCCAGCATATCCTGGATCTCTGATTCCCTGGCTCCGTCAAATACCGGGGTAACGGCGACGCATCCCTGCTTACTGGCTGCCCAGCCCAACTCTGCTTCCATGATCTGGCCGATATTCATACGGGAAGGCACGCTCAGAGGATTCAAAATAATATCCAGCGGCGTCCCATCAGCCAGGTACGGCATATCTTCAGCCGGTAACACTTTGGAAATAACACCTTTGTTACCATGCCGTCCGGCCACTTTATCGCCTACGGAGATCCTTCTCTTGGAAGCGATATAAACCTTGACCAGCTTATTGACTTCTACGGAAAGTTCATCGCCTTTCTTATACCGGTCGATCGCTATATTTTTTTCGCGCCGCGCCTGTTCGATCATGAGCAGAGCCATGCGCTCAAAGAATTCAGTCTTTTCCCTGGCCTCTGCTTTTAGTTTGGAGGCACCTTTGGACTGGCCTTTTAAAGCGGCGGCCAGATCAGTCTTTACCCGCTCCATATCCTTCCTGGTATCGCTCTTGATCTTGGAGACGGCAGCCTGGAATTCTTTATTAATGCGTTCTATTTCTTTCTTTTCAGTGGCTTTGGTCCGGCCTTTTTCCTTACGGGAAAAGACTTTAACACCGATAACCTTGCCATCTACTCCCGGCGGCACATACAAGCTGGCATCGCGGACTTCTTCAGCTTTTTCGCCGAAGATCACGCGCAACAGCCGTTCTTCAGGAGTAACCTGGGTCTCTCCCTTAGGCGTTACTTTCCCTACCAGAATATCTCCGGGCCTGACTTCAGCGCCGATACGAATGATCCCGCGCTCATCCAAATTACGCAGGGTGTCTTCCCCGACATTGGGAATATCCCGGGTAATTTCCTCAGCGCGCAACTTCAAATCGCGGGCTTCAATCTCAAATTCAGTGATATGCACGCTGGTAAAGACATCTTCCTTGAGCAACCTCTCGTTGATCAGGATTGCGTCTTCAAAATTATAACCTTCCCAGGTCATAAATCCTACCAGCAGGTTGCGTCCCAGGGCCAGGTCCCCGCCATCGGTCGCGGCGCCATCAGCAATGATCGTGCCCTTGCTGACATGATCACCGGCTTGCACTATTGGCCGCTGGTTTACACAAGTATCCTGGTTGGTACGGACAAATTTTTTCAAATAATAGATATCGATATCGCCATTGCCGCCATTATCCCGGCTACTGCCGTTTCCTTCGCCCCAGATGATAATTTTTTCGCTATCGGCAAAACGGACAATACCTTCCCGCTTGGCCAGGATCACGGCTCCGCTGTCCACGGCGATCTTCTGCTCCATTCCCGTGCCTACAAACGGCCTTTCCGGGAATAACAACGGCACTGCCTGGCGTTGCATGTTGGAACCCATCAAGGCGCGGTTCGCATCATCATGCTCCAGGAACGGGATCAAAGCAGCGGCAATACTAACCAACTGTTTGGGTGAAACGTCCATATAAGCGATCTCGTTGGGCGGCAGCAAGGGAAAGAAATCACGAAGCCTGGTCAATACTTGAGAATCCAATATTTTCCCAGTTTTTTCTTCCATCAAGGTGTTGGCCTGTGCTACTACCACTTCATCTTCATCGTCTGCGGTAAAATATTCTATATCGTTGGTCGCTTTGCCATCTTTTACTTTACGATAAGGAGTTTCCAAAAATCCGTACTCGTTAACTTTGGCATAGGTGGAAAGCGAGGTGATCAAACCAATGTTCGGCCCTTCCGGAGTTTCGATCGGGCAGATCCGGCCATAATGGGTCGGGTGCANNTGCACGTCGCGCACTTCAAAACCGGCGCGTTTCCGGTTCAGGCCGCCAGGTCCGAGAGCGCTCAAACGCCGCTTGTGAGTCAATTCAGACAGCGGATTGGTCTGGTCCATGAATTGGGACAACTGGCTGGAACCATAGAATTTCCTGATCACGGCCACGATAGGCGACGTATTGATCAGGTCGCGGGGAGTAATATTTTCCAGGTCCTTGATGTTCATTTTCTCCCGGACCAGCCGTTCCATATGGGATAGGCCAATACGGATCTGGTTTTCCAGTAGTTCCCCGACTGAACGGATACGGCGGTTGCCTAAATGGTCAATATCATCAATAATTCTCCGGGCGATGATCTTGCCATGGCTGTCTTTCAATTCAGAAATACCGTTATTCAGGTCAATGACATATTTGATCGTTTCAATGATATCCTGTACCGTCAGCGTGCGTTTGGTATCAGCGATATCCAGGTGCAATTTTTTATTCAGCTTATAGCGTCCGACTTTACCCAGGTCATACTTCTTGGGATTGGTAAAGAGCAGTTCCTGCAGGTAATTCTGGGCCATTTCGGTCCCGAGAAAATCAAAGGGGCGCAGTTTTTTGAAAATTTCCATATTGGGATCGTGGTTGGCTTTGAACGGGTCTTTTTTGATCGTATTGAGAATGGTTACATTATTGACCTGAGGATCGATCTTGACGATCTTGACTTTGTCTACTTTCTCTTTCAACAAGAGATCATAAAGTTCTTTGGTGATGTCTTTCGCGGCATCAAGCAGTATCTCGCCGGTCTTGGGATTAACCACATCGCTGGCCAGGTAACTGCCGATCAACCGGTCTCGGCTTTCCTGGGAATCCCGGACCTTGATCTCTTCATTGGTGTAGAACAGGTTGAGGATCTTTTCATCAGTTTCATAGCCCAGGACCCGCAGGAACATAGTGACCGGAAATTTGCGTTTTTTATTGATCCGCACAAAAAGAGCATTGTTGATGTCAAATTCAAACTCCACCCAGGCTCCGCGGTACGGAATGACACGGGCAGTGTAAAGTTTCTTACCGTAAGAAGAGATCGCATTATTCTCATCTTCTTCAAAGATCACGCCGGGTGACCGGTGCAGCTGGCTCACTACGACCCGCTGTGCGCCGTTGATGATGAAGGACCCGGTGGTCGTCATGAGCGGCAGTTCGCAGATAAAAATCTCCTGCTCGGTCACTTCCCTGACTTTATTCCTGGCTTCGGCATCTTTGATAATGAGGCGGATCTTCGCCTTGAGCGGTGAAGCATAGGTCATATCCTTTTCGATACACTCATCTTCATTATACAGCGGGGTATCCAGGATATAATTAACATATTCTAACGACAAAGTTCCCGTCGAGTTAGCGATCGGGAAAATGTCCTTAAAGGCCGCCTGGAGTCCGTGGTATTTCCTTTTCTCCGGAGCAGCGTTCTGCTGCAGGAACTCAGCATATGATTTCTTCTGTATTTCCAATAGATCAGGGAGATCCATTATTGAGGGAATGCGGGCAAAATTCAACTTCTTTTTGCTCATTTGAACCTCATACTTTCGTTAAAAAAACATGTTTATTATAAAAAGTTTAACTCTCTGCTTAAAAAAGAGTAGAGAGAGAAACTTTTTACCTATATATTAGCTAACTGCGGTAACGTTGAGGTAAAAATTAGCTTATTTAAGCTCAGCAGTGGCGCCGGCTTCTTCCAGTTTTTTCTTCATTTCATTGGCTTGTTCTTTCGTCAAGCCTTCCTTCACTGGTTTGGGTACGCCTTCTACCAGGTCCTTGGCTTCTTTCAAGCCCAGGGCGGTCAGCTCTCTGACCACTTTGATGACGCCGATCTTGTTGGCGCCAAATCCGGTCAACATGACGGTGAAGTCAGTTTTTTCTTCAACTGCGGCGGCAGCTCCCGGCACACCGGCAGCGGCAACTGCTACTGGAGCAGCGCTTACGCCGAATTTGTCTTCCAACGCCTTGACTAGCTCGCTTAATTCCAGCACGCTCATTTTCTCGATAGACTCAATCATTTGATCTTTGGTTATGGCAGTCATGTACTGCACCTCCTTATTATATCCCATCCCGGGGATTATGCGCTTGTTTGCGCTTTATTTTTACTGATGCCATCCAGCACGGTTACCAGCTTTTGCAGGGGTCCGTTCAGGACATAAACCAGGTTAGCATACGGCGCCTGCAGTCTGGATACGAGCATGGACAACAATACCTGCCGGTTAGGCAGACTGGCCAACGATTTTAACTCTTTCTCATTCACCACCTTTTTTTCAATTAATCCTGCTTTGACTTTTAACTTCTCATGGTCCTTTTTGAAATCCATAATAACCTTGGCCGGGCCAATAGGATCCCCATAAACAAAACAAACCGCGGTCGGACCCGTCAGGGTGTCATCGATCGCGGTATAGTCTGTATCTTTGCTGGCAATATGCAGCAACGTATTCTGGATAATATGGTATTCGCAGGAAACTTTTCTCAATTTACTTCTCAAGTCATTGAGATCCCCCACGTTCAACCCCTGGTATTCAGTGACAATAACCCCAGTCGCTTTCTGGAGCTTGTCTTTCAGGCTATTCATTACTTCTTTTTTAACTTGTTTTGTTTTTGGCATTTTTTCATCCTTATCTTATAAAAAGAAAAAAACTTCACACCGAACCGATGGAAGTTTTTTTGTGTTGACTTCTCTGTCTCGGCAGGCTCTTAGCAAAAGAATTAATCCCGATCAGAAAGCATCGGGATACCTTGCTTCTTAGACTATGTATACATAATATCAGATGTTTCAAATATTGTCAAGTATTTTTTTTAACAAAAACGATTCTCCGCCAATAAGACGCGGCGGACGCAGCGCAGATTAAAACTACTTACTTAATGAGTTCAGGACTTGGGTGGAGTCGAGTTTGATCCCGGGGCCCATCGTTGAACAAAGGGACATGGATTTAATGTAATGCCCTTTAGCCGTTGCCGGCTTGGCCTTAACTACCGCCTCGATCAAAGCCTTGGCGTTCTCTTCCAGCTGGTTAGCGGCAAAGCTGACCTTACCCACAATACTATGGATCACTGCTGACGCATCGGCGCGGTATTCCACTTTGCCCTTCTTAATTTCTCCTACTGCCTTGCCCACTTCAAAGGTGACGGTGCCGACTTTAGGATTAGGCATCAAGCCTTTTGGTCCCAATACCTTACCAACTTTGGACAGGTCCTTCATGACATCCGGGGTCGCTACGATCACATCAAAATCCAACCAGCCCCCGGCAATTTTCTCGATCATATCTTCAGCGCCGACAAAATCTGCCTTGGCGTTTTCCGCTTCTTTGATTTTCTCACCTTTGGCCACTACCAGCACCCTTTTGCTTTTACCGGTACCATGAGGCATAACCACCGCGCCCCGGATAGATTGTTCAGCTTGTTTTGGATCAATACCCAGGCATACGGTCAGTTCTACAGTCTCATCAAATTTAGCCGTGGCCGTCTGCTTGACCAGTTCGCAAGCATCTTTTAAAGTATAGATCTTGTTGCGGTCAACCAGCTTGGCTACATTAGTATATTTCTTACCATGACTCATTTTCTTCCTCCTGGTGGTAGTAGCGGTCCGATGGACATCGGACCTCCCACGATTTAAAAAACGTTACGTGTTGTCGAGTTTCGAGTTACGAGTTTTGAAACTATATATATTGTAAAGCTTTTAATCTATAACCCGTAAACTCGCACTGCCGAAAGGCAGGGAACTCGCAACTCGGAACTGTTTTTACTCGATTTCAATACCCATGGACTTGGCTGTGCCTTCGACCATATGAATGGCCCCTTCCAGATCCTTGGCATTCAAGTCAACCATTTTCTGGTTGGCGATCTCCTTTACTTTCTCTTTGGAAACCTTGCCGATCTTTTTACGGTTCGGTTCTCCGCTGGCTACGGCGATCCCGGCTGCTTTCTTTAATAATATGGCTACCGGAGGCACTTTAGTTATAAAAGTAAAACTGCGGTCTTCAAAAACCGTAATGATCACCGGAATAATTATGCCTTGTTCCTGGTTAGCTGTTTTAGCATTGAACTGCTTGCAAAATTCCATTATATTTACGCCTTGCTGGCCTAATGCCGGTCCAACCGGAGGAGCCGGGTTAGCTGCTCCTGCGGGAATCTGTAATTTAACGATTGCTTTTACTTTCTTAGCCATTGCGAAACTCCTATTTTAAGATGATTACGGTGATAATTAAAAGATTACAGTGATAGAGCAAATAAAATCACCGTAATCGCCTTTCAGAATCACTGTAATCCTACTTACTATATTTTTTCTACTTGCAGGAAATCAAGCTCTACCGGTGTAGCGCGGCCAAAGATCGTGACCATGACTTTCAACTTGCCCCGCTCCATGTTCACTTCTTCCACAATTCCGGCAAAATTGGCAAACGGACCTTCAATGATACGCACATTTTCATTCTTATCAAACATGATCGCCGGTTTAGGCTTAGCAGTATGTTCCCGGTTGCTCAGGTCAAGTATTTTGTTGATCTCTTCTTCTGGTAAGGGAACCGGGGTAGTACCACCTAAAAATCCGGTAATACCCGGGGTGGTGCGGATCACCCCCCATAATTGCTCGTCCATTTCCATTTCTACCAATACATACCCGGGAAAAAATTTGCGGGTATAGACTTTTTTCTTATTGTTTTTGATCTCTACGACTTCTTCCGTAGGAACCAGGACATTGAAAATTTTATCAGTCAGGTTTTTGGTAGCCACCAGTTTGAGTAAATTCTCTTTGACCCGGTCTTCATGCCCTGTATAGGTGTGCAGTACATACCAGCGCTTTGCCATTATCTTTAACCTTTACCTTTACATAATCAGGCCAAACAACCTGGAAAGCACAAAATCAACCAGCCCAATAAACACTGAAATAACCAGTATCGCAAAAATAACTACCACCGTAGCCCCAATAAATTCCTGCTTTGAGGGCCACGATACTTTTTTGCCTTCAGCCGCTACTTCTCTGAAGAATTGCTTTACTTTTTCCAGAATCTGCTTAGCATTCATAGTTAATCCATATTTTTAATTAATACAATCCAATATATATATAGTATAGTGAAATATTTGTCAAGCGTTTTTTTTAACAAAGTGAAAAGTGAGAAGTTATAAGTTGTAAGTTAAGGTATTTCACCTAAATTTAACACTTAACACTTTTAACTTATAACTGCTATTGCTTTTTTAAAGCTTAAAACGGAGAGAGAGGGCGTAAGCTGAATCGCCGCCGATCGTATTATATTCAAGTCCCAGCCGGAAAAACGGGACCGGTGATACTTCCACACCAGCCAGGAAGCGGGTCTCACTACTATCTTTATCCCAGGACTTATTGAGGTTCAGGGAATTTATCCTATAGGTAGCTTCGGTACTGAACTGTTCCTGGCCAATGCCGACATAGGGCGTAAAGATAAGCAGTTCTTTCTGCACGACAGCTTTCACGCCCATATTATGAGCTTTAATAACGGCCTGGGCATCATCATTATCCTGGCCAAATTTGATATCAGAAACCTGGTTATACGTGAAACTGACACTCACGCCAGGGGTACTGATGCTGTCATTCAGCAGCCCGACTCTCAGTTCTCCTCCGGTCACAGTCACGGTATTTTCCGGACCGGCGGTAATAGCTCCCAGTCTCGCGCCGATAGCCAGCGATCCGATACCGCTGACCGCAGGCAGGGAAAATCCCCCAAACAAGCCAAGACGGACGGTAGCAAAAACTGTCGGAAAATAGGTACTCTTGGATTCGCCGGTATTAATATCTTCATAATTAACTTTATAGGCGGCTACTCCGGTACCGAGGGTAAAATTCGGCAAACCGGGAAGCGGCTCGCCGCCTACCAGGCCGGTGGAAACAACTCCATTTAACGGCTTGTTAATGACATCAAGCAAGTTTAATACACCTTGCTCTGTAGGCGCCGCTGAAACGATCTGCACCGTTAACAATAATATTGTTCCAGTTATGAATAACAGTATCTTCATATTCTCCTCCATTTTTACTATTCGGTTATCAGAATATCAGGGTATCAGGTGGTGGGTATCAGGTTACCAGAAAATCAGGTAAGTACCTGCTATCCTGATGTCCTGATATTCTTCCTCCTGGTCCCCTGATTACCTGATATCCGTTATTTCTAGTGGATCATCCGGCTGCGATCATCAGGTGTAACCATGGGCTTTATTTCGCCGAATTTCTGCTCATACTTCTTAATATTCTCCGTCAGTGCATCCAGGAACCGCCTGATATGAGCCGGGGAGGAAATCACCCTGGCCCTGACCTTAGCTTTGGGCTGCTGCGGCTGGACAAAAATGAAATCCAGCACAAATTCAGTCTCATTATGAGTGATCAAAGCCAGGTTGCTATAAGCACCCTGGGCAGTTTGGTCGTCTAATTCTACCTGCAGCTGGTTTTCAACCGGTTTTTTTTCTTCAACCATTATAGTATACCCCCTTTTTTATGAAAAATCAAATCCTAAATTCGAATTTCGAAATTCTAAACAAATTCTAATTTTGATCATTCGATATTGTTTAGAATTTAGAGTTTAGTATTTCGAATTTGTCTTCATGAAGCATTCCCTGAATTCGGCCACGGAAAGCACGGTCTTGCCTAATTGCTGAGCTAAGAGCGTAACTGGCGGCAGAGCCAACTGGCAGGCCTGTAACTTATCAGCCTGGGTGAATATTTCCCTGGTCGGTCCATCTAATACTATCTGTCCTTTGTCCATGATCACGACCCGCCGGGCATACTCAGCAGCGATCCACATACAATGGGTGACCATGATAATAGTGTGTCCTGCCTGGTTTAATTTATTGACCAATTCCATCAGCCGGCGTAATTCCTGGTAGTCCAAACCGGTAGTCGGCTCATCAAAAACCAGGATATCCGGACGGTTAGCCAGTACTGCCGCTACTGCTACCTGCTGCCGCTGCCCTTTGGTCAAAGTAAACGGATCCTGCTTTTCCAGGCCAGTCAATCCTACTACTGCTAATGTTTCCTGGACCCTCTGTTGCACCTCAGTTTCCGGCACTTTATTAAAACGCAGGCCAAACGCTACATCATCATACACTGTTTCCATGATTATTTGATGGTCCGGGTTCTGGAAAACATAGCCAACTTCAGCACTGAAAGTAGCAGGATGATCCTCCTTCGTGTCCCGGCCGTTGATCCGTACTATCCCCTGTCCTGGCAGTAGTAAACCGTTCAGCTGTTTGAGCAGGGTAGTCTTACCGCTGCCGTTCTGTCCCAGAATAGCGACAAATTCACCCTTCTTGACCGATAGATTTATGCCGCTTAAGGCCGGGATACCACCATAGCTGTAACTGACCTTTTCCAGTTCAACCACCACCGGGCCATACTCCCGCTGATCATGCTGAACGAAACTTTTATATCTATCCTCGGCACAATTATACTTTTGTTGTTTTAAATATCCTAATCCTTCTGCCAGGGTTAATGGCCTTTCACGCTCAGGCACATCGGCAAACACTTCACTGACTTGTAATGGTTTAATGCCCAGCTGCTCTACGGCCTGGTTCTGGCAAAGGACTTCCCTGGCCGGGCCAGAGGTAATTACTTCCCCTCCCTTTAAGATGATGACCCGGTCGCAGGCAAGAATTTGTTCAGTTTCATGCTCCACGAGCAGTAAGGTCATATTCCTTTTCTGCTGCAGGATCCGGATCAGGGAAAGTATTTCTTTTTTGCCGGCTGGATCCAGGTCAGTAGTTGGTTCATCCAGATACAGGACCGCTGGTTCCAGCGCTAAGATCGCGGCAATGGCTAAACGCTGCTTTTCCCCGCCAGAAAGGTTTGCCGGTTCTTTTTTCTCCTGTCCGGATAAACCAACCAGGTTGAGATAATCATGGACCCGCTTTTTAATAATATCTACCGGCAGGCATAGATTTTCCGGGCCAAAGGCCACCTCCAGTTCCACGCTGGTAGTAAATAATTGCGTCTCAAAATCCTGGAATACCACTCCGACCGTGGCAGCCAAATCCCGCGGCTCTAATTTAGCTGTGTCTTGGCCGTCGATCAAAGCCCTGCCTGATAAAATACCAGGCACAAAATGAGGAATAATGCCGTTGAGTAACAAACCCAGCGTAGACTTGCCGGCTCCGGTCGGCCCCATAATACCGATGACTTCACCAGCTCTGGCTTTAAAAGAAATTTTTTTTAAGGCTGGCGCCAGGGAGCGGCGATACGCAAAGGAAGCTTGCTCAAGGTTGATAATTGCCTGTTCTTTCTGGGTGTGCTTCATTGGAGTTTCCAGTTGTCTCCCACGGGAAACAGGATCCTGAAAATTTCAAATTCTCCCACGGGATAGAATTTGATGGTATAAGCAGTAGCTGGCCAGGGTAAATCCCTGACCACATTATATAACCGCTTGGCACTGACTTGAACGTAGGTGTTTCCAGACCCATCTGTGTTAATGTCTTCTCCCTGATACGATGGAGAGATTGGCCGATCATCCAGGGTAACTTTAGCCCGGCCTCGTTGCGCCAAAATACTGACATTGGAAGAAAAGAACCGGAACGCTATAGATGATTCCCCGGCACTACCTTCATAGAAGTAGCTTTTTTGCCTGGCGGTCCATACCCCGTTCAAATAAATTACCCCGGCGACAGGAATATTGCCGGCCTGCGTAAAGGCAAAAGGAACATAGGCGTGCATATCAGCACTGTTGCCGATCTTGCCCTTTTCCGCGCCGCACAGGATATCCGGCTCAAGAATAGCCGCAATACCCCGTTCTTGTTTGACCTGGTTTTCCAGGTCAGCGGCTACTTGCAAGGGATCAATAGGCTCACTATATTTCTTCTCAATAAACCCTAGTTTATCAACCTGTACCAGTTCATACCTGCTCAAACCAGCCCAGATCAGGTGATCGCTATCCACGATGACCGGGAATTTTATCCGCTTGGCGGCGATAGTCTTGCGCAATTTAGCCAGTGAAAAAAATTCCCTTTCAGCCGGGACATGAATTCCTACTATTTCCACATTAAGACGGTTATATTGCCTGTACCAATTATTCAATGACGGGATCAGCTGGTTTTCATCATCATTATTAAAATCAAAAAAAGCGATAAGTATTTTCTTGCCTTGCAGGTCAGGCCAGGAAAAGGCATTCGTATTGACAAATATGGCCTGGCTCAAAAACGGCAACCCCCCGGCCGTCTTGGGCAAAGGGTTAGCTGGCTGTGTACCCGGCGGGCCAACATTAACAGCCCAGCCACAACCAGTAAAAAAAAGTAGCGTAAACAATAATAACTTTTTCATCCAGGGACCCTTTTAGTTATTTTTAAAATATTGAAGGATAGCTTTGGCGATCCGTTCGCTGGCCCGGCCATCCCCGTAAGGATTTACGGCATTGGCCATTTTCTGGTAGGCAGGTTTAGAAGAGAGCAACCTGGATATTTCATAGTATACAGCCTTAGTATCGGTGCCAATTACTTTTGCTGTCCCGGCTTTCACTGCTTCCGGCCGTTCTGTTACCTGACGCAACACCAGTACTGGTTTGCCCAGGGACGGAGCCTCTTCCTGCAAACCACCGGAATCAGTCACGACCAGGTATGATTTTTGCATAACATGTACAAAATCAAGATAATCCAGCGGCGCGCAGATTAAAATATTCGGCCGGCCGTGCAAACCGGCGCAAACAATATTCTTGACCTGCGGATTGAGATGTACCGGGTAGATTATCTGCACATCAGGGTTGCGGCTGGCGATCCTGGCCAGGGCAGTTCAGATATTTTTTAACGGAGCGCCCCAATTCTCCCGCCGGTGTATGGTCACCAGGATGATCTTTTTCCGCGCATCAAGGGATTTAAGCTGTTTATTCTGGTCTTTGTAGGGAGCTTTTAGGGCCATTAACAGCGCGTCGATCACGGTATTGCCGGTGATGTAAATATTTTTATCGGGGATCCCTTCTCTCTTCAGGTTTCGGGCGCTCCAGCGGGTCGGCACAAAGTAAAGATCAGCCAGTACATCAGCTAGGCGCCGGTTTATTTCTTCCGGGAAGGGATTGAATTTGTCAAAAGAACGCAGACCGGCTTCAACATGCCCCACTGGTATCTTTTCATAAAACGCGGCCAGTGCCGCCACCAGGGTAGTTGTTGTATCGCCATGCACCAAGACTATATCCGGTTTTTCTTTTTTAAAGATCTCTTCCAGTTTCAGTAATCCATTAGTCGTGATCTGATACAGGCTTTGGGCCTTTTGCATGATATCCAGGTCATAGTCGCATTTAATGCGGAAAATTTTCAATACCTGGTCCAGCATTTGCCGGTGTTGTGCCGTGACACAAACTTTTACGTTAAATTTACGAGTTTTCCTGCCTGCCGTCAGGCAGGGAGTTTTGAGTTGATGAATGACCGGGACCATCTTAATTGCTTCAGGCCTGGTACCAAACACGGCAATGACTTTGATCACTTAGTCACTCCTTTATAAATGGTCAACAATATGGCAAAAATACCCAGTATACCGCTCAAGACATAGCTTAATAACACTATTTCGCGCTGGGTCCATCCCTTACCCAGAAGCCGGTGATGCAAATGCTGCCGATCAGAAGCAAACATAGGAACCTTACTATGCCAGCGCCGCCAGACAGTCAGGCTGATATCGATCAGCGGCAGTCCCAAGGCCAGCATCGGGATGAACAAGGCAATGACCGCGGTGGTTTTTAAGGTACCTATAGTCGTGATCACGGCCAGCATATACCCCAGGAACATACTGCCAGTATCTCCCATAAATATTTTGGCCGGGAAAAAATTGTAGCGCAGAAAACCAAGGCAGGACCCAGCCAGGGCAGCCGAAAGGATAGCGGCAAGTTTCAGGTTCTGCACTACCAGGATTTTTTGGCTGCCCCACATCAGCACTGATATTGCCAGGAAGGTGAAAGAGGAAATTGCGACAATACCGCAGGCTAATCCATCCAAGCCATCACTGAAATTTACGCTATTAATAAACAACAAAAACCAGGATACTGTCACCAGTTGGGTGATCAAGATAGATTTAAAAGGCAAAAAATCAAAAAAAGGCAAAGCAAAGCCGCTGATCTTGATCCCGTAGTTGATCAAGACCAGGACCACCAGAATTTGCCCGAACAGTTTCGCTATGGCCGGCAAACCATACTTATCATCTATGGTACCAATAATGAGCAGGATAGCCCCACCGACCAGGATACCGATTATTTGGGAGCTCATCGAGAATCTTGAGGTAGCAAAACTGGCCAAGCGCCGGAAATACGGGAATATAAGCCAGCATAAAAGCACCGCCAAAGTAAAAGCGATAAACATTCCTAAGCCGCCCCAGCGGGGGATAGGAGTTTTGTGTATTTTCCTGTCCTCGGGTTGGTCCATTACCTTCAGCCGGGTAGCCAGGCGGATAATATAAGGCGTGATCAGCCAGCTCAAGGCCAGAGCCATGAAAAAAACCGCATAGATGATCGAACCCATTTTCCAAGTCAATTTAAAAACCTCTCAACACAGTTGCGAGTTACGAGTTAGCGAGTTACGAGTCTAGGATAAATTCTTTATTAAATAAATATCAAAACTCGCAACCCGGAACTCGAAACCCGGAACTTATTTTAGTCTTTCCTGATAGATCGGGAATTTCAGGCATAGTTGTTTCACTTCAGCCTTGATCTTAGATAGTGCATCATTATTATCATGGACTGCCAGGGCCTGGTTGATCCATTTGGCGATCTGGACCATTTCCTTTTCTTTCATACCCCGGGCGGTAATAGATGGCGTACCCACCCTGATACCGCTGGCGACAAAAGGTTTTTCCGGGTCATAAGGAATAGTATTCTTATTGACGGTAATACCAGCTTTATCCAATGCTTCCTGGGCTATCTTGCCGGTCATCTTTTTAGCCCGCAGGTCGACCAGCATCAGATGG
>DJVG01000007.1:16791-17090 GCA_002441095.1 Elusimicrobia bacterium UBA6262
CCTGGGCCAATTCCTTGGCATTGGCGACGATCTGTTTCTGGTAGGTTTTAAATTCATCGCCCAGAGCTTCCTTGAAAGCTACAGCTTTCGCCGCAATGACATGCATTAATGGCCCGCCTTGTATGCCGGGGAAGACTATCCGGTCCAGGTCCCTGGCAAATTTTTCTTGGCACATGACCATGCCACCGCGGGGACCGCGTAAAGTCTTATGGGTGGTGGTTGTCACAAAATCCGCATACGGCACTGGTGAAGGATGCAGGCCGGCCGCGACCAGGCCGGCAATATGGGCAATATCAGCC
>DJVG01000035.1:0-2845 GCA_002441095.1 Elusimicrobia bacterium UBA6262
TTGCTTTTACTTTACACCTCTACACCTTTAGAGCTATACACCTGCTCTATTCGTACATTCTTCCATCATTAGCAACCAAGCCCAGTTTTCGTCAATATTCTTTTGGATCTCCGCCACTAAACCGGCATTCTCCGGAAGCAATAGATGCTTAAATCTTGATTGTAGTTTTAAATACTCGGTTATTGGTTTCTTTTCTTTAGGTTTTACATTGATCTTATACTTACCATCTACCACTTCATAGATCGGCCAAAAACATGTCTCTACTGCCAGCCGGCCAATGACCGCTGTGTCTGCCGGATTATAACCCCAGCCTAAACGGCATGGTTGCAGGACGTTTATAAATGTAGGCCCGTCTATATCCAGGGCTTTCTGTGTTTTGGTAATCAGGTCATTCCAATAACCGACTGCAGATTGTGCTACATAAGGAATATTATGCGCGACCATGACTTTGGTCAAGTCTTTTTTGATCTGTTCTTTCCCTTTTTTCACTTTACCTACCGGGGAAGTAGAAGCATATGCCCCCAAAGGAGTCGCGGAAGATCTTTGGATACCTGTATTCATATAGGCTTCATTATTATAGCAAACATACAACATCCTGTGCCGGCGCTCCATAGCTCCGGATAAAGACTGAAAACCGATATCATAGGTGCCGCCATCACCGCCAAAAGTAATAAAACGGATGTCTTTATCAACTTTTCCTGTTCTTTTTAAAGCTTTATACGCTGCTTCCATACCGCTGCAGGAAGCTGCTGCGTTTTCAAATGCGCTGTGGAACCATGAAGTTTTCCAGGCGCTGAACGGGTAAATGGTCGTAGATACTTCCAGGCAGCCGGTAGCATTAGCTACGACTACTGGCCTGTCTGCAGCCGCCATCATCACCTGCCGGGCAATAATACCTGCCCCGCAACCAGAGCAGAGCCGATGCCCGCCACTGAGTAATTCCGGCCTTTTAGATAATTCTTTTAGATTTGCCATGTATTCTTATCCTCCCAATAGTTCGATAAACTCACTATTAACCCTGAGCATAGTCGCTGGGTTATTCTCTCACGCCAATATATTTCGCATTACTATCTGTTTTGCCGCTCAATAGTTCTTCATAGATCTCGGTGATCATTTCTAAAGTAATGTCCCGTCCGCCTAAACCATAGACATAGCTGGCGATCTTCGGTTTTTTGTCCAACTCATATAAGCAGGACCGAACCTCAGAACAAACCGGCGCGACATAACCGTTATATCCGTCATGCCGGTCCATTACACCTACTATTTTGACATTTTTCAGCGCTTCCCTGATATCATCAAACGGGAAAGGCCGGAAAACCCTGAGTTTGAGCATACCAACTTTTTTGCCTTGCTTTCTCATTTCGTCTATCACTACTTTCGCCGTGCCGGCGGTTGAACCGAGCACTACAATGGCAGCGTCAGCGTCTTCTAATTTATAGGTCTCGATCATATCATAACTGCGGCCGAATTTCTGCCCGAATTCTTTGCCAATTTCTTTGATCACTTTGGTCGCTTTGCGCATAGCTTCAATTTCCTGCCGCTTATGTTCAAAATAATAATCCTGGAGATCTATCGCTCCCAGGGTGAAAGGATGATCCACGTCCAGCAGCCAGTTTTTTGGCTTATACATACCGACAAACTCTTTTACCTGTTCATCTGGCAGGATCTCAATGGCTTCCATGCAATGGCTGATAATAAATCCGTCGGTTGATACGGTAGCCGGTAAGAGCACATCTGGATGTTCGCATATCCTTACTGCCTGGATCATGCTGTCATATGCTTCCTGGGAATTTTCACAATATATCTGTAAAAACCCGGAATCGCGCGCGCCCATAGTATCACTCTGGTCGCCATGGATATTGATCGGCGCAGACAAAGCGCGGTTGACTTCAGCGATCACGATCGGTAACCGCAATCCTGATGCAATATACATCATTTCATACATCAGTGCCAGCCCCTGGCTGGAAGTCCCGGTCATGGCCCTGGCTCCGGCCGCGGAAGCACCGATACAGGCGCTCAAGGCACTATGTTCGCTTTCTACCGCGACAAATTCAGTGTTGACCAAGCCATCAGCCACGAATTGGGAAAAAATCTGTACTATTTCAGTAGCTGGGGTGATAGGATAGGCAGCTACTACATCAGGATTGATCTGGCGCATGGCTTCAGCCATGGCTTCATTTCCTGTTTTTGCTTTTAAATTCTTTTTTTCTGACATTATATTATATCCTCCATTTACTTCTTCTCAGCTTCCATTTTAATAGCTTTATTGCCTTTTTTACCCGGGCACTCTGTCGCGCATATACCACAACCCTTACAATGTTTATAATCAAAACCTGTCATCTGACCATCCTTCACCACTATGGATGAATCCGGGCAATAGACCCAGCAAAATAAGCATTGGATGCAGTTTTCAGGGATCCATACTG
This sequence comes from Elusimicrobia bacterium UBA6262, assembly GCA_002441095.1. Taxonomy (GTDB): domain Bacteria; phylum CAYTYR01; class UBA6262; order UBA6262; family UBA6262; genus UBA6262. The sequence goes on from DJVG01000035.1 coordinate 2,427, forward strand.
GCTTTTCACTGCGCCAGTCCCCGGTTTCAAACGCCGCCGCACTACCCGCTTCCAGGTAATCGCAAGCTGGCAAGTCTTTCCAACCTTTTTTCTTTTCTACTTTAATATCTGCCATATATTTACTCCTCGCCTTTCACTTCTTGGTATGCCCGTTGAATAGATTTAATGTTGCCTTCCACTATTTCTGGACGATTCTTGAATTTAGCCGTCAATTTTTTGCGGTTATCTTCCACCATGCGTTCAAAATTGATCAAGCCGGTTACTTTAGCCAGAGCCCCTAACATAGGAGTATTGGGGATATCCCGGCCAATGGTTTCGCGGGAAATAGCTGAAGCATCAACCGTATATACCTTTCCTTTGGTCAACCCCAGCTTAGCCTTGATATCCTTTGGCGTTTCACTGGTATTAATGATGATGGC
>DJVG01000035.1:2884-8379 GCA_002441095.1 Elusimicrobia bacterium UBA6262
TCACTGAGCCGGTCAAAAGACTGTACTGGCGCGCCCATACGTTCCGGGCCATATTCCGGGAAAGCCTGTATATATAGGCCTTCACCCAATGCGGCATCAGCAAACAACAGGGCGGCTGTTTTTGCTCCCTGGCCGCCACGGCCATGCCAACGGATCTCTGTTAATTTACCCATACTAAAATACTCCTTTTGCCTTTTGATATAATGAAATAGGCCTCTGATATTATTAACCCACCAGAGACCCCGAAGAAACTAATTAAGTATATCAGATTTCTCTTGCTTTGTCAAGGTCTAGTCATTAACACACTAAAACTTAAAGGTTATTTTTTCCAACATCATTGGATTATAATAAGTCAGGCTAAAAAAGCGCCAGGCAGTACTGGCTATCGATCCTACCCATTTCCCATCAGGGGCACGGGGTATCTCCCATTCATGCTGATAGGTGATAAGCCGTTCCTTATCTCCGGGATTAGCAGAAGTATACGGGAGAGCATGCTTTGGGAGACGGACTAATAAGGCTATTTTATCCAGCTCCTGGGAAAATTTAATAGCTTTCTTCTTATATTCCTCAGCTTTCGCTTGCTGGCCGATACTGGCACTGTATTTAGACATGATCTTATAGGCTAGCACCATTTGCGCTGTCCCTTCTATCCAAATGAGCCGTTTACGGGAGTTATTAATCTCTTGCGGGACGGTAAAGTCAAATCCTTCTATTGATTTCTCTTTAATTGTATCCTTAACCAGCAAATAGGTCTCGGCAAATTCTATGAGCTTGAAGGGATCAATTTCCCATTTGGTCAAGCGCACCGGGCCGATCACTGATAAGCTGTTAGAAATAGTATCCAAGGCTTTGGTCGGGTCAATCCCTGATTCATTATACCCGGCATTAAACCCGCCGTTATCCTTATTATAGGCTACTTCCTTAAACCAACGCTTCAATCCAGCCAATTCGCGGGAAATTACCCTGTCTGTAAAACCCCGTTCAGCAAATTCTTGTTTTACCGGATCTGAGCATTGTTTACATATATTTTGCAGGATAATTAGTATGGAATAATAGTCTATGCAATTTTCCGTGGAATAAACCTTGCTCCAGTCCGGCCCCCACCCAGTGCCCATAGAAACTGCGCCTTGTTGGTTATCCTTGAAAAGGAAATGGGGCAAGGTGGAAACCCATTTAGCCATATCTATCACCCAGGGTAAATAACTTCCATCCCCGGTGATCCTGATATACTGGATCGCGGCCAAAGCAACCCACATAGTGGGCCCGACATGCACCCGGTCCCCATCAATACCGATCACCAAATGGCCATTTCCGTCTAACTGGTCACTTAAATAAGAAGTATAAAAGCCTGGCGCCCCGTTCTTCAGACGATAAAATTCTTTTTCCATGTTATCCAGGATCTGCCGGGCTTTTTTTTGTTTCCCGCAGGAGATATAGACCATGGCGGCGGTGGCTATGTCGTAGGTGAAGGATTGGTGTGCTAAATGGGGTGCATGGCCAGGCTCAAAAATGTCATCTGCAGGAAGATAATAATACAAGCTGGAATTCTGATAACTTTCTACCAGGCCGGTTATAGAAGACCGGCGCTCATCTAAAAATCTTAGGGTGTCTTGTTTTATATCGCTATATTTCTCCTTTAAGTTTGCATCCATATACTCTTCGTCCGGCCGCGCGTATACAGCTTCCTGGGCTTGCAGCGCCCCAGCCATGATAAGAGAAAATATAATAAGAATTTCTACTAGAAATCTTACCTTTAAGAAATCTGTGTAATCCTTTTTTAAAATCTGTATAATCACCTTTAAAGCTCTTTTCTTCCTTCTAAGGCTTTGCTTAAGGTCATTTCATCTGCATATTCCAGGCTGGATCCAATTGGTAAGCCGTAGGCTATCCGCATAACTTTAACGCCTAAAGGCTTGATCAAGCGTGATAAATACAGGGCTGTAGCCTCACCCTCTACATTGGGATTAGTAGCAATGATCACTTCTTGCACATTATCTTTTCCGATACGGGTAAGCAGGTCTTTTATTTTTAAGTCTTCCGGACCAATGCCTTCAATAGGAGAAAGTGCCCCTAAGAGTACGTGATATACTCCTTTATGACCCCTGGTTTTCTCCAAGGCGATCACATCAAATGGCTCTTCCACTACACAGATCATGGCATGATCTCTCTCGCTGTCTTGGCAAATGGCACAAGGATCTGTATCAGTCACGTTATTGCAGGTGGAACAGTACCGGATGCTTTCTTTGGCCAGCTTGATCGCTTCAGCCAGGTCTACTACTTCTTCTTTATTGGTCTTCAGTATATAATAAGCCAGCCGTTCAGCTGTCTTAGGCCCGATGCCAGGCAGCCGATGCAAAGCTTCAACTAATTTTTGGAGACTTTGGATCTGATACACCATATTTATGTTATCCTAGGGTAGCGAGGCTAATATTTCTTTACATTTGCGGGAACTATTTTTTCCTGATTCAAGGCACGAGGAGTGAGGCGTAGTAGCACTACGTAAACGACGAGTAACGCCGAAGCAGGGAAAAAGAGCCCCGCCCGTAGGGAAGGATGTATTTGGCCGACTACTGTGTTGCTTCTCCTTGACGTATCTACAGATACGCCAGCGTCGTCGCTCCTTGTATTCGACTCAAAGCCATTCCTTCAAATGCAAAGAAATATTAGCCTCGCTACCCTAATCCCGGAATATTCAGGCCCCCGGATATTTTCTTCATTTCACTGGCCATTAATTCCTGTGATTTAGTTATAGCCTCGTTAAAAGCGCGTAGAAATACTTTTTCCAATTTATCCGTAGTAGCCCCACTGAGCAGTTCAGGTGTGATCTTTAACGATTGTATTTCCTGCTTGCCATTCATCATAATTTGCACGCCTTGGGTATCAACCTGAATGGTTTTATTTTTTAGTTCCTCTTGTACTTTCTTCATCTGGGATTGCATTTCTTTGGCCTGCTTTAGCAGTTTAAACATATCCACTCTGCTTATTCCCCTTTCTTTATATTATTAGATACTATTTCTCCGCCAAATATGTCCAGGACCCTGCGTACTACCGGGTCCCCTTCGGCTGGAGCAGTGTCTATTGCCGGGGCCTGAAGATTGTCCCCGTTTAATACTGTTTCTTCCTCTTCTAAAATAATCTCTTCTTCACCAGCCAGCTCTGCCGGTATAGTACTGCCAGCACTGGTGATGCTGGCGATCTTTATCGGGATTTGGAAAACCTGCCGGGCAATTGCTTCAATTATCTTAATATTGTCAGCGCGTTCAATAGTCTGTTTCTGAAATTTATCTTGCTGGCCAAACTCCACGGTTAGTACTGTGCCGGACAGATCTTTGACCCTGGCCTGCCCTAAAGATGCGGCCAGTCCAGGTTTCTTTTTACGAACTTCTTCCAGTACTATATCCCACTGCTGCCGCAATGGCGTATTCCCAACAACAGCTTTTTGTTCAGGGACTGCTTCGGCTTTAAGCAGGGGGCTTTTTTTTACCAGCGGTTTAGCAGCGGTATTATTGCCGCTATTGCCTTTTTCGAGCGCTTCCAGGCGGCCGATCAATTCATCTATGGCGATATAAGGACGGGCAATACGCAATAAGCCGATTTCCAGTACGATCTTCGGCTGGTCAGTATATTTCATATCCCGCTCCAATGTTTCCAGCAACTCAATATAATGAAGCAAAGCTTCTTCCGGTACTGGCTCAATTTGGTCCTTAAGAGCATTAATGGCTTCCTGGGATAAGGTGATTAATTCCTGGGGCTGTGCGCTGATCTTAGCCATTACTAAATTACGGAAATGCCCATGCAAGTCTTTGGCTAGCTGATACAGATCCAGTCCTTGCTCCTGGGCTTCGCTGATCAATGTTAATATGTCTGTTGCCGTCTGCATAAAAATAGCACCGCTGCATTTTAGCAATAATTCCTGGCTGGTAATTCCCAGGATAGAGCGTACTGTATGGCCTGCTATTTCTTGCCCCGCCCCCACAAAAGATATTACCTGGTCTAGGGTGCTTTGAGCATCACGCATACTGCCTTGTGCCGACTGGCTAATAATATTCAAAGCCTCATCAGAGATCGTTATTTTTTCCTTAGCCGCAATGGTTTTAAGGTGTTTTTCGATAACTGCAGCAGTAATCAGCTTAAAACTAAAACGCTGGCAGCGGGAGAGAATAGTTTCCGGGATTGACTGTGGTTCGGTAGTCGCGAAAATAAAAATAATATGCCGCGGTGGTTCTTCCAGGGTTTTAAGGAGAGCGTTAAAGCCATCATTGGAAAGCTGATGTACTTCATCGATAATATATATCTTATATCTGGCATAAGAAGGCGCGAATTTAACATTTTCCCGCAGGGCTTTAATCGCATCAATGCCCCGGTTAGAAGCACCGTCAATTTCCAGTACATCCAAAGAATTCCCTTCCGTAATTTCCTGGCATAACTGACAGGTGTTATCTGGTTCAGCTATCGGGCCCTTTTTGCAGTTCAGTGCTTTGGCAAAAATCCTGGCAGCTGTGGTCTTGCCCACTCCCCGGGGACCGGAAAACAGATAGGCCTGGCCGATCTTGCCGCTGGTAATAGCGTTTTGCAAGGCTTGAGTCACTATTTCTTGGCCGATAATATCGCTGAAGACCTGAGGCCTGTATTTTCTGGCTAACACTAAATAACTCATGATTTATCCTATGATGCTGGTGATTTTGGTGAGCAATTCGTATTCTAAGGGTGTGCGGGCAGAACTTTCTAATATCCTCTTTATATTAACCACACTTTCTGGAATAATCCCGGTGCTTGGCTTCATAAATGCCATTTGAGATTGAATGGTGTTTATTTCCGTCAGCATTTTGGCTTTTTGCTCGGTGGTTAGGTTAAGTTGTTCTAATGAAGCAGAGATCACCTGCAATAATTCTTTTAGGTCTTTGTATCGATTTTCACCGATCGTGATAGTATGAGCCCGATCATAGCTTTCCTGTTGCATTTGCAGGTCCATATTTTGTTTAGCTCTGGTATTGCCGCGGGCAGGGAAATGCGCAGTGGCTTTATCGGGCTCCATTAAGGCTACTTCTACTTCTTCGGTGCCAGCAGAGGTGATATTGATTAGATTTCCGGGGTCTTGGAAAATGATCAGTTTTTCATTTTCCAAGTAATGAATAATATCTTTAAGTAACCCGGGGCTAGCTCCTACATACTCCATTATTTTATTAAAATGAACTGCGTGACTCTCCTCTCCTTCGGTTAATTCATATATCTGGCGCATAACCATAAATCTATTTTTAGCCTGGTCATCATTCATAATTATCCTCTGTTATAAAGTGGAGGTGATCCCGATTTGAATCGGGACGGCCTCTCCGATGGACATCGGAGCGCTCTCAGAGCGCGTTACTCTATCCCCACGTTAACTTTTCAAATGGAGGTGATCCCGATTTGAATCGGGACGGCCTCTCCGATGGACATCGGAGCGCTCTCAGAGCGCGTTACTCTATCCCCACGTTAACTTTTCAAATGGAGGTGAT
>DJVG01000050.1 GCA_002441095.1 Elusimicrobia bacterium UBA6262
CCCGTATAGCGATGTTTTTATCCATGGTATTGTGCGTGACAGCCACGGCAAGAAAATGAGTAAATCCCTGGGTAATGTTATTGATCCATTGGACCTTAGCGCGCAATTTGGCGTAGATGCCGTGCGTTTTACCCTCGCCTACAATGGTATCAGGGGCCGTGACCTGCAGCTGGGCAATGAATCTTTCCAGTCTGCGCGCTATTTTTGCAATAAGCTCTGGAATGCGTCACGTTTTGTATTAATGAACCTGAAAGAAGGAACTTTTGTCGGGTTAGACAATATTCTTGCCGCCCATTTGGAGTTATCAGATAAATGGATCTTGAGCGAATTCCAGAAACTAATTGGCGAGGTTAATGAGGCCCTGGAAAATTATGATGTCAGCCAGGCTTCACGCCTGCTATACGAATTTACCTGGAGCAAATACTGTGACTGGTACCTGGAGGTAGTTAAAGCCAGGCTCTATATAGAGGAAGAACAAGAAACTAAGAAGATCGCCCAAGCGGTCTTGATCTATGTTTTGGACGGTATACTGAAGCTATTGCATCCTATAATGCCCTTTATTACCGAAGAAATTTGGCAGAATAAGCAGTTGCTGGTCGCTAGTAGCTGGTCGCTGGGAAAAGAAAGTATAATGACGCAAAAATGGCCGGAGATAGATAAAAAATATATTGATGAGCCGGCTGTAGCCCGGATGAACCTGGTGATGGATACAGTATCTGCTATCCGCAATATCCGCGGTGAAATGCGGATCAATCCTGCCCAGAAAATAAAGGCTATGATCAAGGTTTCCGGTGCACAAAAGGAAGTCTTGGCAGGGAATATACAGTACCTTTCTATCCTGGCGCGGCTTGAGACTTTGAGTTTAGGCGAAGATATGGCCAAACCGTCAAGCGCAGCTACTGCTGTAGTCGCGGGCATGGAAATATATATCCCCCTGGCCGATATTATTGATATCAACAAAGAGCGGCAGCGCTTGGAAAAAGAAATTGCCAAGCTGGGTGAAGAGCTTAAAAAAGTAGAAGCAAAACTCAGCAATAAAGAATTCATGCATAAGGCGCCTTTAGCGGAAACAAACCGGGTTAAAGGTAAGGCCGTGGAAATAAAAGAAAATAAGCAAAAACTGGAAGATAATTTACAGTCACTAAGCTAAGGACAAATCCTAATATCGAATATCTAAACACTAAACAATATCAAATTTTCGAAATTAGAATATCAAAACGTTTAATAATTTAGATTTAGGATTTAGAAATTGTTTAGAATTTAGAGCTTAGATATTAGAGTTTGTATTTGACTCGGAGGTTAAATGGTACGCAGTGACGGTAGGGTTAATGAAAAGATACGGCCGGTTAAGATCACGATTGATTATATCAAGCACGCGGAAGGTTCTTGTTTGATAGAACTGGGCCAAACTAAGGTGATCTGTACGGCTAGCGTGGATAACAAAGTCCCACCTCACCTGAAAGATACTGGTACTGGTTGGGTTACTGCTGAGTATTCCATGCTTCCCAGGGCTACCAATACGCGCAACCAGCGTGAGCGCACCAAGCTGTCCGGACGCACCTTTGAAATACAGCGTTTGATCGGCCGGGCTATGCGTGCCTGCGTGGACTTAAAGCAATTAGGCGAAAGGACCATAATACTTGATTGCGATGTGATCCAGGCTGATGGCGGGACCAGGGTGGCTTCCATTACCGGAGCTTATGTAGCCCTGGTCAAGGCTTTGCGCACCATGAAAGACAAGGGCTTGATCAGTGTCCTGCCGCTAAAAAACCAGGTCGCGGCTGTCAGCGTAGGCCTGATCAACGGGAAAATATTGGTAGATCTTTGCTACGAAGAAGACTCCAAGGCTGATGTGGATATGAATGTGGTCATGACTGGTGATGGGGGATTCATTGAGGTGCAGGGAACCGGGGAAAATAGTACCTTTTCCAAGGAAGAACTGGATCAATTGCTGCAGTCAGCCCAAAAAGGCATTATTGAGCTGCTAAAGCTGCAGAAAGAAGCCTTAAAATAAAAAAACAGTTTTGAATTTTGAGTTAACTCGCAACTCGCAACCCGAAACTGCTTTTAATAGGGAAGTGCAAGGGATTTTAATCCTTGCTATTTAGTTGTGGTTCTTTTTATTCCTTCTGGTAAATTGCGATCCCAAGAGTTTGTGGCTGCAAGTGAGCTTGTATATAAGCATCTACTGCGCCTGATCCCGGGGTCGAGACTTACAGAACTCGATTAGAGCTCTTTCATCTCTTGCAACTTCCCTTAGGACAAATATAGCGCGGTTTATTGTTCTCTGCAAGCGATATTTAATGAAAAAAGCATGAGGTTTTTAATGGGCAATCTTAAAGGGCAGATGGTTATATCGACTATAAAATATCTCAAAACTGTTTTTGGTGATGAAAACTATTCAGCAGTCTTGAATAAAATGAGCGCTGTTTCCAGGAAGGTCATTGAAGGCAATATCATGTATGGCCAAATGGTTCCTTTGAAGCCATATATTGATCTTATCCGGGTGGCTGATGAGCATTTAGGTAAGGGGAACTATCTGTTATGCCGCAAGATAGGCCAGTTTGTAGCGGAAGAAGGCATCCCAAAATTATACCGTGTTTTTGTCACTACGGCTGACCCGATGTTTGCGATCAACCGATTACCGAATTTCTGGATCCATATGTACGATACCGGTAAACTGACTACCCAGCATGAGACCAAAAATATCGTAACCGTGAATATTATAGATTTTGCCGATATGCATAAAGCGTACTGTTGGAAATTGCTGGGGTATTTTGAAAAAATGCTGGAGCTGGCCGGCGGCAAGAATGTCAAGATCATTGAAACTACTTGCCGGGCCGATGGCAGTCCCCAATGTTCTTATTCCATTGCCTGGGAGTAGATACTTTTAAATAATCTGTGTAATCTCTTTTCTAATCTGTGTAATCAGTTAGCGGAACAGAGTGGAGCTTAACTTAATGGAACTAGTGCTGGCTACTAAGAACCGGGATAAGATCAAAGAGATCAGGCACTTACTGCGCGGCCTGAAAGTAAAAATATTGAGCATTGAAGATTATCCTGACCTGCCGGAAGTGCATGAAGACGGCGAAACCTTACGCGATAACGCTATTAAAAAAGCAGTGACTATTGCCGCGTATACCGGAAAATGGGCACTCGCTGATGATACAGGATTGGCCGTTGCCGCTCTGGCTGGCGCGCCGGGAGTCTATTCTGCGCGTTTTGCCGGCCCGGGATGCAAGTATATTGACAATAATAAAAAGTTGTTGCGGTTGTTGGCTGATTTACCGAAAAGTAAGCGCCAGGCTCAGTTCACATGCGTCATTGCTTTGGCTGATCCCAGAGAGAAAGTACATTCTGTGACTGGCGTGATAAATGGTTATATTGGTACCGAGTTGAAAGGGCAGCATGGTTTTGGCTATGACCCGGTCTTTGTGGTGCCGGAGTATGGTAAAACTTTTGCCCAGTTGGGACTGAAAACTAAGAATAAGATCAGCCACAGGGGTCGAGCCTTAGAAAAGATGAAAAAAGTTATACAAAAATTACTTGTTGATTGATAATTTTATCGGGGTGTAGCGCAGTTGGCTAGCGCGCCTGCTT
>DJVG01000068.1 GCA_002441095.1 Elusimicrobia bacterium UBA6262
CATCAGCTTGGGCGTGAAATTCTAATACCCGGAGAGATTAATATAGTACCTGTTACGCTAAAAACCTCTGTTAAGAATACTAACAGAGGTTTTTCTTTATGTTTAGGGCTTTTCAGTGAACTGGTTGTTTTTGTTCGCTCCAGTGTTGATTTTTAGCGTCAAAGGTCTTGCGTCAACTCGGTGCCGAGAAATGGTTCGACTACGCTCACCATCCTGAGCAAAGTCGAAGGACTCGCCCCTTGGGCTCAAACAATCTCGGCATCCAGCAACCTAAAGATACCCTCGTTGCTTGCAAGCATGCTTTGACTAAAATCGACAAGCTCGCTCAAAAAACAACTCAGTTCCCTGTTACCACTGAATCCGTTTTACTTTAAAATCTGTGTAATCTCTTTAAATAATCGGTGTAATCTCCCAAATAAAAATATGGACGAGAAGGGAGTTCTCCTCCATCGCGTCGTATTGCACGCCGCTCACCCGTCGCCGGCCAGTCTTCCTCCAAAAGGATCGGCGGACTCCTTTTAGTCGCACTCTAGTTGGCGGAATTTACCCGCCAAATCTTTTGAGGCGGGACTCCCTCCTGCAAAAAGAAAAATGGACGAGAAGGGAGTTGAACCCTTAAGGTCTAACGACCATAGCGTCCTGAGCGCTACGCGTATGCCAATTCCGCCACTCGTCCAGATAAATATATGCCCGCCTTATTCCTGCCTGGCGGGTATCTAAAGTATACCTTAAATACCTAGTTCTGTCAAGATACACTTGAAAAAAGTAAAAAAATGTGGTATATTACTTTGATGGAACACAAAAGCATTGCTACTAATCGTAAAGCCCTGCATAATTACGAAGTTTTAGATACATATGAAGCCGGCATCGTGCTTAAGGGTAATGAAGTAAAATCGATCAGGGGCGGGCATATTAATTTGGGCGATGCTTATGCCAGTATTGTTAAAGAGGAAGTTTTCCTTTATAATATGCATATTTCGCCATATGAGCATTCCCGGCTGGAAGAATGCGATCCCTTGCGTATCCGCAAGTTGCTGTTGCATAAGAAAGAGATTAAAAAACTCATGGGTAAGGTCAAGGAGAGAGGGCTGACCCTGGTCCCTTTGGAACTATATTTCAGCAAAGGGAAAGTAAAAGTAAAACTCGCCTTGGCGCGTGGACGGAATTTCCGCGATAAACGTGAAGAATTAAAGAAAAAAGACGCCCAGCGCGACGTACAAAGAGCATTTCGCGAAAAACATAAGTAAATCTAGCGTGTAGCGTTTAGCGTATAGGAAGTATTTTAAACTATCCGCTATCCGCCATACGCTATACGCCGATTAAAATGGGGGTGAAAGGTTTCGACCGGAATATCTGGGGTCTTGGATGGCAGGTCGGCATGGTTGGGTCGCCGTTAAATACCTAGCAAATTATAACTGCTAACTATAACACGCAGTACGCATACGCCTGTTAAGGCGTAGTGTCTCTGTCCGCTTTGTCTACGGGCGATAGAAGACATCAGATTGTAGGCTAACCTGGCAAGTTACTCTTTAGCGCGCCAGGCGACACTCAGTAAAGATAGCTGCCTTTGGATCCTATCTAGTGGAGCCAGAAGCAGCGAAATCAATTACTAGACTAAACCTGTAGAAGTTCTCGACACCGTATTTTGGGACCCGGGTTCGATTCCCGGCACCTCCACCATAAAGACAGTTAATAGTTTCAGCCAGAGGCTGATCCGCCTTTGGCGGAGATTGTTGATAGTTGATAGCTAAAACCTGAAAGAAAGGTATGGAGATTTGCTGCGTAAAATTACTGCACATTTGTTTTTTTTATTATGCTTTTTGAATGTGGTAGCGGTGCAGGCACAGCCAGTGCCTTTACCGATCAAAGTCACCCTCAATAACGGCACCCGCACTGAAAATGCTAAACTATATGAATTGAACAAAGAAAAATACCTCGATGTCACTGACCTGGCTAATTTCCTGGATGCCGATATTAAATGGCTGCCAGTCAGTAAAAAAGTGATCCTTTCTCTCAAAGGCGTACGCATAGAATTTATCTATTTTGGCAGGACTGCTACGATCAATGGGCAGAAAATTACAATGCCCTTAGTTTGCCGCTTGGAAAAAGGAGATCTCTATGTTCCTCTTAGCTTTGTTACCAGCCGCAGTTTTACCAAACCTGTCGGATTGAGAATAAGATGGGATGCGCCAGCTAAAACCTTAAAAATATTCCAGACCCCGAATATATCTGGAGTGAAAGCCCAGCAGGCAGAAGGTCTTAGCCGCTTAGTACTGGAAACCCAGGAAAAGCTTTATTATGAATCATCCCAGAACGCTGCCAATAAGATTACGGTAGATATTTATAAAGGAGTGCTGGACCAGGATAAAAAGTATACTGTACCTAACAATGCCCTGATCACTAACATGAACCTGGTACAGAAAAGCAATAAAGTATCCTGGATCATAGAAGCTTGTCCGGAATTTGAATATAATGTCAAAGTAGTTGATAACCCCTGGCGGATACTGGTGGACATTAAGAAAAAAGGGGAACAAGTTTGTCCGCCAGAGCCGGAGCTATCTGCTTCAACACAAGCGGCCCAGGTAGCAGTGGTGAAAGTCCCGCCAATCACCCCGGAACTGTCCCCCCCGCCGGTGGTAGTACCTGAGATAAAAAGAAAAACAAAGCCACAGATAAAAACCAGCGCCAAAATAAAAACTATTGTGATAGACCCTGGACATGGCGGCAGGGATCCTGGCGCTATCGGCCAATATGGCACTAAGGAAAAGGATGTTAATCTTAATATTGCTTTTAAATTAGCCCAGTTACTACGCGAAAAAACAAATTTACAAGTCATTTTAACCAGGAAAGAGGATGAGTTTATACCCTTGGCTGAACGTACCCAGATCGCCAATGACAAAAAAGCTGATCTATTTGTTTCTATTCACTGCAACTCTGGCCTGGACCGGGAAGCCAAAGGATTTGAAATATATTTTTTAAGTGAACGCGCTACGGACATGGAAGCTGAAGCGGTTGCTAATATAGAAAACTCAGTAATTGACCTGGAAGAGAAATCAGCAGTGACTGATAAGCTTAAGGCTATCTTATGGTCCCTGACTTTGAATGAATTTGTCAATGATTCCAGTGAATTGTGCTCTTTTGTGGTTAGCCGGGTCAATGAGCTGGATTTAGATTTCGTTAACCGTGGTGTAAAACAGGCTGGTTTCTATGTGCTGCGCGGAGCCAAAATGCCAGCTGTTTTGGTAGAATGCGCGTTTCTATCCAATAAGCGCGAAGAACGGCTGTTGAACAACAAAAAATTTATTGACAAAATGACCCAGACGATATTTAACGGGATCATAGATTATATTGAACGAAAGGAACAAGAATAAAATGCCTAAAAATATCGGCGTCTTTGATTCTGGCGTTGGTGGCTTGACCGTAGTAAAGGAGTTAATGAAGCTCTTGCCCCGCGAAACCATCATTTATTTCGGGGATACGGCCAGGGTGCCGTACGGGAATAAGTCAGCGGCTACAGTGACCAAATATTCACTGCAAAACGCGCGTTTTTTGCTCCAACAGGACATTAAATTGCTGGTTGTTGCCTGTAATACGGCATCAGCTTTGAGTCTGACTGCTCTTCAGGAAAGCTTTCCGGCCCTGCCGATCATTGGCGTGATCGAACCGGGAGTCAATGCCGCGCTAAAAGCGACCAAGAGTAAAAAAGTTGGTGTGGCCGGTACTTTGGCCACTATTTCCAGCCAGGCTTATAATCGGTTGCTTACAGCTAGAGCTCCTGATGTTCAGGTATATGGGCAAGCCTGCCCTCTCTTTGTGCCACTGGTTGAAGAAGGATGGGTCCACAAAAAAGTGACTTCGTTGATCGCTGCGGAATATTTCTCCGGCATGAAAAGGCTAGGGATAGACACGCTGATACTAGGCTGTACCCATTATCCCTTGCTGAAGAGAATAATCGGGCAAGTAATGGGGAAAAAAGTGAAACTGGTGGATTCTGCACAGGAAGCAGCGCTGGAAGTGCAGCAGATCCTGGAAAATAAAGAAATGGCAGTAACTAAGGGTATTGGCAATTGCCTGTTCTATGTCAGCGATATACCGGATAAATTTATTATCGTTGGCCAGCAGTTGCTGGGAGAGAAAATACAACAAGCAACCCAGATCGATATAGAAAAGTACTAAAAAACTCTAAATCCTAATATCTAAACTCTCCCCTGCTGATCCCGATAAGTCGGGATCAAAGACGCGGGGACAGGTAAACAATATCTAATCTCAAAATACAAAACGTTTAGAAAATTAGAGTTTATAATTTTGAATTTGTTTAGGAATTAGATATTAGAAATCAGTATTTTGATTGGAGTAATTATGTTTATCTTAAAGGTTATCAAAACATTCAGTGCGGCGCATAATTTGCGCGACTACAAAGGCAAATGCGAGAAACTGCATGGACACAATTGGAAAGTGGAAGTTGAAGTGCAGGGAAATAAACTCGGGAAATCCGGTATGCTGATCGATTTTCATGACCTGAAGAAAAAAGTGGAAGATGTCCTGGCCAAACTCGACCATGGTTATTTGAACGAGATCGCCCCCTTTGATAAAATAAATCCCACTAGCGAGAATCTAGCTAAGTATATTTTTAAATCTCTTAACTCGCAACTCGCAACTCGCAACTCGCAACTGTCAAAAGTTACTGTCTGGGAAAGTGATACTGCCTGCGCCACGTACAAAGAATAATACTGTTAATTGTTCATAGTTGATAGTTGATCGAATAAACATTAAATAAATGCCTTTTCTATCAACAATCAACAATCATCTATCAACCATGTTGCGTTGAAGGGGCATCATGAATAAAAAGAAAACTGCGGTGGTGTTGCTTTCAGGGGGCCTGGATTCTGCCACCTGCTTGTTTTGGGCTAAGAAACAGGGATTCAATTGCCATTGCTTGATATTTGATTACGGCCAAAGGCATAAGAAAGAAATACAGCAAGCCGCCAAGATCGCCAAAACTGCAAAATGTAAGTATCAAATCGTTAAAATATCCTTCCCCTGGAAAGGCAGCTCCCTCTTAGATAAGAATATAAAAGTTCCAATGTCTAGCTTCAAGCTTTCAGCCTCCAGCATTCAGCATGCTTCTGTAATTCCTTCTACTTACGTTCCCGCTCGCAATACCATTTTCCTCAGTTTCGCCTTATCCTTTGCCGAAGCTATTAAAGCCCAGGCTATAGTGATCGGGGCCAATGCGCTTGATTATAGCGGGTATCCTGATTGCCGGCCGGGCTATTTCCAAGCGATGCAAAAAATGGCCAACCTGGCAACCAAAGCGGGAGTAGAGGGGAAGAAGATCAAAATACTAACTCCTCTCTTACATAAAACTAAGGCCCAGATCATCCGATTGGGTAATAGCTTGAAAGTACCATACCAGTTGACCTGGAGCTGTTATCGTGGCGGGACCAGCCCTTGTGGTACGTGTGATAGCTGTATATTAAGAGCTAAGGGATTTAGAGAAGCAGGCCAATCAGATCCGGCGGTGACCAGATGAAAGCTGCAGTTACTGAAATATTTGCCAGCATCCAGGGAGAAGGATTATATGTAGGTGAACGGCAGATCTTTGTACGGTTCAAAGACTGTAACCTGAAATGCGATTATTGTGATACACAGCCTTCGACAAGGCTACGGCGTGCAGGCCAGGCTTCGTGCCAACAGATCTTAAATAAAATTAAATTGTTAAATACAGGAAAGATGCATTCGGTTTCAATAACCGGCGGGGAACCGCTGTTATATACTGAATTCTTGGAAGAACTTATCCCCCTGATCAAAGGCCTTGGCCTGAAAGTGTACCTGGAGACCAATGGCACGCTTCCCAGGGAGCTGGCTCAGATAGTCAATCTATTAGACTATGTGGCCATGGACATAAAACTGCCTTCATCCTGCGGTAAAGCTTTATGGCAGGATCATAATATATTTCTGCAGATATTGAAAAATTCTTCACTCCAGACAGGTGATTATTTCGTAAAAATCGTGCTCACCTCTAAAACTACTCTATTGGAAATAAGAAAAGCTATTGAGCTAATCGGACGGATTGACCGTTTAATCCCTTTGATCCTGCAACCAGTGACTGCAATTGAGAAAATAAAGACGGTAGCAGCTAAGCATATATTTGCTTATCAGGAATATGCCCAGCGCACTCTCCAAAACGTAAAAGTCATACCCCAGATACATAAAATTATCGGAGTCAGATAAAATTATGGAAATGATAAGCCTGATCGCCTCTGTCGTTCTGCCTTTGTTCAACATTCCGCTGATTATCAGGGTAATTCGCCGTAAGTCCTCCAGCGATATCAGTCTGACCTGGGCTTGGGGGGTCTGGATCTGCCTGTTGCTGATGGCGCCGTCCGGATTCACTTCTACTGATCTGGTGTGGAAAACTTTCAATATCGTTAACCTTATTCTTTTTACCGCTGTCGTCATCATTGTCACTATTTACCGTAAAAAAGGAATAAAATGAAAGACCTATATTCAAAAGTAAAAGCCAATTACCAGGCAAATAAAAATAACTATAAAGTGATAACTTGGGGGACGATCGTAAGTATTATGTTGATAGCTTTTCACTTGCAAAAAAGTCTTCCTGCCATCTTCCGAGGGTCTATTTGGTATATTTTCTCTTTAGCTGCTGCTTTTTTTGGTTTTATTTTATTTTTTACTGGATTTAGGAGGCTAAATCTTAAAAGAATAGTAGAAGATATGCCTATTTCCAAAATTATTTCCATTGCTCCAGGTTTAGTTAAGATAAGGGGAAAAGTTCTCCCTGAAAAAATGATTACGGCTCCTTTTAGCCAGAGAGCTTGTGTTTTCTATAAAACTGCCAGGTATAGTTCCCCCGTATTATATTTATTTAGAGAGGTAGAGAAGTCCTTTAGTGATAGTAATGCTTTATACCTCCAAGATGAAACCGGCTATATAAGAATTTTCACTGGGGAGGCGAGGATTTATTTGGGAGTCCCTGATAGCATAAAGAACAATTCCATTGAAATGAACGAAGAATGGATTATAGTTCCTGGTGATGAAATCACTGTGCTTGGTACCTGTTCAAAATTAAAAACAGAAAAAGACGATGAGCTGGCCTCAAGTTATGATCTAAATACGCAAATACAGCTATTAAAAAGATCTCCCGAAAGGTTAACGCAACTTGATATGAACAAAGACGGCAGTATAAGCGCAGAGGAATGGGATAAAGGCGTAGAGGATTTAAAGCGGAAAGTTGGTGAAGAACTGGAAATCAGAAAAAAAACTAATACCTGGGGCGATATGGTGATCTCTGCAGGAGAAGAAGAGAGCCTATTTGTAATTAGTAATGATAATGAGAAAAGATTTAAACGAGATCTCTTATTTGAATCGGCCAGATATATGGTGCTGGGAGTGGTTTTAGCTGCTCTTTCCATTTGGTTGTATTTTGTAATTAAGGATCTATTAGTGCATATTGCTATCAATGCCAGACCAGGTCAATAATATTTATTAATAACCATTTTATAGAAGGAGATATAATTGGATAAAAAAGCATTGAAGAAACAATATAAAGAAACTTTGCAGTCGATGGGTGTTTTTAAAATACAGAACAAAGTAAATGGCAAGATACTGATCGTCAGCAGCAATAACATAACAGGCCGGATCAATCGGGAAAAGTTCCAGCTGGATATGAGCAGCCATCAAAATACAGATTTGCAGAAGGATTATAAGGAATTTGGCAAAGATAGCTTTGTCTTTGAGATAGTTGACCAGCTTAAACCAAAAGAAGATCCAGCCTATAATTACACCGATGACCTGGCTGTGCTTGAAGCTATGTGGCTCGACAAGCTCCAGCCATACGGAGACAAAGGCTATAACGAGAAAAAATCTCCCAAATAGAAGGAATTTTGGCTCATAAAATATTGAAAGCGCCAATAAGCCATAAAACAATAGGACTACTGATCAGGCAGGGATTTGGCAGCGGAGTTAAGGTAATAAGCGCTAAGCCTATCCGTGGCGGACTGTTCAATACTTCCTATAAGGTTGAGTTAGCTGACAAAAGAGTGGTAGTTTTAAGAATAGCTCCCCCAAAAGACAAAAAGCTAATGGGCGTGGAAAAGCAATTGCTGAAAAGGGAAGTACATATTAACCAGTGTTTAAAAGGAAAAGACATCCCTGTCCCAAAATTATTGTTCTCTGATTTTTCAAGGAAAATAATAGATCGCGATTATATCATCTCTGAGTTTATGGAAGGGCATACTGCCTTCTATCATCAGAAATATTTGACTAAACAGGAAATGGAGAGCATATACCAGGAACTTGGAAAATACGCCAGGCAGATACATTCATTGGAGAATAAGGGAAAATGGTTCGGCTATCCCCCGCCTTTTACCCGGCATAAAAAATGGAGTGATTTTATCGCCCAGTATGTGCGTTCCCTGGAAGAGGACTTGAAAGGGCAGCCATATTTGCGTCTTCCCAGGGAATATTCACTATCAACTATAGCTAAAAATATAGCGCCCCAGCTTGATAAATTAAAAACTCCGAAGCTTATTCATGGGGATCTTTGGCTAAGAAATATATTGATCCAAAAACAACAAGGGCAATATAAGATATCGACTATCCTGGATTGGGACAGGAGTCTCTGGGGTGATCCATATTTTGAGTGGATCCTTTATGGTACTGATCCAAATCCGTCTTTCTGGAAAGCCTACGGAAAAACTATGCCGGTGACAACTGACCTAGCTTATGTCAGGGTTCTGCTGTACAAATCCTGTGGCGCAATTCAGGCAGCTCTTGAGGACAGCATCCATTTTGGCTTAAAAAAGAAAGCCCTGACCATGTTTGGCTACGCGCTAAAGGATCTAAAGGAATTATCAACAAAACTATAGCAAACGGGACGGCTTATATGACCAAAACAATAGTATCTGGCAGGGTGATAACCCTGGAACATAAAATAATACCTTTGCCTAATGGCACGGCAGTACGTATGGATGTTATAAAACATTTAGGGGCTGCATTGATCGTGCCTTTTCTCAACCGGGATAAAGTAATCCTGCTGAAGCAATACCGGCCGGTCATCAGCAAATACCTCTATGAACTGCCGGCTGGCACAGCGGAGAAGGGCGAGAACGATCTGCAGACTGCCAAGCGGGAACTGATCGAGGAGACAGGATATTCAGCCGGGAAGATGACCTTAATGGGGCATATCTATCCAGTGCCTGGGTATTCCACTGAGAAAATAGCCATTTATAAGGCCGAAAAGCTTAAACCAGTGAAATATCACGCTGAAGAAGATGAAGTCATTACTATTCAGACCGTAAACAGAGCCAAAGTCAGGCAGATGTTCAAAAAAGGCCAGCTAACTGATGCCAAAACCATCTGCGCCTTCGCACTTTGCCATTGGTTGTAATGTGCGACCCTTGGGAGTCCGCCTCGTTTTATTGGCGGATCTGGCTATAATGAGTGACCATAAGGAGGGAGCCATTTGAATATAGAGGTGATAAATTGACGCAGACAATAGGGAAAAGGATTGAGATAGATGGCTTTAATGTCCAGATACAATCTGCTAATAATATATTCGTATCTGCCTTTCTCTCTTTTTGGCTGACTGGCTGGACTTTTGGCGGGATATTTGCAATACGTGCTTTAGTTACTGAATGGACTAAGAATTTTGGGGCTGCATTATTCCTGCTATTCTGGCTTTGCGGCTGGGTGCTGGGCGAGTCTTTTGCGTTAGCTACGATCCTGTGGGGATTTTTTGGGAAAGAAATCCTTAGCGTAAATCAAGGTGTCCTTACCATTAAAAGAGATATATTTGGGCTGGGCCCAAGAAGAAGATATGATATCATAAAAATAACCAATCTCCGGGCTACCGTACCAGCTAACTCAGTAACAGCTGATCAATATAACCGGCCGAAATATGGTTTATATAGTGGGGCAATATATTTTGATTATGAAGATAAAAGAATTATGATCGGGGCTGGCCTGCCAAAACCAGAAGCAGAAGAATTAGCAGCTTTTTTAAAGGGTATAGTAAGATAGGATAACCGTTTGGACACCTGTTTCGCGCGACCGTAGGGAGTCCGCCACGATTTATTGGCGGAGTGGACCGTAGAGGGTTCGACTGAAAGTCGCCTCCTCCAAAAAGATTGGCGGACACAGCGCTGGAGTTTGTTGGCGGGTAGGAAGGGTAAGGGGTTGACAGATGGGGATGGGGAAGAGTATCTAGTGGGAAAGAGGGATTCGATATCGTAATATCTAACTACGTCCCCTAAATCCAGTTTCATTGATAGTTAAAGACTGGTTGGGCCTAAAAGTTCAATATGCAGGTCTGTTATATTCAATTAAAGATAAAACGGTCGTTGGTCGTGTTGTATTAGGCAAACGAAAACCCTCGGGTTGGGAGCGAAATAATTAAAGCTCTACGTATGGATACTACGCAGTGGGAAGTAGGCTTAGAAGGCAATTGAAATAATAGCTAAGAAGGAGATATTAAATGGAATATAACTTAAGGGCAGAATATCACAAGTATGCTTGGGATTATTTCGTATTGCATGCAAATCAGAGATTGGCAACATTTAACTTTTATTTAATTATTGCAACTCTTGTAACCTCAGGCCTATTCACAACATTCCGCAAAGAATTTGCCGGTCCTTTGATTGGATTAGTTCTTTCTATATTATTATTTATTTTCTCAATATTATTTTGGAAATTAGATCATAGAAATAAAATGTTGGTGCGAAATGCTGAACGCGCGTTAAAATATCTAGACAAGCAGGTAGATTTTAAAGATAACGACTTATCTCCCAATGAATTAAAGTTATTTGAGTACGATGATTATGAGATCGAAAAATGCAAATCGGTTAAATGGTACTGTTTGCAAAGTACCTTCTGGAGCTATTCAGATTGCTTTAACAGCGTATTTTTCTTGTTTGGCTCTGTTGGATTCATAGGGATTATCTATATAATATACTGTCTAATATAAGGGGGGCGACATAGAGCCCTAATACAATTGGTAACCCCTCGCAGAATTTAAAAGGAGCATAAAATGTATATTACGGCATCCGACCTATACAATTACGTTAAATGTCCCCATCTCATTTGGAGAGATAAATATGGACCTCAGGGTGAGAAAATCAGAGAGACAAATCCATTTGTTGATCTACTTTGGCAACGAGGGATTCAACATGAGGAAGAAGTAGTTAACAAAATTGGTCAATTTATTGACTTGCATGTAGGCACTCTAGAAGAACGATTTGAGAGAACTGTTAAGGAAATGAAAAAGGGAACCCCCTTGCTTTACCAGGGAGTTATTATGCATGATAATCTATTGGGCATTCCAGACTTGCTCAAGAAGATATCCGAAAACATATATGTTCCTATAGATATAAAGTCAGGTATGGGGTTCGAAGGTAGCGACGAAGATGATGTAGATGAGGGGAAGCCAAAGAAACATTATGCTCTTCAATTATGTCTTTATGTAGAAATATTAAAGAATTTAGGATTTGCAAAGGAAAATAACGGCAAAATAATTGATATATCTGGAAAGGAGGTAGATTATTTATTAGATACAGCACAGGGGTCGAAAACTCCAGAAAGTTGGTGGGGACTATATCAATCTGTGAAAAAGGATGTAAAGGCCCTGTTAGAAAATCAACAACAAAACAAACCTGCTTTAAGTGGAATTTGTAAGCTATGTTGTTGGTGTAATAGCTGTAAGAAATGGTGTCGGAAAGAAAGTGATCTCACTAATATATTCTATTTAGGAAGAAGTAGGCGAGATGTAATTAGCAAGGATATCAAGATAGAGAAAATGGAGCAACTCAAAGAGCTCAATATAGCGACAATATTGGCGTCAAAAAAGCTGGATAAATCTTTTCTACGAGGTATCGGGGAGGAGCTTCTTAAAAAATATATAAATAGGGCAGAAATTATTACTAAAACAAAAAAGCCGGTAGTATATAAGAAAATTGAATTGCCGAAGGTTCCAACTGAATTGTTTTTTGATATTGAAGATGATCCCACACAAGATTTCATATATTTGCATGGAGTTTATAAGAGGGAGAAAGGGAAAGGTGAATTTATTCCATTCTTAGCTAAGGAATTCGCAAGGGAATCAGAAAAGGAAGCATGGAATATGTTTTGGACTTACATTAATTCTTTGCCACTTAACAGTTATGCAGTTTATTACTATTCTTCTCACGAGAAAACAGCATATAAGCATCTAAGGGAGAGGTATCCTGATATTATTACTCAGGAGGAGCTAGAGGGGTTTTTTGCTAATCCCAATGTTATAGATTTATATTCGAAAATTATCCTTAAATACACAGATTGGCCCCTGTCCAGCTATTCTATAAAAGATATAGCGACTTTATTGGGATTTAAATGGAGAGATGAAACTCCATCAGGTGCGTTATCTATACAATGGTATAACGAATATCTTAAAACAAGTGATGGAGATATATTAAAACGAATATTGGAATACAACGAAGATGACTGTAAGGCAATGATGGTTTTAAAAGACGAGATAGAATCATTATCCAACAGATTATAGAGACCAGATAACTAGAAGATTGATATTTTTACAAAACCTATTTTGGTATGGTAAACAAAACAGTGTTTAGGTATAAGGTAATATCCTAGAGCTTCAAAAGGGAGCCCTTATGACAAAGAATATCGTTGAAATTGCTCAAAATCACAGTAGGGAAATAGAAGATCATATTTTGGGTGAGCAAGCTACGGCTAGTAATAAGGCAAAAAGACGGTACAAGGAACTTTGTGATGTTAGGCCCAATTTTTTTAGGGATACGGATAGGATACTTCACTCAAAATGTTTTACAAGGTATATAGATAAAACCCAAGTATTTTATCTTGTGGATAACGACGATATTACTCATCGTGTTTTACATGTGCAATTTGTTTCAAAAATAGCTCGAGTAATTGGGAGGGTGTTATCCTTAAATGAGGATCTTATTGAGGCTATTGCTCTGGGGCATGATCTTGGTCACCCCCCTTTTGGTCATGAAGGCGAAACATATTTAGATAAGCTATGTATTAACAATAGAATTGGACATTTTGTTCACAGTGTTCAAAGTGTGATATTTCTTGACAATATCGAGAAAAGACTTGGAAATAAATCATTAAATCTTAGCTTGCAGGTTTTAGATGGTATTCTTTGTCATGATGGTGAAACCAGCGATAAATTATTATCACCAAAACGTAATAAAACTTGGGCTGAGCATCTCTTGGAACGCCAGGGAAAAGTGCGTAATAAAGCCCATAAATTAATACCAATGACCCTTGAGGGTTGCGTTGTCCGCTATGCAGATACCATTAGCTATATAGGCAGAGATATAGAAGATGCCATAACGCTAGATTTAATAGAACGTAAAGATTTACCCCTATCGTGTACCAGAGTATTAGGTAATAACAATAGAGACATAATTAATACATTAGTTAGTGATATAATCATGAATAGTAAAAAACAGATTGATAAAATTGGATACAGCAATAGGATCAACGATGCTTTAGTACAACTAAAAAAGTATAATTACGAAGCAATCTATAAAAATAATAAAATTAAGAGAGAATCTCAAAAAATAGAGAAATTGTACAATATCTTATTTGAAGGATTTCTTATTGATGTAGTTAAAAAAAATGAGGAATCTGAGATATTTAAACAATGGGTGGATATTAAGGATCAGAAATATATAACAAAATGTAAGCCGCCGGAAATAGTTAGAGATTATATTGCATCCTTAACAGATGATTATTTCATAGAATTGTTTAGGAGGAAATATTTTCCAATGCGATTTGGAATACATTATAAAAAGGGGGAATAAATGAGCAAAAGAGTGCATATCGCACCATATGGGGAAGAATGGGCTATAAGGCTTGGTGGTAACATACGCATAAAATCAAAACACAAGACGAAAAAAGAAGCAATATCTACTGCCCAACGTATGGTATGTACAGATAGTTCCAATTTAATTATTCACAGAAAGAATGGGCAAATCATAGAAGGTAATATTTCTAAGATAGAAGAACTATAAAAGGGTAAAAGGGGACGGTTCTATTTTGTGAGGATAACAAGCATATGACCAAAGCAATCGTACCTGGTAGGGTGATCACCCTAGAACATAAGAAAATACCTCTCCCCAATGGCTACGTTGTGCAGATGGACGTCATTAAGCACTTAGGAGCAGCTTTGATCGTGCCTTTTCTCAATCGGGATAAGGTCATTCTCCTGCGCCAATACCGGCCGGTTATAAAGAAATATCTTTATGAACTGCCTGCCGGGACTGCAGAGAAGGGTGAGAGCGACCTGACAACTGCCAAGCGGGAATTGATCGAAGAGACAGGATATTCAGCCGGGAAGATGACCTTATTGGGGCATATCTATCCAGTGCCAGGGTATTCTACTGAGAAAATAGCGATCTATAAAGCAGAAAAGCTTAAACCTGTGCAATATCATGCTGAACAATATGAAGTCATCACAGTGCAGACAGTAAACAGAGCCACGGTCATGAAGATGTTCAAAAAAGGCCAAATGACTGATGCTAAGACGATTTGTGCATTTGCACTTTGTAACTGGCTTTAAATATGTTAAATAGTGACCCTGTGTGTGATAAACAATTAAGGATAAGCCTAGAAGAAATAACAAAACTAGTCAGAAGCAAACAAGTAGAGGCAATAAATAATTTACACAATATTTATCCTCATACGATAGATATTATTGAAGAGACAGTAATTGGAAGACCGGATACACAAAAATATAATTATACTTGCTTTATGTATGCTTTAAATATAGAGTTTTATAACCAATCAAATCCAATAAAGGAGATATCGCGTGAGCATCTTGAAATTTACATAAGTTCTGATTTTTTATTATTCTGTATTAATAAAGGGGTACTAAGAGAAGTCTCCTTTGATGAAATAGTTGAAGGGGATATTATTTTATATTTCACAAATGAAATACCTGTACATGCTGGTAAGATTTTAAATAGTAAAAGAGTTATTTCTAAATGGGGGCAAGGTGGCCATTTGTGGGGACATGCTATCTGGGAGATTCCGGCAATGTATGGTACCCAAGCAAGTTTTTATAAAAATGGTGTTAATGAACAAATCACAAAATGCTTTTTAGAATATGCAGAAATTAAAATGAAAAATAATAATGAGAGTATAGCTAAATGAAATTTACAGGCGTAAAAATTGTAGAAGCGTCGGCGGGGTCAGGGAAGACGTATGCCCTGTCCAGGGCCTATCTCGGCCTGCTGCTGGCTGATCCTACAGAGAATACCCTCAAGTCCCTATTAGCTATCACATTCACCAACAAAGCCACTTATGAAATGAAGGAACGCATTCTGGAGCTGCTAAAACGGACAGCTTTGGATGAGTTTGTTAAGCCATTGGACAAGAAAGAATTGCTCGCCTACCTGAAACTGCAACCTGCACCAGCCAAAGACAGAAGCCTTGCCGCTCTTGATGCCATCATCCTGAATTATAATTCCTTCCAGGTGAAGACCATAGACAGCTTTGTCAACCTGCTGTTATCCGGCTGCGCCTACAGGCTCGGTTTGCCTGCTGATTTCCGCATTAAAAATGACTTTGAATATTACTTGGAAGCAGCGCTGGACCTGATAATCGAGCGGGCAGGGCATCCCGATGCTTCGAGCGGGACAGGGGATCCCGATGCTTCAATCGGGACAGGCACCCAGCTGCGGGCTATATTTGAAGACTTCCTGGAGCAGTATTTATACACCGAAGACAACAAGTCTTGGTCGCCAAGGCTGGATATACTTAAGTTAGCCAAGGATATGTTCACCCAGAACACTAAGCACGGGATGGATTTCCGCTTACCTACCCTGGGGAAAGACCTGATCTCCAAAAAGAAGAAATTCTTAGAGCTGCTAAGAGAATTAAAAGGCAAGCTGCCTGCAGGCACACACAAGACATTTTTAAAGAGCCTGGATAATTTCCTGCAAGACAACAAGGATTCATTCTCCCTGGATGGGATGTCAACTTTCTTCTACAAAGATTGCCTGCCACTGAACAAAGGCGTGACTTGCGCAGATGCGATGCATAAGCTTTGGGACCAGATCAGGGCAATACTTGCGGATATCGCCATGGTGGAATCTTCGCGCGGGTATGACCATTACCTATTGATTTATGACCAGATACGGAAAGCGTTCCAGGCCATCTGCCGGAAGGAAAGCATTCTATTCCTGCCGGAGCTGAACGGCCAAGCAGTTAAAATATTCAATGAAGAAGATTTCTCAATACCAGAGCTGTATTACCGCCTGGCTGCCAGGTACCGGTATATCCTCATAGATGAATTCCAGGATACGAGCTTGCTGCAGTGGTCCAACCTGTCACCTTTGGCAGAAGAAGCATTGGCTGGCGGCGGTGGACTGTTCCTGGTGGGAGATGCCAAGCAGGCCATTTACCGGTTCAGGGGTGGCGAAGCAGGATTATTCACTGCTGTTCCCGATGCTCTTAAGAGATACGGAGTAACTATAGAAAAGCTGACCAGGAATTTCCGCAGCGGAAAGGAGATAGTTTCTTTTGTTAATGCGATCTTCCAGGCAGAGAACTTGCAGGCGCTAGTGAACGGGTTCCTGGACAAGAAGGACCATGCCCTGGTTGAGGACAAAGAGAGCGGGAAGTATCTTGCGCTGTATCATGATCTGTCGCAGAGTGCAGTTAAAGAGAAGGACGGATATGTGAGGGTGGATGTTGTAGGGGGTGGTACAGTCGCGAGTCACGAGTCACGAGTCGCGAGTGAATTTGAGGAGGCGCTTAGGATTGAAGTATTGCAAAGGATAAAAGAGCTGCTTAAGAGATTTAATGCGGGAGAAATAGCGATACTGGCTAGGACGAATAAACAGGCGGAACTGGTCACTGGCTGGCTGCTGGAAGCCAAGATACCTGTGGAATCAGAAAAGACCCTGAACATATTGGAGCATAATTCGGTACGGGAAGTAGTGTCACTGCTGGAATTCCTGGCCGCGCCGCTTGATAACCTGGCTTTTGCCACTTTTATCAGCGGCGAATCATTTACCCGTGTCTCCGGGATAGCACAGACAGAAATAAATTCATTTCTTTTCCAATTAGGATTACGCGTCCGCAAGGGCGACAAGATATATTATTACCGGGAGTTCCAGAAGGAATATAAGCAAGTGTGGGATAAGCTGATCGAGGATATATTCCGTAAGGCAGGGTTCCTGCC
>DJVG01000045.1 GCA_002441095.1 Elusimicrobia bacterium UBA6262
GCCCTGGCCGTAGTGTCTCTTTTGTCGGCTTTGTACCAGAATCAAGGGCGCAGAACAGCGCTCATGGTCATGGGGCTGGAAAATATTGTGTTCCTGGTGCTGAATGGCCTGGCCGTCTATTATCTGGCTTTTATTCTTTCCCAGCTTAAGGATTTTTTACGGACAGCCATATATATTTTAGTAACAGTGGCAGTCATAGCCTGCACATACGGGCTGATGCAATATTTTGGCTTTGAACCATTGTGGTCCCAGCAGGTGAAATATTTTGAGGGCAGGGTGGTATCCACTTTTGGCAATCCGGCTTTCCTATCCAGTTTTCTGGTCATGATCATTCCCCTGGTGGCTGCTCTTTGGCTCAATGCTCGAACCAAAACTAGTAAGTTCATGTGGTCACTGGTATTCTTAATGGTGTTCACCATCTTGTTGGCTGCCTCTGCCCGGAGTGCGCTGGCCGGGCTGGCTGCGGCTTTTATTCTCTTTATCCTGTACCTATATAAGCTGGGATATCGGCGCGAGATCAAAATACTCAGCCTCTCTTTGCTGGTGCTAGTCCTGCTAACTGGTTCTATTGTGTACTTTTCCAGCCAGAAAGACCTGTTGCGCGCCAGGTTGTCAGCGGTAGTAAAACCGCAGGCCTTAGGTGCTTCTTTGCAGCAGCGGTTTCTTATTTGGTGTTGTTCCCTGGAAATGTTTTATCAACATCCCTTAACCGGGCAAGGGTGGGGTTTATTTGAGCTTTTTTATCCTTATTACCAGTCTTCATATCTTAAAGATCCTGCTTTTGCCTCGTATAAAACTCATGCTAATCACGCCCACAATGAATTGCTGCAGATTGCTGCAGAATTAGGCACAGTCGGTATCCTCTTCGGTTTATATTTTATCTCTGTGCTCACAAGACAAATGAAAAGGCTGTTAACCGGCAAGATTACACGTGAACAGCAACTGATCGCCCTGGGGATCTTTTCCGGGATCATAGGCATGATCGTTGACAGTATGTTTAATGTATCATTCCGTATTACTGCGCCGGCTATGGTTTTTTGGTGCCTGGTCGGACTGCTCTCTGGCCTGGAGCCGTTACCCGGCCCGGACAAGCCGGTTGTTTCCGGTTTTTGGCGGCTGGGGGCTTTAGTGCTTATTCCTTTTGTGCTCCTGTGTTTCGGGATCAGTGTCCTTCAACTGCAGGCAGCCAGGCATCATTTCATTGGCCTCAATTATGCCGCCGCCAGTGAAAGAACACCGCTGGCAGAACAGCAGCAAAAATATTCCCTCCTGATTTCGGGTGAACAGGAACTGGTGCAGTCCCTGCAACTCTTCCCCTGGAATAAAGAGGTTGCTTATGATCTGGGAGGCATTTATTTCCGCCTGGGTGAAAAAGACCAGGCCATCGTGGCCTATACCCGAGCGATCGAGCTTGACTTCAGCTATGAAGAAATGTTTTATATGCTGGGAATATCCTTGCTGGAGGGAGGCCGCCTGGCTGCAGCAGAGCAATCCCTGCGGCAGGCTTTGGCCTTAAATCCAAATTCTGAGCCAGCTCAAGCGGCATTGGCTGGATTAGCAAAATAAATAGCACTTGACAATGCCGTCCTGATTTCTATATCATTATCTAAACGGGTATATGGGAAATAGTTGTAGATGTAGGTATGGAAGTAAGTCTAAAGTATGTGGTTTAGAGACTAACTTCCATAGACCTTAGACCAAACTTACTTCCAAAACTTCCACCCTTCAACTTACTTTAAAAAATAGGAGCAAAAATGCCAGAACTAAGAAAAGACCCGATCATCGGGCGTTGGGTTATTATTGCTACAGAGCGGTCAAAGAGACCCATGGAATTCGAGAAACAGGAAGAACAGGCTGATTTCAAGCATTGCCCGTTCTGCCCCGGTAATGAAAGTAAAACACCGCCGGAAATTCTGGCCTACCGGGCCAATGGCTCTAAACCGAATGAGCCTGGCTGGTGGGTCAGGGTAGTTCCCAATAAGTATCCTGCCCTGCAGATCGAGGGGGCGCTGAATCGGACTGGTGAAGGCATGTATGATAAGATGAACGGATTGGGAGCCCATGAAGTCATTATCGAAACCCCGGACCATGCAAAATCGCTGGCCCAATTAGAAAATAATCATATAGAAGAATTATTGTGGGTCTATCGTGACCGGATCGTTGACCTGAAGAAGGATTCGCGGTTTGAATATATCCTGATCTTCAAGAATCACGGTTTTTCTGCCGGAGCCACATTATTGCATTCCCATTCCCAGCTGATCGCCACCCCGATCATTCCGAAAAGGGTCAACGAAGAAGTTGCCGGCAGTAAAAAGTATTATGATTATAAGGAACGGTGCGTCTATTGCGACATTGTCAAACAGGAAATCAGCTCTAAAGTACGCCTGGTCAGCGAGAATGACGCGCATATCGCCATTGCTCCTTTTGCGTCGCGGTTCCCTTTTGAGACCTGGATCATGCCCAAAAAACACTCCTGCTGTTTTGAAGACATCCAGAAAAAGGAAGTCACTTCCCTGGCCGCGATCCTGAAAGATATCCTCCTCCGGATGGATAAAGTGCTGGTTAACCCGGCCTACAACTTTATTTTGCATAATTCACCCTGTAACATGAATAATCTGCCTTATTATCACTGGCATATCGAGATCATCCCGAAGTTGACCAAGGTCGCCGGTTTTGAATGGGGTACCGGGTTCCATATTAATCCGACTCTGCCGGAAGATGCTACCAAATACTTAAGAGAAGCTGAAATATAGACGGATGAATCCCGTTAGACCTTATGCAAAGGCAACGGGAGTGAGCAGTAAATAGCTGGCGAATATTCACTGATGTGAAAATTAAATAGGAGGTCTAACGGGATGAAGATCGTCATTACCGCTTCAGAATGCGTGCCTTTTGTCAAGACTGGCGGCCTGGCCGACGTGGCCGGGGCTTTAGCTAAGATCCTGAAAAAAGAAGGGCACAAAGTAGTAGTTTTTCTACCTAAGTATAAAAAAGTTGACGCTAAAGCCTACGCCTTGAAGACTGTTTATAAGAATCTCCAAGTCCCGGTTGGGGAAAAAATAGAAAAGGCAGATATCCAGGTTTCCACAAAAGTGGAAGGTATCCCGGTCTATTTCATTGATCACCCCGGCTATTTTGACCGGGATGAGTTATACCGCACCGCTAACGGCGATTATGAAGATAATGGTGAAAGATTTATCTTTTTCTCC
Organism: Elusimicrobia bacterium UBA6262; assembly: GCA_002441095.1. Lineage (GTDB taxonomy): Bacteria > CAYTYR01 > UBA6262 > UBA6262 > UBA6262 > UBA6262. The sequence goes on from DJVG01000045.1 coordinate 3,210, forward strand.
CATGCCGTGCTGGAAGCCTTAAAAGCGATCGATTTCCAGCCGGATATCATCCATGCGCATGACTGGCAGGTCGGCATGGTCCCGACCTACTTGCAGACGAGCTATAAATATGATGCTTTTTTTGCTAAAACAGCGACGGTCTTCACCATTCACAATCTTGCCTACCAGGGTTCTTACCCGCGTGAAGCTATGTTCCTGACCGGTGTTTCAGTCGAAGAGTTTACGCCGGAGAAGCTGGAATTCTACGGCAATATGTGCATCCTGAAAGGCGGCATAGTCTATAGTGATATTGTGACCACCGTCAGTAAAAAATATGCTAAAGAGATCCTCACTGCGGAATTTGGCCGCGGCCTGGATGGCATATTACTGAGCCGGCAGGCAGACTTGTACGGCATTATCAACGGCATCGACTATGATGAATGGGATCCCAAAACTGATAAATACTTGGCGGTGAATTATGACCCTAAAACTATTGCCAAAAAAGAAGAAGGCAAGAAGTTATTCCTGGAAAGCTGCAAACTGCAGTATAACGCTAAGACCCCGGTGATCGGTATTGTTTCCCGGCTGGACCCGCAAAAAGGGTTTGATATCCTGGGCGAAGCTATGGGCGAGTTGATGAAGCTTGACTTCCAGTTTGTGCTGTTAGGCAAAGGGGATGCTAATCTGCAGGAATTATTTACCGCTGTCGGTAAAAAGTATCCTAACAAAACCAGCATCAACATCGGTTTTGATAATAAGGTAGCGCACCAGATCTATGGCGGCTGCGATATGTTCCTGATGCCGTCCTATTTTGAGCCCTGCGGCCTGGGCCAGCTTATTTCGCTTAAATACGGCACCGTGCCGATCGTGCACGAAACCGGGGGATTAGCTGATACGATCAAAGAATTCAGCTCCGCGACCGGGAAAGGCAATGGGATTTCATTCAAGGATTATAATGCTGCCAGTTTAATACAGGCAGTCAAGCGTGCCCTGGCGCTATACCAGAAAAGATCTGACTGGAATAAGGTGGTCGCTAACGGGCTGAAAAGTGATTTTTCCTGGAAAAAAGTTATTCCTGAATATATTGACCTGTATAAAAAAGCAGCGGCTAAAAAGGAAATTTCCTAATTGTCCAAGAAATTCATTCTCTTCATTCTTGTCGCCATTAGCTTGCTCTGGTCCCTGCTCTTGGTGGCCCGGCGGTATGGCTGGGAAAAAAACAATAAGAGCGTGGCCGTGGCCATCGATGCTGACGGGCTGTACGCCGTGGCATTGAGCCAGGGATTGACTTTCGAGCAAGCGCTGGCTGCAGTCAAAACAGCGGGTGCGACTGCCCTGGGAATGACGGAAGATACTCTCGCTTCATTACAGCGGCGGGGACTGGTCAGGCTAGAATATGGCAATAAAAATGACCGTGTCTATTCCAATCCGCGCTGCACCTATGTGGTTTGCCCTGAAAAAATTCTGGCCGGGGATATTGCTGCCAGATTTTCGCTCTTTCTTGGGGCTGATCAGGTTAAGCTTTTTTCCGACTCGGGCCTTTGGATCAGCAGGTTAACAGTCATTGATCCGGAACTGGAAGAAACCTTTGGCTTGGGTTTTTCCCCGGGGATATTAGCCAGCGCGCAACAGCACGGTCTTGGCGTTGTTTTACGCCCCTATAGTTTGAACGGCTTAAGCCAGATCAAAGAATGGACAAATATCCAGGCTATCGTTTTTGCCGGCAAAAAAGTTAGCGGTTATCCGCAAGAAGTTCCTAAAACCATAGCCGTACTTTCCTCTATACCTGCCAAGATCGGCCAGGTCGAATTTACCAGCCAATCCGGTATGGAACAGTTGACTGCTGTAGCCGGGTTGCAGCACAAAGTGGTGCGGGCGCACAGCCTTAGTAAAAAAGAGATCCAGGATATTGTTGACGAAAAACGTAAAGTAACCGTAGAGATCCTGGTAGACCGGTGGGCTCGCGCCGTCAAAGAACGTAATGTCCGGTTGCTTTATATCCAGCTATTTCCCCGTAATTTTAACGGGATATCAACCCTGAGCGTACCCCGGGCGTCAGACCGGGAAGGCGAATGGGTTAATTTCAACCTTTCCTATATCCGGCGCATCACCGCACGCTTGTTAAGGTCTGGCTACCGGCTTGATGGATTATCCAGACTGTCCTATGTGGCTACGAACAAGTTGAATATCGGTATGATCGGCTTGGGCGTATGGGCCCTGGCTGCGCTCCTTGGATTAAAATATAAATACAGCTTCCCTGTTTTTATGATCTTGCATAGCCTGCTGACTTTCTTATCTCCAACTCTGTGGTATGCCAGGGTGCTGGCCTTAGCCGCCAGCATGTTGTTCCCGTTTTGGGCCTATCTCTGGCTGCAAAATGAAATAGGGCGTGATCTGGGCCCTGGCTATTTCAAGGCCGCCCGGATTTTCAGCCTGACCTCGCTGGCCAGTTTTGGGGGAGCGGTCACTGTTGCGGCTCTTTTGTTTGGCAGTTATTTTTGGCAAAAGATCGGTTCTTTCGCCGGTGTTAAATTAGCCCTGGTCTTGCCGCTGTTGGCGATATTGTGGCATAGCCTCCGTCAAGAGCGGAATTACTCCTGGGCAAAATTCTGGGAACAAACAATTACTTATAAGCATCTATTACTAGTGACCTTGGTTGCCGCTGGCATGATCCTGTATTTATGGCGCAGCGGCAATAATGGCGCTCTTATTGTAACTGGGGGAGAGGAAAAGTTGCGCCGTCTCTTGGATCAACTCCTGCTGGTCAGGCCCCGGACGAAAGAAATATTATTTGGGCACCCGTTCTTGATGCTGGGAATTTACCTGGGCCTGAAAAAGTGCCGTAATTTCCTGGCCCTGGCAGCTGGGTTTGTCGGACAGCTTTCCCTGGTGAATACTTTTTGTCATGTCCATACGCCGCTCAGTATTTCTTTCTGGCGGGTATTTAACGGCTGGTGGGTGGGACTCCTGACCGGTTGGATATTGATCTGGTGCTACCAGACATACTTGAAGACTGACAAAAAAGGTGAGCAGCTTTGTCTAAAGTTCTGATTTCCGGTTACTATGGTTATGATAATCTCGGTGACGAACTTATCTTAAAAGCTATTATTGAACACCTCCGGGCCATAGATCCGGCGTTGGATATCACGGTGATCAGCCGCAATCCCTGGCGCACGGTTAACCTGCATCCTTCGATCGAGGCAGTATCCCGGAAAGATGTCTTTGGTATTATTAGAGCGTTGAAGCAGTGCCGGCTTTTTATTAGCGGTGGCGGCGGGTTGTTGCAGGATACCACCGGCCAGGGCAGTGTCTTGTATTACCTGGGCTGGGGGATCATAGCCAAGAAAATATTCGGTAAAAAAGTCATGCTCTATGCCCAGGGGATCGGCCCTTTGCACAATAATCTCTCCCGTTCTTTGGTGAGGGCCTGGATCGGCAAAATGGATTTGATCACTTTACGCGAAGAAAGATCGTGGCAAATACTTCGTGACCTGCAGGTCCCGGAAACTATGATCAAAGTAACCGCTGACCCGGTACTGGGGATAACGCTAAAAAATAACCAGTCTTTGAGTGAAAAACAGCCGCTATGTATCGGGGTGGTCTTGCGGCAGGACCGGGATAAACTGCGGTCTGTCCCGCGCTGGTGCGAGATATTAACTAATGTTAAAAATACCTATAACGCCCGGATCCTGCTGCTGCCTTTCCAGGATCCTCATGATGTGAACTTAAGCCAGGCCATCAAAGAAACCATGAAAGATAAGGTGGATATTAAATACTGGGACAGCCTGGGAGATATTTTTACTTTTTATGAAAGCGTGGATATCCTCGTTTCCATGCGGTTGCATGCCCTGGTCCTGGCTGCGGTTTATGGGAAACCAATGCTCGGCATTAATTATGATCCTAAACTTGATAATTTTTTGCGCTTGTTCGGCCAACAGGCTGTAGCCAGGGAAAAAGTAGTGAAAGCATTGGAAAATCTCGTCTATAACCAGAAGATCATCGCCGCGCAACAAAATGCTGTGCTGTTAAAATTACAAGAGCGCGCCAGGGAGAATGCGCGGCTAGCGATGGAACTAATTAAAAATTGAAACGTTTATCAGAGTATCAGGTTATCAGGAAGTGGTGATCAGGTTATCAGGGAATCAGGCAAGTACCTGATATTCTGATGTCCTGATACCCATATCCTGGTCTCCTGGTTTCCTGATACCCTTTATTTGCTGTTCTTAGGAGAATACATGTTCAACAAATGGATCACTGGTTTGGTTTTTGTCGTGATCGGCTTGTTCCTGCTGGGGGCCGCTAATCTGAACAGCCTCATTGCCCGGCTGGAGAAAAAACTGTCAGTCGTCGTGTTTCTTAAAGCTGATTTCCCGGCACAGCAGGTTACGCCGTTACTGGAACAGGTAAAAGTCCTGGCCAATGTCGAAAGCATTGATTATATTTCTCCGGACCAGGCGCTGGCTGATTTTGCCTTGGACGCGGCTATTGCCCAGCAAGTGCAGGTGGTAGGAGAAAATCCTTTACCTGGCTCTTTTACCGTCAAAGTCAAAAACTCCCATTTGGAAAGAGTGAGGCCGCTGGTGGCCCGGATCAAGGAAATGCCGGGTATAGATGAAATTAAATTCGGGGAACAGGAAGCCGCCAAGGTCCAGGGCATCATCACCAATCTTATCCAGGCCAAGAATATTGTGGGTGGCGTTATTTTCCTGTGTTGTTTCCTGCTTTTATTCTATGTCTATAGTTTTGACTTGGCCACGACCAGATCTTTTAACCGTGGGAAAATGCTTAGTGAGAGTTTATGGCTGTATCTGGCCAGTAGTGCCGGAGCTTATGTGCTTCTCCTGGGTATGTTTAAGCTTACTATTGCTAAAATGGGACGGTTCGTCTTTTTTGGCCCGGAGCAAAGCCTGTATTTTGCTCTCTGGTGCCTGGCTCTGCAGGCAGTCAGCCTGGCCGCTGCCACGAAGCATCCCAAAGTAAAGGGCTCATGAAGAATAAAGCATTCATTTTTTATAGCGTATTAATTACGTTAATCTGTACTGGCCAGTTTGTGTCAGCCGCAGATATTGATGCCAGCCTTAACAAGGCCAAGAAAGAAGTTCAGCAGAACAATCAAAATCTCGATGAGATTAAAAATAAGATAAAAGAAAAGAGCGTTTACTCAGAAAAGCTGAAAGGCAGGGAAATTGATATTACCGCGGAGCTCAAGCGGATCAACCGGGAATTAGCGAAGATTCAGGCTGAGATCAACCGTTTAAATAAAAAAATCAGGCAAACCCAGCAAAAAATAAATATTACCCAGGCGAAGATAGTGGAAAAACGGGTAGCGGCTGACCAGACCAGAAAACTGCTTAGCAAGCATCTGCTGGTACTTTATAAATACCAGCAAAGTACCTTGGGGTACCTGCCTGCGGTGCTGGCCAATGTTCCCTACGACCAGCTGGTAAAAAGCGAAAAATACCTGAGAACCATTACCCAGAAAAACCTGCAATTATTCCAGCAATTAAAAGGACAGGAAGAAGAGATCAGCGCGATCAAGAAGGAGCTGGAAACGCAGGACAAACAGCTGGGAGTGCTGCAAGCCCAGGTTAGAGGGCAGGAACAAGTGGCGGTTAAGCAGAAAACCCTGAAAAACGAATTATTATCCAAGGTCAAAGAACAACGGCGAAATACGGACGACGAAATCTCCCAATTAAAAAAGGAAGCGGTGGACTTGCAGAACCTGGTGGATAAATTCCGTTCCCGGATCAGCAAACTGGAAAAAGAGAAAATGAAACAGCGGCAAAAGATCATGGCCGCCAAAAAAGGCTCGTATGATTGGCCGGTCAAAGGGACTGTGGTCAGTAATTTTGGCAAACAAAAGCATGCTACTTTGAATACTGTTGTGGTCAATAACGGGATCGAGATCAAGGCCGATGAAGGGACCGCGGTTTCGGTCATTGAAAAAGGGAAAATATTATACGCGGGAGAGTTTAAAGGGTATGGCCAAATGGTCATTGTTGATCATGGTGATGATTTCTATACCGTCTATGCCCATCTGGGCAAAATCCTGGCCAGAGAAGGGGACACAGTGATCAAGGGCCAGGCTATCGGTGACATAGGTTATGGGAAGAACAGCCGCAATAGCAGTGCTAATGCCTATTTTGAGATCAGGCAGGATGGCAAACCAGAAGACCCGATGTTGTGGCTCAAATAAAAATAGTCCCAGGAGAGTAACTGTAATAAGGTGAAGGTTATAGAAGTAGGTATAGAAGTAGGTCTGAAGTTTGTGGTTTAGAGCCTAACACCCATAGAACTCAGACCAAACTTACTTCCAAAACTTACAACTAATAACTGTTTTAACTCGCAACTGTATTTAATAACTGGAGGTAACATGCATAACTTGAGCAAAAGATACATATTCATGGTTTTATTCATTGTCGTCTTTGGTATGGTCAGCTTTACCGGGACCACTGCCAAAATGTATGATGAGCTGAAGCTATTTAGCGAAGGATTGGAGCGTATTCAGAATAACTATGTCGAGGAAGTCGATCCTAAGAAGCTGATCTATGGCGCTTTAAGCGGCATGGCCAGGTCACTTGATCCATATTCGCAGTTTATGGAACCGGATATGTATAATGAGACTAAAGTGGAAACTGAGGGCGAGTTTGGCGGCTTAGGCCTCAGGATCGAGATCAAAGATGAAATTCTCACCGTGGTGGCGCCGATAGAGGGGACCCCGGCTTACAAGCAAGGCGTCCTGCCCGGCGATCGTATCCTCAAAATTGATGGCAAAGAAACTAAAGGATTGAGCCTGCTGGAATCAGTCAAGCGGCTGCGCGGCGCTAAAGGGACCAAAGTCAATATTTCTATTTACCGGGAAGGCGCCAAGGACCTGCTTGAATTTACCATTGTCCGGGATATCATTAAGATCGAAAGCGTAAAATATAAGATGCTCAATGAAAAACTGGGCTATATCAAGATCAATGAATTTACCGAAAAAACAGCTTTAGACCTGGATAAAGCGCTCACGGCTCTGGAAAAGCAAAACGCTGAAAAGCTGATCCTGGACCTCCGCAATAATCCTGGCGGATTACTCAATACCTGTATCGAAGTCTGTAAACAGTTTATCGGCGACAATAAGCTCCTGCTTTCGATCCGGGGCCGCGACACCAAAATGAACCAGCAGTTTATCGCTGATAAGGATGCAAAACACAAAAAATGGCCTATGGTGGTCCTCGTAAATAAGGGCAGTGCCAGTGCCAGCGAAATATTATCCGGCGTTGTCCAGGATTATAAACGCGGCAAGATACTTGGTGCCAAGACTTTTGGCAAAGGGAGTGTTCAAACCGTGATGCCGATGAGCGATGGCAGCGGCCTGCGTTTGACCACGGCAAAATATTACCTGCCCAGCGGGCGTTCGATCCATGAGATCGGTATCACCCCGGATATAATTGTGGAAATACCCCGTGAAGACGAAGTCAAGCTGATGATGCAAAATGAAGGTATCCCGTTGAAATCCGGGGAGAAACCGGTTAAGGATCTTATCCTGGAAAAGGCCATAGAAATATTACAGCCGGTGAAAGATAAAAATATAGTTAAGAAATAAAATCGGGTATCAGGATATTAGGGAATCAGGGTGAAGAGTATCAGGTTATCAGGTAATCAGGCAGTCAAAGGATCAAGCATTTTCTGATGTCCTGATCTTCTGATATACTGATATACTAATTTAGTAGAGGAATTCAATCGTGAAGAAAGCAGCAAAATCTTTTTTAAGAGCGCTGATTGTCCTGTCCATACTTGGATTGGGAGCTTATTACGTTTACCTGACCTATATCAATCCGCCAACTGTGGATTATGACGGGATCAGTAATAAGGTAGACCAGGCGATCAACCAGGTGCTGGTGTCTTATGGAGCCAGTAACTTGAATATTATTAAGGTCTTTAAGGAAGAAAAAAAACTGGCTAAAATTACCTGGATCCAGACTACCAAAGAGATCAGGTTAGCGGAGACTATCGATCTAAAGGAGGCTGGAAAAGCTTTAAAAAAAGCCGTCGAAGACCAGGGAGCCAGGGTCATATCTTTGACGCTGGATCCTGCTGGAAATATGCTGAACCTGAAGGCCGGGATAAAAAACATTGTCCTGGAAATACTGATCTTGCGCCGCCAGTCTGCTGCGCCTAAATACCGGGCGGCTATCATTATTGATGACCTGGGATATAGCCGGCAGGCAGTCAGCCGGCTCCTGGCATTGCAAGCGCCATTAACCTTTGCGATCATGCCGGGGGAGCGCTATTCGAAGATTATTGCTGAACAGGTGACTAAGGCAGGCTACGAGGTGATCTTGCACCAGCCGATGGAGCCAATGGACTATCCCAGGATCAATATGGGCAAGCGCGCTATCCTGATGAAAATGGGTAAACAGCAAATACGGGAAATGCTGGAAAAAAATATCCGGGATGTACCTTATATAAATGGGGTAAATAATCACATGGGCTCGCGCCTCACCGAAGATGCGGAAAAAATGCAGGAAATAATGAACATCCTGAAAGAACATCACCTGTTTTTTGTCGACAGTAAAACCAGCCAGAAGTCTGTCGCTTACCAGACCGCTAAAAAAACAGGCATCAAATCAGCCTATAATCAAGTGTTCCTGGATAACCAGGACGACCTTGGCTATATTAAGAAACAACTGGATACTTTAGCCGCTTTGGCTATTAAAAATAAAAAAGCAATAGCGATCGGCCATGGTGAAAGAAAAGAGATCCTGGCGGCACTGCAGGAAAAACTGCCTGAGTTTAAAAAATTAGGCATAGCCATCGTGCCGGTATCGCAGCTCGTTGAATAACAAAAGCAGTTGCGAGTTTCCAGTTTCAAGTTGCGAGTTTAAATCATGCTCTGATAAATCGAAACCCGCAACTCGCAGCCCCGGTCTTTTGGGGCAACCCGTAACTCGTAACTTAAAGGACTTTATGAACATACTCGCCATTGAGACTTCGTGTGATGATACCAGCGCCAGCGTGGTACAGGACGGCAAAAACATCCTTTCTAATGTTATTTCCTCCCAGATCGCGATCCATTCTAAATATGGCGGGGTCGTGCCGGAGCTGGCCTCCCGGCATCATCTGGAGAATATTAATTTTGTTATTGCCGCAGCCCTGAAAAAAGCGCACCTGCGGATGACTGATATTGACGCCCTGGCAGTGACGCAAGGACCGGGATTAGTAGGTTCATTGCTGGCCGGCATAATGGCCGCCAAGACATTAGCCCTGCTCTACCGGTTACCTTTGATACCGGTTAATCATATAGAAGGCCATATCTATGCCAATTTTATCGAGCATCAGCTTAAACCGCCATTTCTGGCTTTAGTTATTTCCGGCGGGCATACAGAACTGATCATCCAGCGGGAACTGGCTCATTACCAGATATTGGGCCGTACCAGGGATGACGCGGTTGGCGAAGCTTATGATAAAGTGGCTAAATTACTTGGTCTTGGTTATCCCGGCGGGCCGGTCATCGACCGGTTAGCCAAGCAAGGGGATCCGAATTTTGTAAAATTTCCCCGTCCGTATTTGCCTGGCACCTATGATTTTAGTTTCTCCGGCCTAAAAACCTCTGTCGTCAACTATGTTTCTAAACATCCAGCATCCAGCGTTCAGCATTTAGCAGATGTAGTCGCCAGTTTCCAACAGGCGGTCATAGAAGTGCTGGTTAATAAAACGATCGCGACGGCGCAAAAAATGAAGATGAAAAAGGTAGTTCTCGCCGGTGGGGTAGCGGCGAATTCAGCGCTCCGCAGCCTGTTTGCCGCAAAAATAAAAAATACCGGGATAAGATTATATTATCCCAGTCTGATCTTATGCACTGATAATGCCGCCATGGTCGGCAGCGCCGCTTATTACCGGTCTAAAAACAAGAAATTAAAATACCACCAGGAAATGCTGACTTTCAAAGCCGAGCCAAATTTACAGATTTAATGTCGGGTGTACTTCCAGGAAGGCTTTTACTACCTCCGGGTCAAATTGTGTCCCGGAGCAATTTCTTATCTCGGCAATGGCCAGTTCGACGGCCAAGGCTGGCCGGTACGGTCTTTGGCTGGTCATAGCGTCATATGTATCAGCTACGGCAATGATCCTGGAGAGAAAAGGGATATGGTCGCTTTTTATCTTATCCGGGTAGCCGGTGCCGTCGTATCGTTCATGGTGATGCCGGATAATGGGCTTAATATTTTCCAGGAAGGCTACCGGGGAAATGATCTCTTCTCCCAGGGCCGGGTGCCTTTTGATCTGCTCGAATTCTTCCGGAGTCAACGCTCCAGGCTTGTTCAAGACTTCTTTCAGGATCCCTATTTTCCCCACATCATGCAAGATACAGGCGTATTTGAGAGTATCAATATCGGCCCGGCTTAGTTTTAAGCGCTTAGCGATTTCCATGGCTATATAGGTGACCCGGTCCGAGTGGCCGCGGGTATATTTATCACTGGCTTCGATCGCCTGCGCTAAGGCCTGGACCGTTTCAAAGTAGGTCCGTTTTAAATCGCCGTACAGCCTGGCGTTTTCGATAGCGATCCCGGCCTCATCGGCCAGCGTCTGCAGCAAATTAACATCTTCCCGGTTATAGGTTTCCCCTGATAATTTAGGTCCCAGGGATAATATGCCATGCAATTCGCCCTTGATAAAGATCGGGATAGAGATCGCCGCCTGGAGAGCGTCCAATTCTTCTCTGATGATCTCATAAGAAGAATGTTCTGAGAATTTCTCAATTTCATCCTTCATGACCACGCCCTTAGTTTTTTTCAGCAGGGTGACCAGGCTGCTTTGGGCATCAAATTCCTGGGCTTTAGTGAGGTCATCAAGGTTCAGGGATGACCTGATCTTAAAATGGCTTGTTTCTTCATCGAACAGCATGATCGATATCTGTTTGGTGCCGAGAATACCGCTCATGGATACGATCAAGTTCAGCAATTCCCGCAAATCCAGGATAGAGACCAGGGTGCGGGTAAATTCAGCCAGGGCTTCATGGTAGTCATATCTGCCCCGGAAAAATATTTTATCAACGAATATTTCTACCTTGTTCTTGAGCGGCTGGAAAGTAGCGGTGATGGTTACTGCGGCTATAGCTACGGTCAGGAGTGACGCATGGCCGGTATACTTGCGCACAGTGCGTTCTATGACAATGACGATGATCACCCAGAGAGCGGTGATCGCGCCGCTTAAAATAGCATGGATAAATCCTTTTCTCAGCGCGATCTTAATATCCATGAGCTGGTAGCGGAAAATGGCTACGATCATGGCGCCGACAAAGAACAGGGAAAAAGGGCTGGACAGCGTGGCATATTCAGTGATCTTGAATAAGGGCAGGACAATAGCAAGTATAAAGGAAGCAGCGGTAAAAATGAAAGCGCCCCAGAAGATATAATAACTTCTCTTTTTTTCCGTTAAGTCAGCGGTTTTCCGGTAATGGCGGAATATCTTGGCGATCAGGAAGATAAAGAGAGTAGCCATATAGAAGCCATAAATGCTGATGAGGATCCGGCCCAGCCCGGTTTTGACAAAGTTATTGGTCAGCAGGTTACTGCGATAGCAGAGCACAGTAAAAAGCAAGCCCAGTCCGCCGAAAATAAATATGTCTTTTTTGTGAATAGCCCGTTCGGCAAAACCTGAAACCCAGATCAAAGCTGCAGCCATGACCAGTGCGCCCAGGGCATAAGAGGTTTGGAACCAGAAAAGGGAGGGAAACCTGGACAGGAAATAATTACTGAAGCACCAGGCTGAGGTCAGAAAAGCAAAAAATTCCAGCGCCCGGTTGAAAGAACCAGGCCTGGCCTGGTAATGAATAAAGAAACCAAGCACAAGGTTAATTACGCCAGCTATGATAATTGCTGTGGGCAATATAATAAGCATAGGCAACATAATAATACCTTAAAAGCATATAACTGGCAAGCTAAAAAAACCGCTTGACAACCTGCGAGACCGTGCTATGTTTATACTGGGGTAGTTGAAGTACGTTTGATACAGTTCTTTTAAAACTAATGCACATATCCGAAAACGCAAAGCATACGAAAGTATGTGACGCAAAGCCAAAGGGGCTAAGAATAAGCCAAGCTTATTTAAGCCAGCCGCACGCCGCCGAAGTATGAACATGACTTATCAATGCCAGCCGAGCTGTCGGATATTAAGAGACAGGTCGGCATTAGTTTTTATAAAAGCAAGTTTAAGAACAAAGGAGGAAAACCGAGCAGACAATTACATAAGGGATTGATCCGATAAAGGCAAAGCATGTGAAAACATGTGACGCAAAGCCAAAGGGGCTAAAGACAGTATTCTAAGCCAGCCGTTGCTACCGAAGATCGTATGTTATACCTCTGTTCAAGCCAGCCGGGCTTTCGGATCGAAGATCCAGGAAAGCTCGGTTTTTCATTTTTAGAAAGAAGGAAACAGAGATGAGCGGCTTGCAGAAAGGACTGATAGGAATAGCGATACTGATGGGACTGGTAAACAGCCCGATGTTCTCTACAGCCGCTGATCAAGCGATGAATGAACCACCGCGGAAGGCAGGGGGGATCCTGGTCAAGTTAAGAGCTAGTGGTTCCAGCCACAAGCAAAACGTTTCTTTAAGTATTGATTCCATAAGCGCAACAGTTCTCAAGGAAATGCAACCGGTTTTCTCCGCCGCCCCCCAAAGTAGCGGTTCAAGCCAAAAGCAATTGAGTCCCCAGAATTCCCCTCTGGACGAAGGACTTTCACGGTGGTTCACTGTTTCCGTTAAGAATGGCCAGGATCTGCAGGCCGTTTTGGACGCTTGTGCCGGCAGCAGCCTGGTGGAATACGCAGAACCGATCTATATATATAGTATAGCTGCTGTTCCTAATGATCCTTATTATAATTCTTCCGGCACCTGGGGGCAGCAGTATGATGACCAGTGGGGATTAAAGAATATCCAGGCAGAAAAAGCCTGGAACATCTCCCGCGGTAACAATAATGTTATTGTGGCGGTAGTAGATACCGGCGTTGACTATACTCACCCTGACCTGAATGCCAATATCTGGTCTAATCCTGATGAAATTCCCGGCAACGGCATCGATGACGACGGCAATGGCTATATTGATGACACTTTGGGTTGGGATTTTATTGATAATAACAATGATCCTAAGGATACGCATGGTCATGGTACGCATCTCAGCGGTATCATTGCCGCAGTAGGTGATAACGGGCAAGGTATTACCGGAGTATGCTGGCAGGCCAAGATCATGGTCATTAAAGGACTGACCGACAGTGGTACCGGTGCTTCTGACCAATTGGCCCAGGCTATTAAGTATGCGGTTGATAACGGAGCCAGGGTCATTAACTTAAGTTGGGGCGGGTACGGCACTTCCCTTTTGATCCAGGATGCCCTGACATATGCTTACGATCATAATTGTGTCATAGTGGCAGCCGCCGGAAACAACAACACCAATGCTGAAAAGTTCTTCCCCGGCAACTACAGTCAAGCGATCACAGTCGCTGCTTGCAATGCCAACGATGTCCGGGCCTCTTTTTCAAATTACGGTAATAATGTGGATGTTACCGCCCCTGGCGTTGACATCCTTTCCCTTAAGGCGAAAGGGACGGATATGTGCCGTACAGAGGTTAATATTGTTGGCGGCGAGTATTATCGTGCCAGTGGGACCAGCATGGCTACCCCATTTGTTTCCGGTTTGGCTGCCTTAGTTATAGCCAGTGACCGCAGTCTGACTAATCTGGAAGTGGCAGAAAAGATCATTGCTTCCTGTGAAGATCTGGGTTCCGGGGGCAAGGATGACTATTACGGTTACGGCCGGATAAATGCCGCCCAAGCCATGGCTCTGGGCAGGGGAGAGCAGGTTAGGATCACTGATTTTAAGGTTATTGATACTCCCAGCGATGATGGTGACAGCTTGGATATTACCTGGACTGCTTCTCCTGTCATGGCGATCAAAGGTTTTTTCATCTATTATGCGACGGCGCCATTTGCCAGTATTACGGACGACGGAGTGCAGTCTGCCGTGAATTCTCCGGTGGACGATCCCCAGGCTAAAAGCTGTACTATTTCCGGTTTACAGGAAGGTACCGGCTATTATATAGCGGTAGTAGCCACGCTGGACGCAGATAATAATAAAGCGTATACAGCGGCAGTTTCAACTGCCAATTTGCTCTCTGCCAGCAAGCCGGTATATCCGGTGCACAACATTATTGAGAGTAATATAAGTGCTGATGCTATCTCCTGGGACCAGGATTGGCAGACCCGGGCCATTATCCCGCAGAATCCTGAAAATCATCACAAGATACTTAATATCACCATCCCGCAACAGGGAAAAACTTCCCTGGTCAGCGCCGCTGATACCAAATTATACAGCGCCATGAAACTGGCCGCTGAAGAAGAACTTGATGCCAGCATCGTTGAATTCAAGACTGTCGATATGATCAGCGGGCCGCTTACGATCCATCTCAGCTATCCCAGCACCATATCTGGCTGGCAGGAATCGAATCTGCGGATCTATCAACTGAATGAAAGATCTGCCAACTGGGAAGAAGTGCCGGGCCGCCAATTGGTCCAGCGCCACAATCGCACCGTAGCCGTAGAAATAGCCGGCCGTGAATTAGCGGCAGGCCGGGTCTATCGTCTTTTCTCACCGGCCGGCGCACTGGAAAACCTTGATGNNAAGTGAAAGTCTATCCCAATCCCTATAAGCCCAACAGCGGTTTAGGCCACACCCAGGTCACCTTCACTAATATTATGAATGAATCAATAGTTAAAATATACACTCTGACCGGCGAACTTGTGCGCACTCTGCGCGATGACCTGGCTAGGGGAGAGATCAACTGGGATGCAGCCAATGAAACTGGCCAAAAAGTAGCCAGTGGGCTGTATATCTTCTTAGTAGAAAGCAATAACAGCAAGCATAAGACCGGCAAATTAGCGATCA
>DJVG01000054.1 GCA_002441095.1 Elusimicrobia bacterium UBA6262
CTGGCGGGCGACTTTCAGTCGAACCACTACTGTCCACTTCGGAAGTGGAAAGATGGTTATATTTTTCACTTACTCATCATATCTCGGGCTAGCCGATGCAATTCGCTATTCGCCAGGGCTGCTACTTTCTTTTTCACGACTCTGTAAAAATACTCCCGCTCAGTCTTGGTCATTTTCTCCCCTTTAAGCCGTTTCAGAAACAGATCACGCTGTTTGGGAGATAATACCTGGGACATAGCAAACTCTAGGTCAAACTCATTTTTTAATTCCAGGTATTTTGAATCGAGCAGAGTTCTAAAATCCTGATTTTCAGGTTCCAGCTTATTATGGTAATTCTTAAATGTATTCTTTACCCGTTGGCTCGACATCAGCCATTCGCCGACCTTAAATTCGGTTTCCTCGGCAAAGCTTTTCTCCAGCATTTTATATTCTTCTTCGTTGACCGCCAGCTTGCTCTTTAATCCCTCAGCTGCAGTAAATTCAACCCCTAATGTTTTATATACCACCAAAGACATAACCACCAATTCATCAAACCATTTTGCTTCCGGCGATTCCCCAAGATATTTCTTTGCTTCCTCGTAAGGGAAGGCTCCCAGAACTTGAGCTTTTAAAAGCATTACCGGGAATCCTTCCCAAAGACGCAAATCCCTGCTTTTAACGACATCGGCCAGAGTTTTGCCGGTATTTTCGTCTCGCTCAGCATCAAATAGATCAAATCCTAATTTTGCCACTCTTTTTAATAGGTCCTTATCTTCCATTACTAACACCTTCTTCCTTTAACCTTTCCAGAAAGCTTTCTAAATTCTTATTCATTCTATCAGGATTAACATCATAAGAAGCTGTTTCCCGAAATCTCTTCTCTAATCGATCACGATCTAATGTATCCCCTCTGGCTCTCGCCAAGGTTAAGCAATCTGTAAAATCAATCTCACTGCCCCTGAACAACTTGCTTAAGATCAAGTCATAATCATTTAGTACACCGAGATAAAGATAAGAGAATTCCTTGATCAGAGTATTATTCCCCGCTGCCAGTGGCGATTCAAGCAACTCAGTTGTATGTACTTTTTTACCGCGGAATAGGTCAAACACAAATTTGTCATCTCTGGCCCAACCCACACCGCTAGTTGGGCTATAACCTAGTTTAGCTAGTACCTTTAATAAATAGTCATATTCCTGTTCAACTGGCACTACCAGATCAATATCCTTAGTTGATGGTTTCAAGCCTAATAGAGTTAGAGCGGTTCCACCACAGGCTATTAAATGAACTTTCTTCTTTAGAAAACCATTCCACATACCTACTACTTCTAGTAATCCATCTTTACCTATTCTATAATCTGGCACAATACACTCCATACATTAATATGTATTAATATATACATCTCTCTGTATTATTATATACACCTTATTATAATACTTGTCAAGTAAATAATTAGACTACTTGTTAACCAAAAATAACTCCTTTGAAACAGCAAAAAAAACAATCCTGATTTTCTGGATTTGCTTTGATTTTTATCCCCAATTTCTAAACCCCTTCGGACACCGCGTAGGTGTCCGAAGGGGTAATCATTGACTATTTCCCTAGTTTTTCTAATGCCACTTCTGCAGCCTTCCGGCCAGAATAAAGCATAGCGCTAAAGGTAGGTCCCATCCTGGGGACTCCATATGCTGTAGAGACACTCATTCCGCAGAGGACCAGCCCGGGAAATATCTCCCCGGATCTCTCTACCACCTGTTCTTCGGAAGACTCCACATCCATCGGCCCAAAATCAGCGATCTTGAGTAATCCTCTTTTAGACAGGCTTTTGCAGACACAAGCGTCATGCCCGGTAGCGTCAATGACTACTTCTGCTTCCACTGTGACCGGATCCAAGCAGGAGATCGCCCGCGGCATATAGGCCACTGGGGTCCAATTGATCACCGCGCCTTTCACTTTCTTTTCCTTATACAGGACATCATCAAAACGGGTCAAATTAAGTATCCTGACCCCGGCATCTGCTGTGGCCGCGATCAGCTTAGCGCATATTTGCGGCGCGCTGCCGATGAAAAGACCTGGGGAAGCTTGCTGCACGGATATACCAAATTCTTCAAGCAGTTTCTCTCCGGGAGAGCGAAAGGTCAGGGTATTCATCAAATACCCGCCAGTCCAGAAACCTCCTCCCAGGTAATTATTGCTCTCTATCAAAAGCACTTTCTTGCCGGCTTTGGCCAGGTCATGGGCAGCCACCAACCCGCTTGGGCCGCCGCCAATCACGATCACGTCGTTTTTCAAATGCTGGCTGAACCAGGAATAGAAATCCTGCGCCATGGCCCCGGTTATTTCTGCTTCGCTTACCTTGCTGAATTTCATCACTGCCTCCTTGTAAAATAAAAATCCCATACTGCGAAGTATGGGAAAAGCAAAAACTTTAACACCTCCCTCCGCTGGCATTACCCAGATCAGGTTACGCTCCGATATTATCGGAGCCAAGGTCTCCCGCTTATTACACGGGACTCTCAGGTCGTTTCACGACCTCCCTTGGGTTCAACTCATATTCAATTGTTTATACTATATGCAAATACGCTGAATTAGTCAAGCTGTTTCACCCTTCGTGCCACTTGTTCCACCTCTCCGTTCCACCTCGGAGGTGGAACATGGTTAAGTTAACCAGTTTTTTGCAGGGCATCCAGCACTTTTTGAATCTGTTCCTTGTGATGCTCTATAATGTCGTCAGGAGTGCCCCAAGACTTAGCCTGGGAAGCTAGCAAGGAGACCACTTTTGCCAATCCTTCTTTGGTCGGATTATCAAAATTCTCCCCAGCCGTAGTGAATACCGACTTTATAGCCGCAGTTACGGTATTTTTAATATCCTGATCTGTAGCCGGCAGTTTCTCTTTATCTTTGATCCTGGCAAAAGTCTCCTTTTGGGCAGAATAAAAGCAATGAATGATCACATCCCTGGCTTTTACCGTGTCCAGGTATAATAAATCTCGTTGTGAAACAAACCATCTCTTGAACATTTTAGTCCTCCTGATTTTCTAATATAGGGGACATAGGGGACGGGACGTTGTTAGATAATTAGATATAGAACTCCCCCCTCAAACAACAAAAGCAACCCGGACTTCCTGCCTTTCCCCTACTTTCCCTCCAAAAAGCGCTGGCGGG
>DJVG01000028.1 GCA_002441095.1 Elusimicrobia bacterium UBA6262
GCGTGGGTGCTTAAGGAAGCATCCGGAATGTGTTTCTGGTCAATGACCCTGGCTTCACCGGGCTTACCCTGGAAATCTGCGGCGTCAATAAAAATGATCTTAGCCGGCCGTAAGGCAATGACTTGCTCGATAATATTTTCAGGAGTATAACCGGCATTGACGACTGTAACCTGGTCCGTTGCCTTGAGCAGGGAGCCTATATACGGGCCCACCCCGTCGTCAGCGCGGAGAGTATTACCGATAGTAATGATGACATTAATACCTGGGATGGTCGTTAGGGCAGAGCAGACTTCAGCGGTTAACGTATTTGACATTTAAAAAGTGCGCAGAGCAGGAAATACAAGGATCATAGGCGCGGACCAGCATTTCCATCATGAGGGTGATCTCTTCTTCGGTCTTATCCAGGATTTCCGGCACGAGTTTCTGCATATCTCTTTCTATATTATTACAATTTTGTCCTGTGGGAATAATACAATTAGCGTTTATGATCTTGCCGGTATCGTCAATTTCATAATTATGGAAAAGTATGCCGCGGGGCACTTCCACAGCGCCCACGCCCTTACCAGCCTTGACCGGTATAGTACCTTTTTCATTCAAACCGACAATGATCACTTCTTCCTGTTTCACGCCGTTTTCCTTGAAATCTTCCAGGATCGCGATAGAATCTTCCAGGCAATGTACGCATTCCACTGCTTGCGCCACAGTATTCAAGAAAGGATTGGTACAGACTGGTTTGATCTTCAGGAATTCAGCCGCTTTTTTGGCCTTGGGATGCAGTTTATCATAATTCAGGTTCAGCCGGGCCAGGGCGCCGACCATATAGGACTCGCGGCTGGCTTTGGCATGTTTGGCTGAAGAATGATCAACGACAAATTCATTGGTCAATTTACGGTAATCTTTTTTATTCAGTTTTAAACCATCAGTAGAACCCAGCTCGCCTTCCATTAAAGGATATTCATTAGTATTGTTGACCAGGGCCACATATTCAGTAGGCCGGGAAAATTCAGGGAATTTCAAAGCGCCCAACAGCTCGATCGTAGCTTCCATATCCGGCTGCAGGCCTTTCAATATTTCCAGCATGGCATCCAGGTCCTTGGGCTGCGGCAGCTTGGTAAACCCGCCCACGATCGAAGAGATCGGATGGATATGCCGCCCGACCAGTATATCACAGACATCATTACAGTTCTTTTTCATGCGCAAAGCGCGGCGCACTACGGTATTATGCGTATCGATCAGGGGCACAAAACTTTTCACCCCTAAAAGATCAGGCGCCACCAGCAGGTAAATGTGCAGGATATGACTATCGAGCATTTCCTGGTGCAATAGCAGTTTGCGTAATTTTACGGTTTGCGCGCTGGGAGTGAAACCGAGCGCGTCCTCGGCTGCCAGGATCGATGCCAGGCTATGCCCGCAAGCGCAGATACCGCAAATACGGGAAGTAATATGCTGGGCTTCGAAAATTGACCGGCCGCGCAGCATGCCCTCAAAGAACCTAGGTGCTTCGACAATATCAAGGCGGCATTCTTCCATCTTGCCATCCTTGACATTGACCACGATATTACCATGGCCTTCCACCCTGGTTAAATATTCAACATTAACTTTAACGTTCTTACTTGCGCTCATCTAGTTCCCTCGGTTTATTATACATATCTAATTTATTAATGATCCAGTCCAAAGCGATATTGAATTTCTTGAGAATGTCCATTTGTCCATTCTTAGCCGGATTAGTCACCATCCCGCGGCAGCCATAGCAGATGTTCCCGTTATTAATGCACCAGGAATTACAACCGGCTTTAGTCACCGGACCCAGGCAGGTGATCCCTTTATCATACATGCAGACATTTTCGTTCAGCTTGCATTCCACGCAGACGGCATAATCAGGTACAGCATACGGGATGCCGGCTAAAATACATTTTAATACTTTTACGAACTCCGGCTGGTACACCGGGCACCCATTGACAAAATAGTCCACTTTTACGACCTGGTGTACAGCCCTGGTCGGCAGGGTAGGAAAATGCTTGGCTTTATCCTGGTAAACATATTTCCCTATTTCATCCAGCGGGAACTTATTTTTCATGCCATTAATGCCGCCGATAGTGGCGCAGGAACCATAGGCTACCAATACTTTGGCCCGGCTGCGGATATGCTTGATCCGTTCGACATCATGCTCAGTGGTAATGCTGCCTTCTATTATGGCTACATCATAATCTTCTGATTTTTCGCTCATCGCCTCGCGAAAAGTAACTACCTCAATAAGATTAAGGATATCCAGCAAGGTTTCGCCGAAATTAGCGACCTGCAGCTGGCATCCTTCACAACAGGTAAAATCAAAAAATGCGACTCTAGGTTTTGACATAAGGTATATATCCTCTACAAAGCTTCTTTCTTATCTTTGATCTGATCGTATGTAAACACCGGGCCATCCTTGCAGCAATAATAGTTCTGGATCTGGCAATGGCCGCATTTGCCGATCCCGCATTTCATATGACGTTCCAGGGAAACCAGTATCTGGCGTTCCGGTATATTCTTCTTCAAAAGCTCTATAATGACGAATTTATACATGATCGGTGGCCCGATGACTGCGGCGAATGTCCGCTCCGGATCAAGAGTTACCCCGGGGATTAACTTGGTAATAAGTCCGATATTCCCGTTATAGTCAGGATCTTCACAGCGGTCCACGGTAATATCGAAATTAACATCCAACCGCTTGCTCCAGGAATCCACTTCTTCACCGAAAAGCATATCCTGCGGTGTTTTGCAGCCCAGCAGGATGTTCACCTTGCCAAAATCCCGGCGGTTATCAATAACAAAGTTGATCAGTGACCTTAATGGTACAATACCGAGGCCGCCGGCAACGAACAAAAGATCGTTCCCTTCGAGTATCTGCACCGGGAATCCTTTGCCAAATGGCCCGCGGATACCAACTGTGTCCCCGGTATCGAACTTATGCAGGGCATTGGTCACTTTACCCACATTCCTGACCACTATTTCGAATGAACCTCTTTTAGTAGGGGACGAAGATATGGAAAGAGGCGCCTCTCCTACTCCCGGGATAGAGACCATGACGAATTGGCCGGGTTCATGGTCCAGGCTTTCACCGCCGGGGAGAGAAATCTCGAATAATTTCTCTATTTTAGTCATCTGCCGGGCACGGATGATCTTCCCAGCTTTAACCAGATATTCAGAATCAGTGAGTTTAGCAGTCTTCATTTTTTCTCTTCTTTACTATCCACTAAGGCATTTATGGTTTCTTTCAAGCTGATTTTAGCCATGCAGGTCCTGGTACAGCGTCCGCAGCCGGTGCAAAAATACCGGCTATAGCGTTCAACCGGATATTTAAATTTGCGGAAATAACGGTGCCGCTGGCGGGCGCCCCGGGTCTTGCGGAAATTCTCACCGCCGGCAACCTTGGCAAAAGGTTCGTTCTGGCAGCCATCCCACATCCTGGTCCGGTCACCGGTATTGAGATCAAGGTTCAGGTTGTCAAGCATATCAAAACAGTAGCAGGAAGGACAGACATTGGTGCAATTGCCGCAGGCGATACAACGGGCATCAAGGTCATCCCATACTTTGCTATCAAAAGATTTGTCAAACAGCTTGGCCAGGTCATTATGGTTTACTTTGACTTCGTCCTTAAAGATCTCCCTCTTCTTCTGCCTGACTGCTTCGAGCTGGTCCAGGTGTATCTGCTCAGCCGGATTAAACAACCTGGTCTTATCTATCAGTTCATCGCCATAAATAGTATTTACATGCACGATGAAGCTATCGGTGAGCTCAGTAAAGAACAGGTCATATCCGCCATTTGGCAGGTGATTGTCCACTACTTTGCAGCTGGCATACTGGTCACAATACTCATTGCATTCCAAACCAATAATGATGATCTTATTTTTCCTGACCAGGTAATTGATATCCTTGGGTTTATCAGAAAAAACCATATTCAGGCACTGAATACCGGCCAGATCACAAGTATGGACACCGAAGATGACCATTTTTTCATATTCCAGCAAGGCTTCTAAGGTGCCGGCGCTTTTATTGAATTCGATTAGTTTTTCGCGTTGGGGGAAAAAATATTTCTTGGGAGGCAAGATGGTAGGTATGTATTTCACAGCCACATCCTGCCCGTCTTTGACTTCCTGGAAAGAAAAAGTATTATAGCCGCGGGCTACCGGAGCGACGACTTTTTCGATCCGGGCCAGGCTGGCAATAAAATCATTGAAGCTGCTTTTCTTTAAAACCTGGTATTGCATAGGGCCACCTGATAATAAAGTATCAAGACATTCTATTTATAAAATTTACCCGCCACAAGCTGCGCAAGTTAGCGGGTTATCCACCTTGACTGATATCCGCCAAAGTTCATCGCGGATGAACGCACTGCATACACCCGTCTCTCCGGGCTGTAATGCTGTGGGCGGATAAAAAAAACTACTGCTCTTTTCCGCAGTATGACTGTGCATTAGGTAGTATTATACCTATATTAAATATAGACTGTCAAGATTTATTTAAAAAACGCTCAAGCCACTGGTATTTTGACCGTGAACACTGAACCGCTTCCAGGCTGGCTTTCTACATCGATCATTCCTTTATGGGCCTGGATAATGCTGTAACTGACCGAAAGATTAAGGCCGCCGCCTTGGTTGATTTCTTCATTCGTAGCTGAAAAAGGATCAAAGATACGTTCGATCTTTTCTTTAGCCAGCCCCTGCCCGGTATCTTCCACTTTTACCTTGATATATTTTTGATCGTGCGCTTTTTCAATGGCCGTAGAGATCTTCACCTGTCCCTGTTCAGATTGGCTGGCCAGACAGGCCGTAAAAAGTATATTGCTCAGGGCCTGGTGCATTTGGCCGTAATCAATGGCGATCTTTGGAAGATAACTGTTGTATTTAGTAATAATA
>DJVG01000038.1 GCA_002441095.1 Elusimicrobia bacterium UBA6262
AGAAAGGGGTGTAAATGATGGAATTAAAGAACGTTTGGAAAAGTTTAGTTTGTCCTTTATTTTTCTTAGTTATCATGTTCAGTTTAGTAATGCCAGTAATGGCCGAAGAAGTAGCGGTAACAGAGTTGGCCCTCTTCGGTGAAGATATGGTCAGCGGTGTTACCAAACGTACAGAAAAAACGTACGAAGCTGCTGCTAACGTTACCGTCATTTCTGGAAAGTTCCTGGAAAGATATGCCATCAGAAACATCAATGACCTCTTTGAGGTTATCGAAGGTGGTTGGCATANNTGTATGATGGCATGCTTTTCCCGACCTTTTTAGGCCTGGGTGAGAACAATTGGCCGAATACTTTTGATGATGTCGAAAGGATCGAAATCATCAAAGGCCCGAACACCTCAGTGTGGGGCGGCCAGGGTACGCAAGGTACGATTAACATCGTGCATAAGGGCGCGGCCCAGTTTACCGGGCTGAATACCAGCGTAGTCGCTGGCAAATGGGGCATGGCTCGCTATAATATCAACTATGTCCAGAAGCCAAACGATGATCTGAGTTATCAGTTCCTAGTAAACTCTACCTATTATAAGGGTGCAGCCCGCAAAGTAGAAGAATGGGGTGGTTTTGCCTACAGAAGGATGGACTCAGCAACTATCACCAATCCTCTTCCTGATTACCAGGTATTTGCTAATGTCACCTATAAAGATGTGACTATGGCTTACCGCCGTTTGGAAGAACGGGTAACCAGGGAATATGCCACCAATGCCAACAAGAATCATATCCGGCCGATAGAAAACTATGCTGATGACATTAACTTCATCTTGAAAAAACCTGAATACTGGAAGAACACAGATTGGACGACCACCATCCGTTTCAACAATATGTACCAGATGTATGATGTGTTCCGCACTGACGCTTCTGATCCGGCGGAAACCTTTGAAATGAAAACAGAGAAGAGATGGGAAGTTGATTCCAACGTCTTGATGGCGCCCACTGAGGCCTTGAGCGTAGTGCTCGGTTCCCAGGTTGGTGTGTGGAGCCCGCAAGGCAGCGGCCCTGGCGTAACCTGGAACCCGGTTACCAGAAATTGGGATCCGAATGTCCCAGGTTCTTCTTTCCAGTATGATCCTCCGGAATTCTTGCCCACCTTTACTGAAATGGGCAATGATATTGCTGCGGCTGAAGCATACATTGACGCAAAGTTCAAAGTCACTGATAAGATCAGCGTCACCGGCGGTGGCCGTTATGTGGGTGAATTCAATCCTGGCGACCAGTTCCGTGATCCCAGAGAAAAACTGCACAAATTCTTCCCGAAGGCAGCAGTGGTCGTAAATCCGATAGAAGGCCTGTATCTGAAAGGCCTGTACCAGACTTCATTTACCCGGTTGAATACCTTTGAAAGATATTCTCAACAGAATAACATCGATCTCAGAGCAACCCAGAAGGCCACCACTTCAGAATCTTCTGAATTCGTGGTCGATTGGAGACCGGTCAAAGGCATGAAATTGTTGGCTTCCTACTACCATATGATCCTGTATGACTTTGTCAATTTTGTGTATACAGGCTCTAACTGGCCGCAAGTAGGCCCTGGCGTGTATCGTGGTTTCTTCAACGTGGGAGACCATCAGGCCAATGGTATCGAAGCTAATCTTTCCTATGACTGGAAGAATATGGGTGGGTTTGTTTCTACCAGCCATTTGCTCAAGAACAAGATCGCCAACTTTGCCACTGTTCCGGCTGACCTCTCTGGCGGTACCGGCATCATCGATACCGAAAGAGATGCAGACTTTAACAAAGCAGCCATACCCAGATACAATGTGGCAGTTGGTCTCTATTTCGATATTACCGAGAACTATGGTGTTTCCGGCGTGTACAAGATCCATGAAAAACTCCAGAACCGCGGTCATGAATTTGACGGCGACCAGACCTGGACCGGATATACCTGGGGCGGCGGCGCACAGCTCGACCTGGCAGCGACAGCGAAGAATGTTGGTATAAAGAACCTGAATATCAGCGTCATTGGCAAGAATGTACAAGGCGCGAAGTGGTTCTCTAGCAGCTCAATGGATCCAGAGCATAACCAGCAGATCAATCCATCTTACGCCGAAGCTAAGGTCAGCTATCTCTGGTAATTGGTTGACAAACTAGTAGTTTTAGTGTATTATGTAAGTAAGTGAAGCGGGGTCTTTCCCCAAGGATTTGGGGAAAGACCCCGTAATTTGATAAAAGTTCTTTGAAATTTAGTCATTACTAAAGTTAAATACTACTTTCATTTAACTCAATTTGGGAACTTTCCCCAGTGTGGGAAGTCTAAACTAATAAGGGGAGCAAAGAAGTATTTAGTTTTGGCAATGATTAAAATCAGGACAGGAGGTAATTATGTATAGGGTATTGGTAAGCTTAGTAATAACGGTAATGCTCAGTCTTGGTGCAGTCAATAGTTTTGCGGCAGATTCGCTCCTGCTGGATAGTTTTGAAGGAGAGATCATCCCGGCAGGGATCACCTCGGGTTCGATGAGCGGCAATGTTGATTACGGCGCGGGTGGCGGGTCTTCTGTGGAAGTATATGCAGATGATGCTGAAAAAGTAGATGGCAAGCAATCAATTAAGGTAGTTTTTTTTGCCATGCCTGGCGGCTGGATCTGGATAGCCAGGGGATATAATATTGATGTCAAGGGCGCTGGGGCCTGGAATGTAAAGCCCCAGGATATAAAATGGGATAAATATAATGCATTCAGTTTCTGGATGAAAGGGACTAATTCCGGCAAGCAATTGGCTCTGGACATTATTGATGCGAAGAAAGAGTATTTCCGTTACCTGGTCAAAGATGACAGCGATGCCTGGAAACAGGTGATCATACCCTTTAAAGCGTTTGAAGTAAGAACTGACTGGCAGCCGAATAATGCCAATAAGAATAAGACTCTTGATTTCCCGATCATGACCTATCAGTTTGAGCCACGCCCCAAGAACGAGGGTGAGTGGAGTTTTGATAAAGTTGAATTAGTCAATGTGAAAGAAGAAAAAGCAGCCCAGAATAAATAGTGATTAAGGAGAAGCGAATATTCGCTTCTCCTTAATTTTTTAATGATGATTCATTTGCCTGCCAGCCGGCAGGCAGGGAATTTGGTATTTGATATTAAAAGGAGAGCATGATGAAAAAAATAGTAAGCTTAATTCTGTTCTTAAGCTGTATATTATCCGTAACTATAGCTGTTGCCGATCCGGTCAAACTGGTATATTGGCATTATTTTACTGACCGGGATGCGGTCTTAAGAAAGATCGCCGCTGATTTCGAAAAACAGACCGGGATACAAGTCGACGTGCAGAATTATGGCCCGCCTGAAGCCTATGACCGGAGATTGAGCGCGGCAGCGCGCGGCAAAGCATTGCCTGATCTTATTACGATCACCTTGAATATTACTAATTACGCGGCCTATGTCCGCGGTGGCCATTTCCTGGATCTGACACCGTATATGGATAAGGAGTGGAAAAGCTCCATTCCGGAAAATTACCTGCGGGGATTTACCTTTACACCTGAAGATATGTCGGTGTATGGTGTGAAAAAAGCAGGTTTATATGGTTTGCCGGTGGATGCTAATTGCATGGCTATTTTTTATAATACCAAATTGTTTGAAAAAGCCGGATTAAAAACTGTGCCGAAAACCTGGGATGAATTTATCACGGTTGGCAGCAAACTGAGAGCCGCCGGTATTGACCCTTTTGTCGCTAACTTCTATGGCCAGCAGTGGGAAAATCATACTTTCTGGATGAATTACGCGTTTGCTTATTTGGGGACAAAGGGATTTACTGACCTGACTTTTGGCCGGGTCAAGTTCAGTGATCCCCGGGTGGTCAAGAGTTTTAAGATCTTTGCTGATATGCGTGACGCCAAGATGTATATGAAGGGGATCACCGGCGGTATTAATGGGGAAGATATTTTTCCGCAAAATAAAGTAGGTATGTTCTGGTTCGGGTCCTGGGAGATCGGGGTCTGGAAACAGACGGCGCCAAATTTCCAGGATTTTGATGTTTTTTATCCGCCTAAGCCGGCAGACGCAGCCAATCAGTGCTTATTGCCTGGCGGGCCTGGCGCCGCTATAGCGGTCAATGCCAAAGGTAAAAATACGGAAGCAGCGGTGAAATTTGTCAAGTACCTGACCAGTAAAGTGCCGCAGATGATGTACGCCGAAAGCAGCCAGAATATTCCGGTAAACCTGACTGCCCGCAAAGAGATGAAGACCGGCAGTAAACTGGCTAAATTTGTTCCCTGGATGGGCAGTCTCTATTACGGCATGTTCCAGAATCCGCCGATGTGGGGCGAGATCCTGAGTAAGGTCAATGTTGAGATACAATCTATTATCCTGGGTGAAAAAACTCCGGAACAAGTCTGCAAATTCCTGGATGAAGAATATGAGCGTATCAAGAAAAGATACGAAGAGTAAAAATAGCGTTAAGCGTATAGCGTATACAATTATTATTAGCTAAGGATTTACAGTATTTAGAATTACATGAGTATAGTGAATTAGAACAGTTGCGTAAAGAAGTTGGATCAATGCTTTATAAAATGATCAACCCTATACGCTAAACGCTACACGCTATACGCTACTTGCTGAGGATTGCCATGCTAAAGCGTCCGTGGAAACGCCGCGAGATAGTTTATTTATTTTTTGTCCTGCCGGCACTGATATTTTTCGGTGTTTTTGTCATTTATCCATTTATTAAAAATTTCCTGATCACGTTCTATTCCTGGGATGGTCTCAATGAAATGAAATTTGTCGGCCTTACTAACTACAAGAAGGCCCTGTTCCAGTCTCCGGATTTCTGGAAACCCATAAAAAATGCCGCTTTCCTGGCCCTAATGGGTATCACTATCCAGAATGGGCTGGCTTTGTTGCTGGCCTGGATAGTAGATAAGGAACTCAAAGGAGCAAAGTTTTACCGCGTTATTTTCTTTATCCCGCCGATGTTATCCTTTGTCGTGATCGCTTTCCTGTGGAAATGGATACTGGAACCAAACCTGGGAATTTTAAATATTTTCTTAAAAAATGTTGGACTGGGCAAGTGGGCCTTAGCCTGGCTGGGCATGCGGGAAACCGCTTTGCCGACGGTAGCTATGGTCAATATTTGGGCCAGCTTTGGCTGGGGTTTTGTCATGTTCCTGGCTGCGTTGCAGGGTATAGAGCGGGATATTTACGAGGCCGCGCGCATTGACGGGGCTAATCATTTCCAGGAATTCTGGAAAATCACTTTCCCATTATTATTACCTATTATTACCAGCGTGTCCATTCTGACTATATTGGGCGCCATGCAGCAATTTGACTTGATCTATGTCATGACTGGCGGCGGCCCGGCCGGGGCCACCGAGGTGCCGGTGAACCAGATGTACATGCAGGCTTTCCAGAACGGCATGTGGGGCTATGCAACGACCTTAGGAGTATTACTGGGAGTTATATTGTTCATTATTTCCTTGCTGCAGCTGCAGATAAAAAAGTGGCTGGTAGACTGGTAGTATTAAGTACAATTTTAAATTTCAAATTCCAAATGACAAATTAAAGTGTGAGCAACCTATCCATGAAAAAAAGTACGGGTAAGTTCAAAAAAATATTTTCTAATGTGGTATTCCAGCTGATCCTGCTGGTTTGCGCGTCCTGGGTGATCTTCCCGGTCTTATGGGGTGTTTCCACTTCCTTGCGCACTTTTGAGGGGATTTACCAGATCAGCGACCAGGTTGATGCGCAGGATACAACCACCGGTCCCACAGCGCCGGCAAGCACTATCACCAAGATCACCGGTCATCTTAAATCCACTGGACGGCTTATCCGCAGCCTGGTCCCGCCAGCGCCGATCCAATGGGGAAATTACAAAGAGGCCTGGAAACAAGGCAATTTCAATAAATACTTCCTGAATAGTTTCTTTTATATGGTCACGGTAGTTTTCTTTATGCTGCTTTTTTCGTCTATGGCTGCCTATGCCTTTGCCCGGCTGCGCTTTCCCGGCAAAGAGTTTATTTTCTATTTATTTTTAGCCAGCCTGGTCATGCCCTTGCCGACGATCTTTATTACGGTGTATCTCTTACTGCAAAATTTCCCGATCTATTTATTTGTGGTCCTGATCATTATCGCTTCCCTGCTGATCGTGACGGCTGGCTCTTTCCGCCGGGTAATGTTCCTGGTATTAGGAGTGCTTTTAGCGGCTGGAGCAGCTTATGCTTTTGTAGCTTCCAGGAATCAAGCAGAGCCCGGGAAAATAGTGGACTTGATCCTGACCAATATTAATTTGCTGGATACCCGCACCGGCTATATTTTGCCGCAGATCGCCAGCGGCCTGCCCTATACCATCTTCCTGATGCGTTCTTTCTTCGAAGCCATTCCTGTGGACCTGGAAGACGCTGCCCGTATTGATGGTTGCAGCCGGGTAGGGATATATTTCCGCATTATCTTGCCGCTTTCCCGGCCGATCCTGGCAGTCACTGGTATTTTCGGGGCTTTAAGCGTCTGGAAGGAATTTCTTTTTGCCGTCGTGGTTTTTTCTGATAATGCCAAGATGCCGATCCAGGCTGGTTTGCTGGCTTTCCAGGGTACATACAAGACCCAGTGGAATTACTTGATGGCTGGGGTCATAATCACCGTGATCCCGGTGATCATTGTCTATTTAATGATGCAGAAACACATTATTTCGGGATTGACCGCCGGAGCGGTGAAAGGCTAAAATACCGACGGCAGTTGGCCGTCCGCTCCGATGGACATCGGAGCTCGCGGTTGGCGGTAAAAGCAAAAAGATGTTGCAAGATCAAAAACTTGTGCTATATGTTAGATAGAGCCACACAATTAAATAAAAAGTCACGGAAAGGATAGCTCAAGGAGCATCGTTTCCTTGAGTATTTTTGTCGACAAAATATTGTTTACTTAATTCATAATAACTGCTATAATTATTAAGTTAATATCTCTGTCTGGGAGATACGGTGAAGACCTCCAAGTTTTACCTTATTCTGCTGCTATCTGTAGTTTGCCTGCTGCCGTCTAATCTTGCCTACGCCGCCGGCGAACCAGCGGCATTCCTGCGTAATGGTGCCGGGGCCAGGGCCTTGGGTATGGGCGGAGCTTATACCGCACTGGCTGATGATGCCAGTTCAGTGTATTGGAATCCGGCGAAATTAGCCTGGCAGGAAAAACTAGAATTAACCGCTATGTATGCCAATATGGGCCTGGATTCCATGTATGATTACGCCGGCCTGGTACTTCCGCTATCTTTCGCTTCCTTCGGATTCGGCTACCTGCAGCAAGCAACCAATAAAATCGAAACTACCGATACTGTCGGCCAAGTGACCGGCGAGGTCAAAGCTGCCAATACTGCCTTGTTTGCCGGGTATGGACAGACCCTTGGCGATTTTTTTTCCCTCGGCTTCAGCGCTAAACTGATCAATCAGAAATTAGCTGCGTATACCGCCAAAGCTTTCGGTTTTGACTTAGGACTGCTTTGGCACACTGATCTGGTCCGGTTTGGCCTAAATTTACAAAACTTGAACAGTCCCAAGCTAAAAGGAAATTCTTACTGGGACTCTTCCCGGCAAATAAGCGAAACTATTCCCTTGACGGTCAGGACCGGATTGGTCCTGCATACCAAGCACCTGGCCAGGATTGGCGCCGCGAAAAAAGTCCGGGAAAAGGCTAAAGCCGGCAAAACCGCGCGACAAATGGAACAAGCCACCGGAATTAGCGCGATAGAAGGATTTGACCTGAGCCAGGGTTGGATACCTACGCCGCCGCCGAACCAGCAGGAGATAGCTACCGGCTCTGCCGGTGACCAGGAAAAAGCTGCTGCTTTTTCTATCCCCATAGAAGTGAACTGGGCGCTGGATGTGGGATATACGCCGGACAGTAACCAGAATCTGGAAATAGCACCGGGTGTTGAATGCTGGCTCAACAGGCAGTATGCAGTCAGGGCAGGCTGGAACCTGAATGACCTGTCTAATGCCCATAGTTTTTATCATAACCTGAGTTTGGGTGCATCCGTCCTGTGGCGCTTTATTGAATTTGATTATGCTTACATTCTCCATGAGGACCTGCAAAATACGCACCGTATTTCAACAAGCTTTATTTTCTGATAAAACTGTGATTACACAGATTTTAAAAGATGATTACACCGATTAAAAACAGGGAGATTTTGATTGAAGAAACACATTCGACGGATATTACTTTTAGCATTTAGCATTCAGCTTTTAGCAGCTGTTGTTTTTGCGGCCAATGTCAAAATTGTTGGCCGGCAGATGTTTGTCGATGGGAAGCCGTTCACGGTTAAAGGGGTTAATTACGGTTATACGCCGGTTGGTTCAGGATATGCTACCTATGACTGGTCAATTCACCCTGAATTCTATAAAGCTGATTTTGCGTTGATCCGGGCGATGGGCGCCAATACCCTGCGCTTACACAATTTACCTACCGATGATAAAATGCTGGATGCAGCCTATGAATATGGTTTATATGTGATCATTACGATACCAGTCAGCTGGGTTGATAATCTGGCCAGCACCGCCGGCCGGGATACAGTGCTGGCTGATGTCACTACGTATGTCACCAGGTGGAAAGACCATCCGGCGATATTGATGTGGTGTATAGGAAACGAGATAAATTACTGGAACATCGTAGACAGGCATGCTACCCCTAGATATTCTGATTGGTACAGTCTATTGAATGAGTGCGCCCGTACCGCGCATGAGATCGAAGGAGCGCATTATCATCCGGTAACCACCGCCGAATCCGAGATCGCTAATCTCGGTACGGCGAGTAACGGTTCAGATGATGCTTCTATGCCTGATCTCGACCTGTGGGCAGTGCAGGTATATCGGGGGAATACACCTGGTTTTGCCACCATGTTCACTGATTGCCAAGCCAAGAGTGCGAAACCTTTTGTGATTACTGAATTTGGCTGCGACGCGTATAATACTCGTACCCAGAAGGAGGATCAAACAGCCCAGGCTGATTGCATCCAGGGTATGCTGGATACTTTGCACCTGAACTTATCTGCTGATAGCCCGGACCGGGCTTTTGTCGGCGGTTGTTTATTCCAGTGGGCTGATGACTGGTCCAAAAACCAGTGGGGTGCGGCAAACAGTACCCATGATACCAGTGCTACCTGGAATAGCCCGAATTATTATGATTTTGAAGATACAGATACTAATAATATGAATGAGGAATGGTGGGGCTTGTGCGCCATCAGTCCCGGAACTGATACCAAAACTCTGCGCCCGGCCTATTACAGGGTGCAGGATAAATGGGCGCCAAACAGCCAGGGCACTGCCGCCAGCAGCAATGTTTTTGCGTCTGATATTACCAACTATCCTAATCCGTTCAATCCTGATAGCGGCACTACCACGATCGCTTTTACCGTAGCGCCGGGAACAGCGGTCAAAGTCAAGATCTACGATATAGCCGGCCGGCTGGTCAAAGTGCTGAAAGAAGAAACCATTGAGACCTATGCCCAATACCAGGTAGTCTGGGACGGCAAGGATGATGCCAATACGGCGGTAGCAAATGGTGTTTATATTTGTTTTGTTGAGGCTAACGGGACCCAGGGTACGGAAGTGAAATACCGCAAGATCCTGGCCTTGAAATAGAGCTTGCGGGAGAGCTGTATTTAAGTTATATTTATAGTATAGGGACTATACTTGATTACACAGATTAAAAGCAAATAGGTTCAACCTGCTATATTTGGTCAATTAATGTTCGGAGGGTGCATGCGTTTTAGCAAGATCATTTTTATGCTTATAATTTTTTTAACGCTGGCGGTTAGCTCAACTCGGGCGGCCGAGCAGCAAAAAGTAAAAAGCCTGCGCATTGACGGGAATTTGACTTTTGACCTCTTGGCGCATAAACTTCAACCAGGGTGGAGCATCTATTCCAGTAACCTGGCGAAACTCTATACCCATGACCTTATTTCCACTGATAAGTGGCATTATGTCGGCGGGCAGACGCTGAATGTGGACTTTTCCTACCGGCCCAGCAAGAACTGGACCATGATGCTGGGCATTCTGGCTATCGGCAGCTATGCTGACCGTTTTTATATCCCTATTAATGATGAGCATCGTCTGAAATATAACAACCAGAAGATCAAATGGACCAGAGGAGAAGTCGCATATAAAGGTGACCGTTTCCAGGCGTCGCTTAACGGCGGGCTGGGCCACTACCATTGGGAAAATGAAGGCGATATGTTCCAGCTCTATCCGGAACAATTTGATGTTTATAATTACCGCCGGATCAGCGGCCGGCAAACGCCGCGCGGCCTGGACCTCAAATATGCCGGGGATTTTGGCAAGCTGGAATTAGTGCATGGCGCGGAGCTGGTCTGGGGCGACCATACTTCCACATATGGCAAATATAACTGGCGCTGGGGCTATTTCAATAATGCTTTTATTTTCAAAAATGCGCGTATTTCCTGGGGTGAAAAACCCAAAGAACATTTAAATGCTTACGAACTAACCAGTAAAATTGATATGATCGAATCGGTACCCATTGACTTGGGGATGCTGTATCAGCCATTCCGCCTGGGCCGGGAATTTCTCTATGTCGAAGAAACAGGCTCCAATAATTCATATACTATCCCCGACAGCACGGCGACCATCAATACCGGTTCACGGCTGATTAAGTCCGGGACTACCAGTACCAGTGATGCGATCGGCTATAAAACCAAAGTTGGGTTCAGGTTCATTCCAGGGATTGAAGAAGTAAGCGTTGGTTATGCTCATCTGGGCGCGAGCGCCGGTAATAAGCAAGAATATTCAGGCGGGCTGAAGAAAGAAATTAATGCTTTTACTAACCTGGACTTTACCGGTATTTACCAAAAACCGATTTACGGCCCTTTACCGTATCTATTCGAAGGAGCGGCAACTGATCCCGGAGCCGGGGTGCTCAGGCCGCGGGCCAGGAATGATGCTTTCTGGGTGACTATGGAGAACCGGCAGGCGCATATCTATAAATTAACCCTGAACTTTGACCCTACGCCCAGCAGTTGGTTATACCTGTGGCAGCCGAATATACTCGAAGAATGGAATATGAATCCCAAGGAAGATGCCACTATCGCCCTGGCTTTCCAGTACCAGGCACGCAAATATCCGACCACGACTGACCGTTGGTACTACCGGACCCGGGATGATGATATCCTCTGGGAAGGCGAATCAGACCCGACCAAAGAATTCTGGGACTATCGTCCCTGGGGTAAATGGCCTACTGGCTGGCTGCACAGCTTTAATACTATGATCAGGCTGATACCGGCACCTACCTACAAATACTGGATTAACCTGAAATGGGGACAGGATGTAGCGACCGGGGCTCTGGCTTATACTCATGATACTGATGAAAATAAGCCCATCACTAATTATTTCCTGGGCACTGTCTGGCTGGATAAGAAACCTTACAAAGCCAGCGCCACCATCGGCCGGGATGTCTGGGGCTGGGAAGAGTGGCACCAGCGGTTCGGCGGGACCAATGACCGGTTATATAAGTTTTCTCTCAGCCGGACCTGGGAAAGCGCGCCTTTTGAATCTACTGACTCTACCTTGGGCGTTGAATATGTCGGGATCCGGGAGAAAGATAACCAATATGTTTATCCCGAGCTGGGCTCCTTTAATGAATGGCGGCTTTTCTTTAACCTGCATTTTGGTTCCCTGATGGTCTTCCACAAGGAGGAAGAAAAACCAGTGGTGGTAGAAGAAGGACCAAGCCGGCCTACTGTCAGCTTGACCGTTATGACGCCGGTATTTACTCCCGGCACGGGTGATAATCCTGAAGCTGTTTTTGCGCTGGCGGCCGCGGATAATAAAGGCCTTAAATCCTGGGAGATCAGTATCCTGGATATAAATGACAATCTAATGCAGACTTTATCCGGCAAAGGCCAGCCGCCGCTGGAAAAAGAATGGGATGGCACTGACTTGGCCAGCAAAGAGACTGCTCCTGAGGGAGATTATAAAGTCATTTTCAAAGTTATAAACATGTCTAACAAATCAGCTAAGACTGATCCGCAGGTAGTGACCTTGCAAATACCGCAGATCGATATAGCCAAGGAAGTCCTGGCCGAAGCCCCGGTTGAGCTCAGGGAAGAAGAAAGAGGATTGGTGATGAATATCACTTCAGCCGTATTGTTTGACTTTGATAAATCCAAGCTGAAAGCAGAAGCGCTGCAATTACTGCCTGATGTAGTCAAACTGCTGGCTATGTATCCAAATAATAGAGTTCTGGTCGAAGGCTACACTGATTCAGTCGGATCCGAAGAATATAACCAGAAATTATCAACCCGCCGGGCGACTAGCGTCTATAACTATTTTATAGAACAGGGAATTGAGCAGGAACGGCTGGAAAAGAAGGGGTATGGCGAAACAAAACCAGTCGCCTCCAACCGCACTAATGCCGGCCGGACCCTTAACCGCAGGGTACAGATCATCCTGCTGAAGGAACCGGAAGAGGAAACAATAGGAAAACCGATGGTGGACCCAGAATGAAAAAAATAACCTCAGTGAAAATTATAATGATGATCTTGATGGGAATGTTTCTGGTGTCCTGTGAGAAAAATCCCATCACCCGCTTAACTGATCCGTTTGAGGAGGGAGCGCTGAATACCTGGAGCGGCGTCTTTAAAATTTATGACGA
This sequence comes from Elusimicrobia bacterium UBA6262, assembly GCA_002441095.1. GTDB lineage: Bacteria > CAYTYR01 > UBA6262 > UBA6262 > UBA6262 > UBA6262. Next base: position 12,635 of record DJVG01000038.1, read on the forward strand.
TGACTTGATCACTGGCGGCAATGTGGCTTTTATCCCTTCAGACCTGTCTCCGCCGGATAATAATATGACCCTTGATTTCCTGCATACGAGTAATAATCCTCCGGAAGGAAAAAAATGCCTGCGCTTTTCCTGGAATGGCCAGGACCAGGATTGGAACGGCAAGAATGAACATGACTGGGCCGGTATGAGCCTGATCGTGGCTACTCACTGGTCGCTCTATGATGCGACTCCGAGCAAAGACTTATCTGCCGGCGGCTATACCAAGATCACGTTTAAAGCTACCGCTATCATTGATAGTAATACCTATGTGAAATTTGAAGGGCCGATCTCCACGACTACTGCTGCGCCGGCCAGGGGCGGCACCAGGTACCTGCGTTTGAATAGCACTGAACTGGGTGATTGGCAATCCTACACTATTAATCTTAGTAACGCTGATTTCAAGTCAGTAAAAGATTATTTTAAAATCGTGATCGAGTATCCTGCCGGGATCGGTACTACTTCATACGGTAACGGGGGTATCGTGCTGGTTGATGATATCAGGTATGAACGATAAGGGAACAGAAACGCTTGAAAAATTGTCTAAATAGTAGGAGGGAAATATGTTCAGCTGCAAGCAGGTATTAAGGATCTTGGTATTAGCTCTGGCCGGAATAATGTTCATGTCCATATCTGCGGTTTCAGCGCGGGAAGCGGCCACTAATTTTAATTCTCGTACGCCAGGAAATGCGGCCCTGCGGTCGTTGATGCTGCCTGGCTGGGGGCAGTTCTTTAATGAACAGCCAACCAAGGGTTTTATTTTTGCCGGAGCGGAAATAGTAGCTATTGGGGCTGCTGTCATGATGAATTCCAGCGCTAATAGTGTCTATAGTGATTATGAAACGCAAAGAACCCAAACCCTATATAATAGCTATTCCAGTAAAGTTGATACAGCTAATATGTTTGTCTATGCTGCCGCAGCTATTTGGGTCGGCAATGTAATTGATGCCTATTTTTCGGCTGATAGCGGGACCAGTACAAAGAGTAAAAAAAGCAGCACCATCAAGAAAAGCACCAAAAAGAAGAAGGTAGTAGAAGAAGAACCGGAAGAAGAGTATGAGGAAGAAATAGAAGAGGAAGAACCTGCTGAAGAGGAAGAAGAGTATGAAGAAGAAGATGAGTCGAAATTACCGGAAAGAGGCTTTTACCTGCAAGCTAAAGGATTACACCAGTTAGGAATAGCATACCGCTTTACTTTCTAACTAACCATATATCAAAGGGGCAGGGATAATGTTCAAGAAAAGCTTATCAATACTTGCATTGATCGGGATGAGTATAGGGATATGTATGGTAGTTGCGGCGGCAGCTGCCAGCGGCACTTTTAAGATGTTTCCTGTCTATACTGATGCTAAATCAGCTGATAATCATTATATCCCCAGCGGCTGGATGGGTGATTATGGTGATCTTAAAGTAAAGGATATGTATGCTGAAAATCCGCACAGCGGGGCTACCTGCCTCCAGTGGAAATATAATGCCAAAGGAGCGCAAAATGCCGGCTGGGCCGGGGTATATTGGCAGAATCCGGCGAATAACTGGGGCAGTAAAAAAGGCGGCTATGAATTAACCGGCGCAAAAAAATTGATATTCTGGGCGCGGGGAGAAAAAGGTGGTGAGATAATTGCTGAAGTAGGGGTTGGCGGCATTACCGGGAAATATGCCGACACTGACAAGGTAAGTGAGGGTCCAATTAAGCTTTCTAAAGAGTGGAAAAAATATGAGATCAATGTAAGCGAGGCTGACCTGACGTATATCAGCGGCGGTTTTTTCTGGGTGGCTAAGGGCGAAGATATGCCTGAGGGCGGCATGACCTTTTATCTTGATGATATCAGGTTTGAGTAAAAACTTAAGGAAGAGGGGGGGAAGCAAAACATGAGAAAAGTAATTCTCATCAGTATTTCAGTGTTAGCAGTGATGGCAGCCAGTTTTTCGGCGATCACTGTGTTTTCGCAAGGCAAGATTTTCAATGTGCAGGTACCGGTTATTAATGCTGCGCCTATTGGAAAATCCATCAATCCTGATGGGGGGAAGACCGGATTCAAGTCATTCCCTATTTACACGGACAAGAATTCCCCGGATAACCATTATGCGCCAAGCGGCTGGATGGGTGATTACGGGGATATGCGCCTGACTGACCGGTGGAGCCAGAATCCGCACAGCGGCACAACCTGTATCCAATGGAAGTATGTGCCGAGAGGCAGCCAGGGAGCTAACTGGGCCGGGTGTTTCTGGCAGAATCCCGCGAATAACTGGGGTTCAAAAAAGGGCGGCTATAACCTGACCGGAGCCAAGAAGCTGGTATTCTGGGCCCGCGGCGAAAAAGGCGCGGAAAGACTGGCTGAAGTGGGAGTCGGCGGCATCGACGGGGAATACTCTGACAGCGACAAGATCAGCATCGGTCCTATTGACCTGACTAAGGAATGGAAAAAGTTCGAGATCGACCTGACCGGAGCGGATATGAGCTACATTAGCGGCGGTTTTTTCTGGGCAGCCAGCGGTGACGATGTCCCTGAAGAAGGGGTCACGTTCTATCTGGATGATATCAGGTTTGAGTAAGTCATATTTATAGATATGGAGGTGTATAAGCAATGAAACTGCGTAAAATAATGATCTGTTTAATGGTCCTGCTGATGGGCGTAGTCATCTTGTCCACAGCCTCAATTGTGATCGGGGCAGTAATCGAGGATGAGGATGCGGCACCGGTAAAAAAGGCAGCGAAAACTAAAGTAACCCAAAAGAAAGCAGCTGTTGAAGCAGCTGTTGAGCCGGAGATAGAAGCAGAGGCGGCGAGTGAAAGCCCGTCTGCTCCTGGAGAGAAACCTTCCCGTACGAAGAAAGTCACTGCCTATCCTTTCTATGTTTACGAGAATGGGGCATCCAAACTCAATCACTTCTATCCGAGCGGCTGGATGGGTGATTACGGTGACTTGAGAGTGAATGTGAAAGAAATGGTCAATCCGCATTCAGCGCCAAGCTGCGTGAAGATCTCTTATACTGCTAAGGGTAAGAACGGCGCAGGCTGGGCTGGCATCTATTGGCAGCAGCCGGCTAATAACTGGGGTACAGCTAATGCCGGGTATAATATTACTGGCGCCAAAAAGCTGACCTTCTGGGCGCGCGGCGCCAAAGGCAATGAAGTGATCAATGAGTTCAAAGTCGGCGGTATCCAGGGCGAATACGCGGATACAGATGTAGCAGGTATCGGCCCGGTGAAACTGACCACTGCCTGGAAAAAGTATGAGATCGACCTGGCTGGCAAGGACCTCAGCCGCATAGCCGGTGGTTTCTGCTGGGCAACTTCAGCTGACGAAAATCCAGACGGTTTTGAAATTTTCCTGGATGATATCATGTTTGAGTAATGATGACAGAAACCGAAATCTGGAATTTGGCATTTGAAATTTGAAATTGCTTTTTATTACGGGTTTCCCTCTGCTTCTCGAAGGAATGGTAAAAATAAGCCGACAATGGTGATTGTTCTATAGTAGATATAGCAACATCCTGTTTTGAGGCAAATATTATGCCGTTCTTCAGAGCAGAGGGACCTGTAAGAACTGGTTCGTAGTTTCAGCCAGAGGCTGATCCGCCTTTGGCGGAGATAGTTGATAGTAAAAGCAAAAAAATGAGGTACTTGTGAAAAAGTACTGTGTGTTCATACTTATAGGAATACTCTGCTTTGGCAGCTCAGGTTTGACTGGGGCGGTGATCGAGGAAGATGAAACGCTATTGCCGGAGCTGTCTGATATTATTGAAGACCAGGATCCTGAAGAAGCGGAAATAAAGGTAAAACCAAAAGCAAAAAGAAAACCAAAAGCAAAATTGAAAGAAGAAGCAGCAGCAGTAGCAGAAACAGAGGTAGGGAGCAAACCTGAAGCCCCGGTATTTAAGGGGTTTTTAGTATATGAAGACAAGACCACCGGCGGCAATCATTATGCCCCCAGCGGCTGGATGGGCGATTATACTGACCTGAAATTGGATTATGGCTATAAGAAGAAACCGCATCAAGGATTAACCTGCATCAGGATAGAATATAATGTCAGGGAATCACAGCGGGCCGGCTGGGCCGGAATGTTCTGGCAAAATCCCTCAGGCAACTGGGGTGAAAAAAAAGGCGGCTATAATTTGACCGGCGCGGCCAAGCTCACTTTTTGGGCGCGCGGCGAAAAAGGTAATGAAAAGATCAAAAAGTTCAAGGTAGGCGGTATCAGCGGGACATATCCGGATTCCTGTTCCGTGGATTTTGGACCGGTAGTATTAGGAAAAAAATGGCGTAAGTACACTATTAACTTGAAAAATAGGGACCTGTCATATATAAACGGCGGTTTTTGCTGGGTAGCTGTCGCTGGCGACAATCCGTCTGGGATCGTGTTCTACCTGGATGATATTAAATACGAATAAGATACGCACAATCATTAATTTTGTAAGGGAGGGAACAATGAAAGTATCCAGAAAAGCCGCAGTGTTCATGCTCCTGATCGTCTCTCTATCTTCACTCTTTTTTGCCTGCAGTAAAAAAAGCAAGCTGGACCCGCTGCCATCCGGCCCGGCCATTACCAATGTGGACAGTATCCCCAGCTCTACCAGCGCTACGATCACCTGGACCACTGACGTGTCAGCCACTTCTAAGGTATATTATGGCACCACCAACAGTTTTGGCAGTTCCACCACTGAAACTGCCAGTACCACTAAGAACCATTCTGTCAATATTACCGGCTTGGCTGTTAATACTGACTATTATTATTATGTTGCCAGTAAGGATGCTGCCAACAATACTTCCACGGCCGGGGAAGATGGCAGTTATATATTTACGACCACAGCGGCTGGCCCGGTAATTTCCGCGGTCACGGATAGCGCCAGCAGTACCAGCGCCACTATTACCTGGACCACTGACGTGGCAGCAACGACCCAGGTTTTTTATGGTACCACCACCGGGTTTGGCAGCCAGACCACGGAAATTGATACAGGTACCAATATGAAAACCTCTCACTCAGTGACCTTGACTAGCTTGAGTACCGGCACTAAATACTATTATTATGTGCGCAGCAGGAATGCTGCCGGCAATGCCACTACTTTAGGGGATGACGGCACCTTGGATTTCACCACTACCAGTACTACTCCTACGGCAGATATGTATCTCATGATCGATGATATCCAGCTGACCGGGACCACGGGGACTACATTTGATATTTATACTGATGATTTTGGTGCTGTTTTCACCGGAGGCACAAATAATTTAGCTTATATGGGCTCAGCCGCAGACGGCAGTGCGCCGAATATCAGCGGTGATTCTGAAGCTACCTATACCGGGGATAAACATGCTGGTACAGCTTGTTGGCGTATTCCCATGACCGTCGGGACATCCTTAAGTTGGGATGGGATATATGTCTTAGCCACCGGCCTATGGAGAAACCAAATTCCCTCTGACCCCGGGGCTGACCTGTCTGGTCCTACCGGCACGGTAACGCTGAGCTGCTATGCCAAAGTTTCCGGCATTACCCAAACCAAGCTTAAGATAGGCATCGGGGACGACAGCGCCTGGACTGATCCTCTAAATATTGAAAGTTTCGGGACAGTTGGCAACAAGGCTTCATGTAAGAAAGCCAGCGCTATAGGTACTACTATTAGTAATACAACCTGGACCAAGATATCTGTTACTGTGGGGACAGATCCCGACCTGACAAACATTAATGGCGTATTCTTCTGGTCCATGTCCATGGCTGATGTTACTCCATAAGAGCAAATACTTAATTGTTCTTTTTTGCTGTCTAGGCATAACCAGGACAGCCTGGCCGGCAACGGTGGCTATCGGGAAGGGCAGCTATACTACAACGCTGCCCTCTTCTGTACCCAGCAGCAAACGCCCGCCGACAGCGCAATATGTCACCAGTAATATTACCGGGCCTGTACCTACAACCAAATGGTATTCATCATTGATCAGTTCTGCGTATTCTTCCTGCCATTTTGCGTATCCTTTAGCTATGAATGTCACTAATGCGGCAACGTACACTGGCTTGGAGTTTGGCCTGCCGGTCGTGACTGCCCAGGCTGATGGCGTGGTCGCTCTGCTGGAACAGGACCTGGAAATACGCGGCAATATTGGCGGGCGTTACCTGAAAGCAGACAATGTTAAAGTGGACAGTTACAGTGACTGGACAGTGTCGCCGTTCTGGCAGGATAACACCAGTACAGAGTATTTCCAGGCCACATATGGCCGCGGCTTACTGTTTATTTACTTAAATTATTCGGCTAACTGTGATCCCAGGATCCTGGCAGGAGCTGATTTTGAGCAGGTTTTTGATGAGAATGGTACTGTTGCCGCCGGCACTATCAGCACTGACCATATTGGTGTTAAATATAAGAATGTATATTACGGCTTGTTTGCGCCGACCGGGTCTACCTTTACTATTACCAATAACCAGGTCAGCGTCGCCCTGCCGGCGGGTTCGAGATATTTTTCCGTTGGGTTAATGACTAAAAGTGCTGACCTGTCCTACTTTTACCAGCATGCATATGCTTTTGTGACTGATACCCAGGTGTCCTGGGCCTATAATGAAACTACCAACGATATAGCCACTACTTTTTCTTTGACTACAGAGTCTAAACAAGGTAATCAGGATACGGCTTTAATTGCCTTGTTGCCGCACCAGTATAAAAATTCCAGCGAACCGGTTTCCAGCGTCTATACCTACACTACCCTGCTGGGTAAAATGAAATTGCTGGAAGCTAGTACTTTTACGGTGACTAATAAATTTTATGGTGTTTTGCCTTATTTGCCGGATAAGGGTAGTTATGACAAAACGCACCTGGCAGACTTGTTAGCCAGGGATAAAGATTCCTCGCTGTCCAAGACCGATACTTATTTTAACGGTAAACAGGTAGCGAAGATAGCTAATTTGATCCCCATCGCTGACCAACTGCAGGATACGGCGACCAGGGACTACCTGGTCAGCCGCCTGAAGACTGTCCTGGTCAACTGGCTGACCTATTCCTCAGGTGAAACGAACAGGTTTTTCTATTATGATAATATCTGGGGCGGCCTGATCGGTTACGGTGCGGAATTTTACGGCTATAATTATACCGACCATCATTTTCATTACGGGTACCTGGTTTATGCTGCGGCTTTATTAAGCCTGTATGACCGCTCTTTCAAAGATGATTACGGCCCGATGATAGAATATCTGGTCCGGGATTATGCCAGCTCGAACAGGGATGACACCATGTTCCCGTTCTTGCGTCATTTTGACCCTTACCTGGGACATTCGTATTGTGACGGGTTAGCGCAGTCTGATTATGGCAATAACCAGGAATCTTCATCCGAGGCCATGAATGCCTGGGCCGGCATGATCCTGTGGGGCATGGTCACCAATAATGATACTATCCGGGATGCCGGTATTTACGGGTATACCACAGAATACAGCGGTGTTCATGATTATTATTTTGATGTAGATAATGATATCTTTCCGGCAGAATATGCGCACCGGATCACCGGCATACTGTTTGACGGCAAAATCGAATACACGACCTGGTGGACCGGCGCTGATGAGGCTATCTATGGCATCCAGATGATACCCAGTACTGCTTCTATGCTCTACCTGGGATATTATCCGGATTACTGTGAAGACAGCTACGACGCTTTTTTTGCGGACAACGGCGGTTATGAGAATTATGATTATTGGTATAATATCCTCTGGCAATTCCAGTGTTTTTATGATCCTGATTTAGCCATCAGCAAGTATAATGAGAATGTTAAGATAGACACTGATGGGGACAGCTTCACTTTTCTCTATCACTGGATCCATAATTTTTTAGAGTTAGGGCAGGTGGATATCAGGGTGCATGCAAATACGCCCTATTATGCCGTATTTAATAAAGCCGGGACCAGGACTTACCTGGCTTATAATGCCGAAACCGTTATCAAACAAGTTTCTTTCTATGGCCCTGGATATTTGGGCAGTATTTATGTAAAACCTGGCAGGATGGCTGCTGCCACGGCTTTTGCCTGCGAGGTGACTGCTGTTACTCCCAGTTCAGCAGCTAATTCAGGCCCAAGCGCTATCACCATAGAAGGCGCTGGTTTTCAAAGAGGATTACAGGTTTTCCTGGTCCGGTCAGGGCAGGATGATGTTGCCGCACTCGCGGTAAACTATGTCAGCGCTAACAAGATCGCAGCCGAATTTGATTTAACCGGTTTAGCGCCCGGAGATTGGGCTTTGGTGGTAATTAATCCGGGAGGGGATATAGACACGGCCAAGAATATGTCGTTTAGTATCACTGGCTATACCCCTACAGTCAGGATGGTTTCACCAAGCCAGGCCAGTAACAAGAACCAGGTCAGGGTCCAGGTTACTGGAACAAATTTCTACAACGGGGGTCAAATAAAACTGAGTAGGACCGGCGAGACAGATATTGTGGCTACTGAAAATACCCGCAGTTCAATGACGCAAATTTCCGGTTTGCTGGATATCCGGAATAAAAAACCGGGCCGGTGGGATGTGGTAGTCACTAACACTGATGATAAGACCGGGACCTATGCCAGCGGCTTTGAAATAACCCAGAGTGACGCTGTCTATGTTTATCCCAATCCGTGTAAGCTGGCCCAGAACAAAATAGTATATTTTGCCAATATGTCCCACCAGGCGGCAGTAAGTATTTATGACTTAAATGGGGAGCTGGTTTTTTCAGCCAATAATATTTTGGCCAATCCTTACGCCTGGAACCTGAAAAATAATTCAGGGCGGGGGATAGCCAGCGGGATTTATATGTATGTGATCCAGGAAGGCGAGACCATAAAAAGAGGCAAGATAGCGTTCATTAAATAATACCTAAAAAAGAGGGGGATGCATTGAAGAGAGTACCTGGATTATTGTTTTTGTTGCTGGCCAGTTTATCCCTGGCGGCGGGACTGAATGCCCGGGAACCGCGGGTAAGTATCACCCAGAAAAAAACCGGAGAATATCAATTACTGGTGGAAGGCAAACCATTTATTGTGCAGGGGGTATGCTATAGCCCTATACCGATCGGGAAGAATTATGAGCATAATTTCTGGGGCGATCCAAGTAAGCCCTGGATCAATGTGGATGGCCCCATGATGAAGGACCTGGGAGTCAATACGATACGGATATACCAGGAAGGGGAAAGCCCGGCGGAAACCAGGCAGCTCATCCGGGACCTGTATGAGGAATTCCAGGTACGCACCATTATGACCCATTATCTCGGGTTTTGGTCCTATCCCTCGGCTAACTATGGTGACGAAGATTTTCAAAAAAGGACGATCAAAGATGTGGAAAGAATGGTTAAAGAGTATAAGGATGAACCGGGAGTCCTGATGTGGTGCCTGGGCAATGAAAATAACTTCTCTTTCGGGCCGCAAAAAGTAAATCCCTGGACGACTAAAGCGATAGAAGCCTTAGATGATCCTTACAAGAAAAGAATGGCCAAAGCAAAAATATATTACCAGTTCATTGAAAAAGTAGCTAAAGCCGTTAAGAAGATCGATCCGGACCATCCCATCATGATGGGTAATGGCGATCTGGCTGATGTAGAGATCGCGAAACGCTATTGCCCCAATGTTGACGTGCTGGGAGCGACTGTATACCGCGGCAAGTCGTTTGGGAACCTGTTTAAGGAAGTGGAGATCAAATGGGGCAAACCGATAATTTTCAGCGAATTTGGCTGTGATTCTTTTGACGCTTTCAAGCAGAAAGAAGACCAGGAAACGCAAGCAGCCTTTATCAGTAACCAATGGACAGAGATCGAAAAAAATTTACCCGGCAATCCAGCGGGTGTGGGCAACTGCCTGGGTGGCTGTGTGTTTGAGTGGAATGATGAATGGTGGAAAGCAGCTGAAGCAGACTCATCCAGCTGGGCAGTCCATGACACTAGCGGGCAATGGTGCCACGGAGCTTACTATTATGATATTAAAGCTCCGGAAGGCATGAATATGAACGAAGAGTGGTGGGGTATAGTTTCCCTGGACCCGGAACTGGATGAAATGGGCAATAATAAGCGTATACCCAAGAAAGCGTATTATATGTTGCAGGAACTGTGGCTGCAGGAATAAAAATCAGGGAACTGATAACCTAACAAAGGAGTGAATAAAAATGAAAAAAAGAGTTATGCTGTTACTGCTCCTGGCTGCGATCCTGCTGAGTGCGGCAGCGGTTTGGGCGCAGGAATCTGCCGGCAGTATTAAGAAACTGAAAGTTGTGCCATCCTGGGAAACACTGGGTAAAGTTTATTTGATGTGGGAGCAAATTGAAGATACTTTCTATTATAAAGTCTATCGTGACGGGAAAGTTATCGGACGGGCGCGCGACCCTTTTTATGTAGATCAAAAGGCGGCAGCTGGTGCGAAAGCAGTCTATAAAGTGGTGGCGACTAAGGGCGGCAAGGACGGGGCGTCCAGCGCCGAAATACCGGTAAAACTGCCTGAGACAATTGACTTGCCGCGGGAAAAAATAGAATTTCGCGGCGATGATATTTATGTGAACGGGGAAAAATATATAGTGTGCGGTATCGGGTATGCTCCCTACCGTCCGCATACCTCTCCGAACAAACCTTATCCCCGCGATTATGAGATCATTGAAAAAGATTTCCAATTAATGAAGAAGATCGGTTTTAATACGATCCGCAACTGGTCAGGCCGGGACCTGGATGAGTATATGATGGAACTGGCACATAAGTATGGGCTCCTGATCATCCAGGGCATGAGTATCTGGGTGCCGCCCATGGCAGATTTTTCAGATAAGAGTTTCTGGGATAATTCCATGACTACGGTAGAAGATGAAATGAAGATAAACCGTGAGCATGGGAATATCATCGGGTATCTGCTGATGAATGAGCCGCCTCCGGGCAAGATCGCCCAGGCCAGTTTAGCCAAGACCAATGAGTTTTATGACCTGATTACCGCTAAGATCAAGGAGTTGCAGCCGGGAGCCTATGTATCTTTAGCTAATTGGCCCCGTGCTGATATGTTAAGTACTAAAAATTGGGATTTTATTTGTATCAACCATTATGGCTATGATAAATCCCATGTCGTCAATATGGGTTATCGCGGGTATCTTGGCTGGATGGAAAGAATATTAGCTAAAGATAAACCGCTGATCGGTACCGAGTATGGCTACAGCATGTCCAAGCGCGGCGAAGGAAAATTCGGGTATGGCGGCAATACTGAAGAGGAACAGGCCATCGGCATTGTTAATGATACCTACGCCATGATCGCGGAAAAAGGTAACGGCGCCTGCATTTTCTCCTGGATCGATGAGTGGTGGAAAAATAATGAAGGGGAAGGCGATGAAGACCGGCATGAAGAAACTGAGCCAGAAGAATGGTTTGGTATAGTAGCCATGCCGGATGATAAGAACCTGGCTGGAGTACCGCGCCAGGCCGCCGTTGCCATGGAAAAATTCTATGAAGCCCTGATCATCTCTCCCCGCGATGCTAATAAGGTCCAGGGTACAATCCCAGTGGAAGTCTATACCAAAACCTCACTTTTTCCTAACCTGGCCAAAGTCGAATATTCAATTGATGGCAGTAACTGGGTAGAATTATCCAATACCGCTAATTGGTGGCGGGCGGAAATGGATACGACATCCTTAAATGACGGTAAATATGATCTGAAGGTCCGCTATACCACTAAAGCCGGCAAAGAAACTGTGGCCAGCCAGCCATTGGCCTTATATGTAGTAAACAATGAAAAGATCAGCCAGCAGGAACTGGTGATCAGTACTGATAAGGCAGTCTATAAAAATGGCGATACCGTGATCCTGACTATAAAATACAGTGAAAACAGCAAGCCTGCTGTTAACAAAGCGGTATCTTATGCGGTAACCCAAATTGGCACCATCACTGCTTCTTGCCGTAATCTGGCTGGAGCAGAGCTGCTTACTAATAATCAAGGGATAGTTAAGGCTTCTTATGTAGTGAAAGATGAAGACCGGCCGCATTTCCTGACTATCTCCGCAGCTGTCCCCAGTGAGCAAGTAGTTGGACAAAAATTTGCCACCAGAATAGTCGTGGAAGTGAACCAGGTCCAGAAATAAATGACCAATCTCAAATGACAAATGAATCACCAATGACTAATGACAAATTAGAATTGGGATTTGGCATTTTGAGATTCATTTGGATTTTGTAATTAGGATTTTGGATTTATTTTTATAGAAATCGCTTGACTAAATAGCGAATGTCTGCTATTATTAGCGTTGAAGGATGTAAAACCATTTTGTGGGAGTAGCGCCTTCAGAATGTAGAAAGAAGGAGGAACGGCTGTTGATGAAAGGAAAAGTTAAATGGTTCAATGACGCCAAAGGTTACGGCTTCATTGAAAAAGAAGACGGCAGTGGTGATGTATTTGTACATTACTCTGCGATCAACGGCGAAGGATTCAAGAGCTTAGCCGAAGGGCAAGCAGTTGAGTTCGACGTTGAAGATGGCGCTAAAGGCCCACAGGCCAAAAATGTAGTTAAAATATAATAATCCTTAACCGGATTTGATTTTTTAACGAAATCCCTGCCCCGATTATGTCGGGGCAGGTCTTTTTTATTTAGGTTGCTTTTTAACAAAAACGTGCTATTATAACATATATACCCAATAAACAACGCAGACAGGTGAGGACATGAATAGTAAATTCGCAAAGACTGCGTTTTTTCTTCTTTTAATGTTGCTGGGACTTTCAGCAGCAGCTTTAACAGAAGATTTAAACGTACAATGGATCAAGGAATTTGGCAGCAGCGGATTAGACAATCTGCAGGGTATCGCCTGCGATCCTTCAGGTAATGTTTGTATTACCGGTTTTACGGAAGCTGCTTTAAGCGGCAACAGTCACAGCGGTGGGACAGATATGTTTGTGGCCAAGTATGATGCTGCAGGCCGGGAATTATGGACCAGGCAGCTTGGTACGGTGGAATCTGACCAGGGAGCGGCGCTGGCTTGTGATGGAGTAGGCAATATTTACGTCACTGGGCATACATCTGGCAGTTTCGAAGGGAAAACCAATGCCGGCGGGGCTGATATATTCCTGATCAAGCTCGAACCATCAGGTAAAATATTATGGATCAAACAATTCGGTACTTCAGAATCAGAGTATGGATTAAGCGTAGCTGCCGACTATGACGGCAATGTGTATGTGGTCGGGGATACCTATGGTAAGTTGACCGGTACCCGTAATTACGGGGAAGCGGATGTTTTCATCATGAAGTTTGATCCCTCCGGCGACCGGTTGTGGGGAGCCCAGTTCGGTACTGCTTCTGCGGAACATACTAAGATGGTGGCCATTGATATTTCCGGCAATATATATGTCACCGGTGATACCAGCGGCAGCCTCGAGCCAAAGGTTGCTTTTGGCGGTTACGATATTTTCCTGGCCAAATATAATCCCTATGGGGACCAGCTTTGGCTCAAACAGATAGGCACAGCAGGTAACGATTTTAGCGGCGGCGTGGCTGGAGATAACGCCGGGAATATATACATATCAGGAGAAACCAAGAGCCAGGTCAAGGGAAAGGCTAATAAAGGCTTAGGGTATATTTCCCTGGACAAGTTTGATGCGCAAGGTAAAATAATTTGGCACCGGCAATTAGGTACGCGGGCGTCAGATTCCAGCCTGGGACTGGCCATAGATGGTACCGGGGCGATCTGCATCGCCGGGGATACTACAGATAATTTAGGCCAAAACAAAAATAGCGGCCTGGCTGATGTTTTCCTGGTGAAGTATTATGCGTGCGGCAATAAGCCCTGGATCATCGGGTTGGGCACAGATAAAAATGAATTTTGCACCGGAATTGCCTCAGATAAAGCCGGCAATGTATATGTGGCCGGATACACAGACGGTACTTTCGCCGGTAATAAAAATGCCGGCTATACAGATATGTTTATTATTTCTTTTAAGATCAATGGTTTGGTCCTGTGTGAAAAGGATGGGATTACGATATTGGGCGGGGCCAAAGGTTTTCTTGAACCGGCAAAAGAAGAAAAACTATACATTATGATGTTTCCCGATAAAGACGGGCAAGTAACCATGGAAATCCGTTCGCTGACCGGACAGCTGTCCTGGAAAAATGTAATAATAGCCAAAGAAAAAGTCCAAGAGATGGTCAGCTGGGACGGACGGGACCAGGATAGGAAAATAGTCCCGCCCGGGATGTACCAATTGCAGATAAAAGGCCCTGGTATTGATGTCCAGGAAAAAATTGCGGTAGTGCAGTAATAAAGATAGGTTACCAGGTGATCAGGGAACCAGGAAATGGATATCAGGATAGCAGAATATCAGGAAGTTCCTGATAACCTGATTTCCCGATACTCTGACTTCCTGATACCCTGATACCCTGATAATCTGATAACCACCTCCTGATGTCCTGATTACCTGATTACCTGATATCCTTTTTACATCTTTATATCCTGAATAACAATCGCCCTGTTGGAAAACACCCTGACAGGGTTTGCTTTTTAGGCTGAACTATGATATACTATTAAAATCAATTCTAAATTACAAATTACAAATGACAAATAAGAGAGGATTAACCTGTGTTAGGTTGGATTTTACAAAAATTTATTGGCACGAAAAATGAGCGTGACCTGAAGAAAATGCTGCCGCTCGTGGAGCAGATCAATAGCTATGAACCAAAAATGGCGGCGGCGAGTGATGCTGACCTGCGTGCCAAGCTGGACGAATTCCGCCAGCGCCATAATGACGGCGAAACCCTGGATGAGCTCCTGCCGGAGGCTTTTGCCGTGGTTCGGGAAGCAGGCAAAAGAACTTTGCAGATGCGCCATTTTGATGTCCAGCTGATGGGTGGTATTGTCCTGCACCAGGGCAAAATCGCGGAGATGAGGACTGGCGAAGGCAAAACCCTGGTCGCGACCCTGCCGGTTTACCTCAACAGCATTACCGGCAAAGGGGTGCATCTGGTCACAGTCAATGATTACCTGGCTAAGCGGGATAGTGAATGGATGACTCCGATCTATAAATTCCTGGGGTTAACCGTAGGTGTGGTCCAGCACGATCTGGACAATCCGGCGCGGCAAGCGGCGTACCGTTGTGATATCACCTATGTCACTAATAATGAAATAGGCTTCGATTACCTGCGGGATAACATGGCTATTTCCAAAGAAGAGTGTGTCCTGCGTGAGTTGAATTTTGCCGTAGTAGATGAAGTGGACAGCATCCTGGTGGATGAGGCGCGCACGCCGCTCATCATTTCCGGGCCAGCGGAAGAGTCCACTGAGAAATATTATGTGATTAACCGCATTATCCCTCATTTAAAACGGCGCTGGGTTACGGAAAAAGAGGAAATAGAGGCCAAGTATAAAGAGATCAATTTGCAGAAAGGTTATGATGCCATAGTTGATGAAAAAAACAGCCTTTGGACGCTGACCGAAGAAGGAGTGGCTAAATGCGAGCATTTATTGGGCATTCCTAATATTTATGAAGATATGCAAAGTGAATGGGTGCATCATATCCTGCAAGCCGGCCGGGCCCATGACTTGTTCAAGAAAGACGTTGATTATGTGGTGAAGGACGGGGAAGTTATCATCGTGGATGAATTTACCGGGCGGTTGATGCCGGGACGGCGCTGGAGCGAGGGCCTGCATCAGGCCGTAGAAGCCAAGGAAAATGTGCGCATTGCCGAAGAGAACCAGACCTTGGCTACCATTACGTTCCAGAATTTCTTTAAATTGTATAACAAGCTTTCCGGCATGACCGGCACTGCTGCTACTGAGCGGGAAGAGTTTTTCCATATTTATAAACTGGATGTCATGGAAGTACCGACTAACCAGAAAATGATCCGCCTGGACCATGCTGATGTGATCTATAAAACGGAAAAGGATAAATATAATGCCATTGTCAATGACATAACGGAATGTAACAAAAAAGGGCAGCCGGTACTGGTCGGTACCCGTTCCATCGAGAAAAGCGAAAAAATAAGCGCTATGCTGCGCCGGCAGGGACTCCAGCATAACCTGCTGAATGCCAAGTATCATGAGCAGGAAGCCTTTATTATTGCCCAGGCCGGACGCAAAGGCGGAGTGACTATTGCCACCAATATGGCGGGACGTGGAACGGATATTATCCTGGGTGGAAATCCGGCGTATATAGCTAAAGAGAAAATGAAAACCTGGGGCATGGACCCAGACCTGATCGCTTTGGCCAGCGAATATACGCCAACGACTGATCCGGCTGTATTATCAGCCCGGAGCCAGTATCGCAAACTGGTGGAAGAGATAAAAAGGGAAACAGATTTAGAACATGAAGCAGTGGTTGACGCCGGCGGACTGTATGTGCTGGGCACAGAGAGGCATGAATCCCGGCGCATTGATAACCAGCTGCGCGGCCGCAGCGGCCGGCAAGGTGACCCTGGCTCCAGCCGTTTCTACTTGTCATTGGAAGATGAACTGATGAGGCTTTTTGGTTCAGACCGCATCAGTTTCGTGATGGATAAGCTCGGCATGCAGGAAGGCGAAGATATCCAGCATCCGCTCATTTCCCGGGCCATTGAATCAGCCCAGCGCAAAGTGGAAGCCATGAACTTTGATATCCGCAAGCAACTGCTGGATTATGATAACATCATGAATAAACAGCGGGAAGTGATCTATGACCAGCGGCAAATGGTCCTGGCCGGGGAAGATTTAAAAGAGCATGTGCTGGAAATGGTCAATGAAGTCGTGGCAGAAAAAACCGGCTTGTACTGTCCTGAAGGCATCTATCCGGAAAAATGGGAGATCAGTGCTTTTTCGTCCTGGTTCAAACAAAGCTATGGCCTGGAATTGAAGCTGGCCCAGGAAGAACTACTGCGGTTAAACCATGCGGCGTTCCAGGATATGGCCCTGGAAACAATAAAAAAAGCTTATGACGACAAAGAGGCTTCTGTCAGCACTGAAATGATGCGTTTCCTGGAAAGGCGGGTTGTCCTGCAGGTCGTGGATAATTGCTGGAAAGAACACTTATATGACATTGACCAGTTACGCAAAGGGATTGGTTTGCGGGCCTATGGCCAGAAAGATCCATTGGTAGAATACCAGCATGAAGCTTTCCGGCTGTTTAGTAATATGATCATGAGAATAAAGGAAGAGGTGGGTGGCTATCTTTTCAAGGTTAAAATGGTAGCGCAACCGCCAGAGCGGCCGAGGCCTAGGCCGGTTGAAGGGCAGCCTAGTCCTAAACAAGCGGTTATTTCTGCGGTAAAACCACAACCGAAAATACTGGACAAAATCGGGCGTAATGACCCCTGCCCGTGCGGCAGCGGCAAAAAATATAAGAAGTGTTGTGGCGCTAACGATTAGAGGATAAATAGATGATCAGATTATTGACTAGAAACAGTATCATGACCTTAAGTTCAGCGCTCTTGCTGGTATTGATCTTCCCGAAATATGATTTATCATATCTGGCTTGGATCTGCCTGATACCGCTATTGATCAGCATAGAGGGTGAAAATTTCGGCCGCTCTTTCCTGAATGGCCTGATTGTTGGTTTTATTTTTTATGCCGCTACGCTCTACTGGCTGGTCGGCACTTTGCATATCTACGGTAATTTTTCCTGGCTGATGAGCATTGCTATTGGCGCGCTTCTGATGCTGTACCTGGCTTTGTTTATGGCGCTGTTCTGCGGTATCACCAGTTTTTTTAGCCGTTATTTTTATTCCTTCAATATTTTCTTTATCGCCTCACTCTGGGTAAGTTTGGAGTACCTGCGGACCTACTTGTTTACCGGGTTCCCCTGGAACCTGCTGGGTTATAGCCAATGGAATAACCTGCTGGTAGCCCAGGTTGCAGCTGTGACCGGAGTATACGGGGTATCTTTTTTAGTAGTACTGGTCAATGTCCTGGCCGCTAAAATGATCAGTTATAGTTTAGAATTGAACCACCGTAAACAGAGCTTCAGGAGCCTGGAAATATTTGTCCTGGTACTGGCCCTGGCTTTTGGGTATGGTTTCATTGTTTTAAACCGTCAGCAAGGGCCGGTCAAACAGAAATTGATCAAGACGGCAGTCATCCAGCCGAATGTACCGCCGGATATGAAATGGAATCCGCAAGAAAAACGCAATATCATGGGGCAATATGTTTCCTATGTGGACCGTTTAAAAAATAATAATCTTGAAGTCATTGTTTTTCCTGAAACTGCGGTCCCGGGATTGTTGAAATACGACCGGTTTTTATTGGAGAAAACAGCAGAAATGGCCGGTAGCAGCAAAGCCTATTTACTGATCGGGTCGATTGATGTGGTGCAGCCGGGGGAAGAGCGGGCTTATACCTCATGTTTTCTGGTAACCCCGGATGGCCAAATCGCCGGGCAATATAATAAGAACCACCTGGTGCCTTTTGGAGAATTCGTGCCTTTCCGGAAGTATTTGGAAAAGATCTTCCCGGTCCTGAAAGAAATGGGGGATTTTGTCCCGGGGAATAGCCTGGAACTAATGAAAACGCCGCATGGCCATTATGGCGTAAATATCTGCTATGAAGATATTTTCCCGGACCTGGTGCGGCGCCTGGCCAAGAACGGCGCGGAAGTTATCGTCAATATTACCATTGACTCCTGGTACCTTAATACGGCAGCTCCTTACCAGCATTTTTATATGAATGTCTTCCGGGCGATCGAAAATAGAAGATGGGTCATCAGAAGCGCCAGCACCGGGATCTCCGGATACATCGATCCTTATGGTAATATTATCAGCCAGACCAGTCTGTTCGTGCCGGAAATCAGTATTTTCTCAGTCTCGCCGGAGAATAAAATAACCTTGTACACCAAGTACGGGGATGTCTTTGCTAAGATATGCGTAGTAATAGTCATCCTGGGTTTTGCCAGCGGCCTGATCAGGAGGAAAGCGGTTGCCTAATAATCAAACCAATGAGATCCTGCATAAAGTTAAAACCGATCTGGAAAAGTTCCGGGGGTTTCTTTGAGCTAGAGCTGAAACAGCAGGAAATTGCGGTTATTGAAGGCAAAGCCGGGGCTTCTGGTTTCTGGGATAACCAGCAGGAAGCCCAGAAACAGATGCAGCGCTTAAATAGTCTTAAAGAAGATGTAATGCTTTTCCAGCAGTTGGAAAAGGAGTTCCAGGAAACCCAGGGATTGCTGGAGATGGCGGCGCAGGAAAATGATGAACCCCTGCAGCAAGAACTGGTACCAGCTCTGGACAAACTGCAGAAAAAACTGGATCTTTTTATTTTCCGGGCTAAATTGAGCGGGCCATGTGACCGCAATAATGCTATCGTGACCCTGCATGCCGGAGCCGGTGGTACTGAATCATGTGACTGGGTAGAAATGCTGCTGCGGATGTACAGCCGCTGGGCCGAGAGTAAAGGGTTTGCCGCGGAGATCACGGATATATTGGCCGGGGAAGAAGCAGGCATAAAAAGCGTCACTTTTATCATTACCGGCCCTTATGGCTACGGCTATTTGAAATCAGAAACAGGGGTGCACCGGCTGGTACGGATCAGCCCATTCGATGCTAATAAGCGCCGGCATACTACCTTTGCCTCATGTGATGTGATCCCGGAAATATCAGATGAGATAAGTATTGATATCAAGGAAAGCGATCTGCGCATAGATACATACCGGTCAGGCGGCCATGGCGGGCAGCATGTGAATAAGACCGAGTCAGCCATCCGGATCACGCATCTCCCTACGAATACTGTAGTGCAAAGCCAGAAAGAACGTTCCCAGATCAAGAACCGGGCGACGGCGATGAAGCTACTGCGCGCCAGACTCTTTGAATTGGAGCAGGATAAACGCCGGAAACAGGCAGAAAAACACTATGATGACAAGGGCGCTATTGCCTGGGGCAGCCAGATCAGGTCATATGTTTTTTGCCCCTATACCCTGGTCAAAGATCACCGCACCGGAGCGGAGATCGGCAATGTGCAAGCAGTGATGGATGGGGAAATAGACCCGTTCATAGAGGCGTTTCTTGATAAAAATGTAGCAATTGGCAAATAAAGAGTATCAGGTAATCAGGAGACCAGGAAGTGGACATCAGGACATCAGGATAGCAGGAAGTTCCTGATCCCCTGGTAACCTGATCACCACCACCTGATACCCTGATATACTGATAGCCTAATTAAAGGGAACTTTTCAGATCCGAATGTGTCTCAATAAGGGGAGAGATTTGGTAGATCTAGACGATATCCAATTAGTCGAACGGACCCAGCGGGGCGACCAGCAAGCTTTTTCCCAGTTGTTTGCCAAGTACCAAAAAAAGGTCTTTAACCTGTGTTTCCGTTTTGTGGATGACTACGAAGAAGCCAAAGATCTCACCCAGGAGACATTTGTGCGGGTCTATAACGGTATTAAAAAGTTTCGGCGTGAGGCCAGCTTTTCCACCTGGCTTTATTGCATTGCCAGTAATACCTGCAAAAACAAACTGCGCCACTGGAAAACACAGCCTAATCTTATGTCCCTGGATGAAACCTTTGAAACTGAAGATGACGAGATGACCAGGCAGGTCGAAGATAAAAGCGATCTATCCCCGCTGGTTAAGGCAGAAACTAAGGAGGTCCAGGAGCAGGTACAAACAGCGATCAAATCCTTGAGCGTTGAACACCGGGAGGTGATCATTTTGCGGGATATACAGGGCTGCTCGTATGAAGAAATTGCCGCCGCCCTGGGTTGTAACCTGGGAACAGTGAAGAGCCGCCTTTCTCGCGCCCGGCTGGAATTAAAAGACAGGCTTAAAGGTAGTATTTAGTAATCATAATTGTTAAGCTCCCGCCTAAAATATTGGCGGGTCCGCCTCGGGCGGAAAAGGAAGTGATGTAAAATGAGTACAAAAAAACATATCAGGGAACTTTTATCGGTCTACCTTGACCAGATGTGTTCCGACGAGGAGAAAAAGATCGTCGAAACTCACCTGGCCGAGTGCGCCGAATGCCGCCAGGAGCTGGCAGACCTGCGGAAAACTATTACGCTGGTTGCCGGTTTAAAAGAAATAAATCCTCCGGCAAACCTGTGGGCAGGCATAGAACAAAGAATCCAGAAAAAATCATTCTGGGAAATATTCGATTGGCGGCCAGTCCCGGTGGCTGTAGCTACAGTTGCTATTTTCCTGATGGCCGTAGCTATTAACAAGTATACCGTCAAGGTCGCGGAGCAGGAAAAAACCGGATTGAGGAATGATATAACTGCCGGCTCCAGCGTGCCGCTAACGTCACCGCTCTTAACACCAAAACTTGATCAAAGACTGGAAGAAATGCCGCCGCCAGCTAAAGCCAAAGTCGTACTTGCGCCAGAAGCTGACTTTATGCGCCATAATGAACAAGTGATGGAAGAGAAGATTGAATATGTCACGACCAGTGTGCCACAATACGCAACTGGTAGAACGGCAATTTCCAGCGTACCATTAACGGCTTCGTTCATGGGACCAACGCTGTTCCAGAATCTGGCCAAGAAAATTGGTGCCGCTAAAGACCTAGCCAGCCCGGCGCCAGCCGCCGATGCTCTTCGCAGCGACGAGGCAATGACCATGGAAGACGATGGCTCTGTCTATGTCAACGCGCCGCAGCAGATAGCTTCATTAACGGCAATTTCCCGTTCAAAAGGACAGTTAATGGATACCGATACGAGTATCACGCCTTCTTATGAAATAGTAATGGAAGTAGAAGATATGGAACGTACCATGCAGCGTTTACAGGCGGTAGCGGAAAATTACCAGGCCAGGCAGATAGACCGGTCTATAGATAACCAGGAATTATCCTATCGTGTGCACCAACAGGAATTCCCGAAGTTTATCAGCGAAGTGAACAAGCTGGGACGAGATCCCCGGCGCAAGGATGCTTCCATAGGCATGCAGGAAACAATAGCCGCCAATCGTTTTGGTACTTGTCCTTCAAGTGAGCCCCAACTTATCCGTATTAAATTAAATCCCAGCAAATGAGCAGTATATCAGACGATCAGGATATCAGAAAGGGGATACCAGGACATCAGGAAAGCAGGTTTTAATCTGATGCCCTGATTCCCTGTTAACCACAACCTGCTACTCTGATAATCTGAGCTCCTTAATTACCCTTGACATTCGTCGAGTATATACACTATAATACTATAATTATATAATTCACTTTTAGACCAACTGAAAGATGAGGAAATTGTGGAAGAATTAAATGACCAGTATATACAGCGCCGGAAAAAACTCGACGATCTGAAAGCCCAGAATGTGGATCCGTATCCTAATAAATTTGTGTCCACATTCAGCAGTGCCAGGATCAGGCAGCAGTTCGGCCATTTGCAACAAGAGGCTGAAGATCCGACGGTGGTAGTGCTGGCTGGCCGCATTATGACGATGCGGCTCATGGGTAAGGCTTGCTTTGCCAACCTGAAAGATGCGTCTGGCCGGATCCAGATCTATGTCCGCAAGGATAAAATTGGAGACACGGAGTACGCTCTTTTTAAGACCTTGGATATGGGCGATATCATTGGGGTGGAGGGCAGTGTGTTCTGCACCCGGACCGGGGAACTGACCATTATGGTGCAGAAATTTACCCTGCTGGCCAAAGCCCTGCGCCCGCTGCCGGAAAAATGGCACGGGTTGAAAGATATAGAGACGCGCTATCGCCAGCGCTATGTAGATTTGATCGCTAATGACGAAGTGGCAGATATTTTCCGCGTTCGTTCCAACACGATCAAGACCATGCGCAGGATGCTGGATGACAAAGGTTTCCTGGAAGTGGAGACGCCGATGATGCAACCTTTGGCCGGCGGGGCGGCAGCCAAACCTTTTATCACCCATCATAATGCCCTGGATATAGACCTGTACCTGCGGATCGCCCCGGAACTTTACCTGAAACGCCTGATCGTCGGTGGTTTGGAACGGGTTTATGAAATTAACCGGAGCTTCCGTAATGAAGGTATTTCTACGCGGCATAATCCCGAGTTTACGATGATCGAATTATACCAGGCGTACGCTGATTACAACCAGGTCATGGACCTGTGCCGTGAATTGATCACGGCAGTGGTAAAAGAATGTACGGGTAAACTGGAACTGGAATATCAGGGGAATACCATTGTTTTTGCCGGCGACTGGAAAAGAATGACCTTGCTGGAAGCAGTCAAGGAATATGCCGGAGCTGATTTTATTACGCCTAAAACCCTGGCCGAAACCAGAAAAATTGCCCAGGATTTGAATGTGCCGTTCACTGAACAGGATACGCCATATAGGATCATCAATACCATTTTTGAGGAATGTGTGGAGAAGAAACTGGTCCAGCCGACTTTTATTTGCGATTATCCAACGGAATTATCACCACTGGCCAAAAATGCCAGGGGTAATCCTGATATTGTCGAGCGTTTTGAACTATTTATCGGGTCTCAGGAACTGGCGAATGCTTATTCTGAGCTCAATGATCCGCTGGAACAGAGAAAACGGATGGAACAGCAGCTCAAACAGCGGGAGCGCGGCGATGAAGAAGCCCAGATGCTGGACGAGGATTACCTGCGCGCCCTGGAACACGGCATGCCTCCCTGCGGCGGATTGGGTATCGGGATCGACCGGTTGGTCATGGTGATCACCAATTCTGCCTCTATTCGTGACGTGATCCTGTTTCCGCAGATGAGGCCCGAAAATGTTTGAACTGGGCGTAGCCTGGCGCTACCTGAAATTCAGGAAGGAACAAATATTCTTATCGCTCATCGGGATCATTTCTATTGCCGGCGTAGCTGTTGGCGTCATGGCTTTGATCATTACGCTTTCCGTGATGAACGGTTTTCAAAACGACTTGCGCAGTAAGATATTAGGGGTGAATGCGCATATTGTCGTGACCTCCCAGACCGGCCGGGGTATTGAGAATTATAATAAATTGATGCAAAAGATCGAAGAGAATAAGCATGTATTGGGGACCAGCCCTTTTGTGTATGCCCAGGCTATCCTTAAGACCTCGGACGGAGCGACCGGGGTAGTAGTCAAGGGAGTACAGCCTTCAAAATTATTAACCGTGACCAATCTTTCTGCTTATATGAAAGCAGGCACTTTGGATAAATTGGTACCGGCGAAGCCAGTCAATAAGAGCAAAACCGTTCCTGTGGAAGGCATTATCCTGGGCACAGAGCTGGCCCAGAATTTGCGGGTAGTCCTGAACGATGAACTGATGTTGGTCTCTTCACAGGGTATAACCTCAGCTCTCGGGGTGGTGCCGCTCATCAGAAAATATAAAGTAGTAGGGATCTTTGATTCCGGAATGTATGAATATGACGCTAACCTGGCTTTTATTCCCCTGGAGAGTGCCCAGAATATTTTCAACGCTAAGAACAAGGTAACCGGGATAGAAGTAAAAACCGCTGACTTTTTTTCCGCCGACCAGGTGGTCAAAGAACTGCAGGAAAGTATCGGCTACCCGTATTGGGTGCGGGGTTGGATGGCGGTGAACCGTAATCTTTTTTCCGCGCTGAAACTGGAAAAGATAGCCATGTTTGTCATTTTAACCTTGATCGTCCTGGTGGCTTGCTTTAATATTGTCGGGACATTGATGATGATCACGATCCAGAAAACCCGCTGTATCGGGATAATGCGGGCGTTGGGCGCGACCCGTGCCGCCATTATGAAGATATTCATAGGGGAAGGATTGATCATTGGTTTTTTCGGTTTAGTGCTGGGTATGGCCGGCGGCTGGCTCGGCTGTGTGCTGCTGGATAAATATAAATTTATTAAATTGCCCGGCGATATTTATTACCTGGACCATTTGCCGGTGAAAATGCAATTAGGGGATTTTAGCGTCATTGCCATTGCGGCCTTAGTGATCAGCTTTCTGGCTACTATTTATCCGTCTTACAAAGCATCCCGTTTAAATCCGGTTGAAGCGATTAGATATGAATGAACAACTTAGTTTTGATGATATAGGACAGGTTTCAGGCCTTAACCAACCAGTGGAAAAACTGGTGCCAATTATTGCCGCCAGGAACCTGACTAAGAATTATTATACCAGCAACCAGGAATTGAAAGTTTTAAAAGGGATAGACCTGGAGCTTAAAGCCGGCGAATTTGTGGCGATCATCGGCCCCAGCGGCGCCGGGAAAAGCACCTTATTGCACATCCTGGGTATTTTGGACCAGCCTACTGACGGTGATTTGCTGTTTGACGGCGTAAATACTAAAGACCTCGGTGACCGGGAAACAGCTAACCTGCGGAATGAAAAAGTAGGTTTTATTTTCCAATTCTATCATCTTTTGCCTGAATTCACGGTATTGGAAAACGTCTTAATGCCCCGCTTTATCAGCCAGGGTAAAATGCAGGTTCCGGAAGCGGATCGTATTCGGGCCGCAGAAATGCTCGGCAAGGTTGGCCTGGGGGAAAGATTGGGGCATTGGCCTAACCAGCTTTCCGGCGGAGAACAACAGCGGGTAGCTATTACCCGGGCCTTGTTTAACGATCCAGGGGTGATACTGGCTGATGAACCGACCGGCAACCTGGATTATAAAAATAGTTTAGAAATAATTAGTATTTTGCATAAGATCAATAAAGTTGAAGGCAAAACCCTGGTACTGGTCACGCATGATGAGGAATATGCCAGGAAAGCCGACCGGATAATAAAACTGAAAGACGGCAGGATAGTTCAATAAAAGCAGTGTTGAGTTGAAAGTGTTAAGTGTTAAGTTTAGGTAAAAAGCATTTTATAATAAAATCTGTACCTTAACTTAAAACTTTCAACTTAAAACTTAAAACTAATAGTAATGAAATTGGAGGAGAAACATGGGTTTGAAGATTTATTTAGATGGTAAAATGGTGGAAAAAGAAAATGCTAAGATCAGTGTGTTTGACCACGGGGTGTTATACGGCGACGGGGTTTTTGAAGGTATCCGTGCTTATAACGGCCGGGTTTTCCGCCTCCGGGAACATTTGCTGCGGCTTTATAATTCCGCCAAAGCGATAAATCTGGATTGCCGTATTTCCATTGACCACATGGAAGATATAGTGCTCAAGACCCTGCGGGCTAATAAGCTGAAAGATGCCTATATCCGCCTGGTGGTGACCCGCGGGATCGGGGACCTGGGGTTAGATCCGCGTAAATGTCCCAAGCCGACTATTTTCTGCATTACGGATAAGATAAATCTTTATCCCGCAGAATATTATAAAGAAGGTTTGACCATTGTGACTGCTTCGACCCGGAAAAATATTCCTGAATCAGTGAGCCCGCGGATCAAGTCGCTCAATTATTTGAACAGTATCCTGGCCAAGATAGAAGCAGCCTTGCAAAATACGCCGGAAGCTATTATGCTGACTAAAGACGGCTATGTGGCTGAATGTACCGGCGATAATATCTTTATTCTTAAGGATAATGTGCTGAAAACTCCGCCGTCTTACCTGGGGGCGCTGGAAGGCGTTACCCGGGAGGTGGTGATGGAGCTGGCGGCCAAGAACAGGATCGCCTGCCGGGAAGAAGTTTTTACCCGCTATGACCTGTTCACGGCAGACGAATGTTTCCTGACCGGTACTGCGGCTGAAGTGGTACCAGTAGCCAGGATCGACGGCCGGCCGATCGGTAGTGGTAAGCCCGGCAAAATAACCTCTAAGTTGATCAAGGAATTTAAAGCCCTTACCTTAACTGAAGGAGTGGAAATATATTAATTTGAGATTTGAGATCTGAAATTTGAGATCAGGTACCCGGAGGTATTAATGTTTAATCGCTTTACGGAAAGAGCACAGCGCGCCATACAATTAGCCCAAGAAGAAGTGAAGCGCCTGAATCACGATTATCTAGGCACTGAACATTTACTGCTTGGCCTCATTGACTTGAATGAGGGTGTCGCTTCATTGGTCCTGGCTAACCTGGACCTGGACTTGAGTAAAATTCGTAAAGAGGTAGAGAAAATTGTCGGCGCCGGTGATACGATCATGTTGCTCGGGGAAGTCCCTTTCACTCCGCGGGCTAAAAAAGTTCTCCAATTAGCTGTGGAAGAGTCACAGACGATGGGACATTCCCGGATCGGGACTGAACATATATTGCTGGGATTATTGCGTGAAGGAGAAGGTATTGCGGCTAAGGTCCTGGCATCCCTGGGCATCCAGCTTGACCGGGTGCGGGAAGAAATCATTAACATTCTGAGCGACCTGGAAGCGCAGCAGGCCAACGTAGAAAATGAGGAAATTCCGCAGCCGGCCAAGGCGAGAAATAAATCCACGACTCCAACTCTCGATCAGTATTGCCGTGACTTGACAGTCATGGCTACTGAAGGGAAACTGGACCCGGTGATCGGCCGCCGCGGCGAAATCGAGCGGGTCATTCAAATACTAGCCCGCCGGACTAAGAACAATCCCGCCTTGATCGGTGAGCCGGGCGTAGGGAAAACCGCTATCGTGGAAGGTTTGGCCGAACAGATCATCAATAATAATGTGCCGGAAGCGCTGTTGAATAAACGGGTATTGACCCTGGACCTGGCTGGTATGCTGGCGGGGACCAAATACCGCGGCGAATTTGAGCAACGGCTGAAAACCATCATGGAAGAAATACGCCGGGCGAAGAATTCCATTATCCTGTTTATCGATGAATTACACACCGTGGTCGGCGCCGGCGCGGCAGAAGGGGCTATTGATGCCTCCAATATTTTGAAACCAGCGCTCTCCCGCGGCGAATTGCAGTGCGTTGGCGCTACTACCTTTGATGAATACCGTAAGTATATTGAGCATGATGCTGCGCTGGAACGCCGTTTCCAGCCGATCGTCGTAGAACCGCCCAGCGTGGAAGATACTAAAGAGATATTAAAAGGGTTGCGTGAACGATATGAGACGCATCATCATGTTAAAATCTCCGACGAAGCTATAGACGCTGCTGCGGAAATGTCTGATCGTTATATTCCAGACCGGTTCCAGCCGGATAAAGCTATTGACTTAATGGATGAGGCTGCTTCCCGGGTAAGGCTGCAGGCTACCATGCTGCCGCCGGACATGAGATCGACTGAAGAGCAGATCGAACAGCTGGATAAGGAAAAGAAAGACGCTACAAATGCGCAGGATTTTGAAACTGCGGCTAAACTGCGCGACCGGGAGAAAGAACTAAAGACCAAACTGGATAAAACCAAAAAAGACTGGTCCCAAAAACGGAGTAAAAAGGACGCCGTGGTAGGGGAACAGGATATCGCTTATATCGTTTCCAAGATGACCAATATCCCGGTCATGAAGATCACGGAAAAAGAACAATCCAAGCTCGTGCATATGGAACAGGACCTCCAGCAAAGAGTGATCGGCCAGGATGAAGCGCTGAAGGTCATAGCCCAGGCTGTGCGCCGTTCACGGACAGGATTAAAAGATCCGCGGCGGCCGATCGGTTCCTTTATTTTCCTGGGACCTACCGGCGTAGGCAAGACAGAACTGGCCAGGGCTCTGGCAGAATTCCTATTTGGCAACGAGGAGTCGGTGATTAGGGTGGATATGAGCGAATTCATGGAAAAATTTGCTGTTTCCCGGCTGATCGGAGCACCTCCGGGTTATGTGGGGTATGAAGAAGGCGGACAGCTGACTGAACAAGTCAGGCGCCGGCCTTATTCAGTGGTTCTGCTGGATGAAATAGAAAAAGCCCATCCGGATGTATTTAATATTTTACTGCAGGTATTGGATGAGGGCAAACTGACTGATAATCTCGGTCATAGTGTGAATTTCAAGAACACGGTAATAATTATGACCTCTAATCTGGGCGCCAGGTTGATCGAAAAGGGCAAGGCTATGGGCTTTACCGGCGAAGAGGACGGGGAAACATCATATCAGGGCATGAGAGACACGGTACTGGAAGAAGTAAAGAAAGCCTTTAATCCTGAATTCGTGAACCGGATCGACGAGGTGATCGTTTTTAAAACCTTAAAGCGCGAAGAGATGCATAAGATCGTAGAGCTCATGCTGAACAAGGTAGTGGAGCGTATGCATGAGCAGAATATAGAGCTGAAAATTGAAGCCGCAGTTAAGGAGTTCCTGGTGGAAAAAGGATTTGACCCAAAATCCGGCGCCCGGCCTTTGCGGCGGTCGATCCAGAAATACCTCGAAGATCCCCTCGCCGAGGAGCTTCTTTCCAGGACCATTGATTCTACCAAGCCGATCCTGGTAACAGTGGCGGCAGGGAAAATAAACTTTAAACAGCTTGCCAATATCGCCACTTCTTAGGAATATCTGCTTTTCAAGTGCACTACTTGAAGGAAGATCATGACTAAATCTAAAAAAATTACTGTGGCCATAACAGTAAGTATCCTTTTATTGTTAGGCTTTATTTTTTTTCAGCTGGTGCTCACCGACTTGGTCAGTGAGCGCTTTAAAGAGCCATTAAGCAGAAAGCTGGGCCAGTGGGTCAATAAAGATGTATTGATCGGGCAACTAAAGACCAATATTTTCAATTCTTTAACGATTAATGGATTGACTATCTACCAACCAGGAAACCGGGAAGAAGGACCCATCCTGGAAGTCAGGGAAATTGCTATCCGGTACAATATCTGGCGTTTGCTGAAAACCAGGGATTTTAGCCGGAGTATTATGGAGATAGTCTTGTTTGATCCTACTGTGCATCTCCGCTACCGGCAAGGGCAATGGAATCTTAACGAGCTAATGGCTAAAAACCTAAGTCCAGGCCGTCAGCTTCCATACTCTTTAAATATCAATAACGGACGAATCAGCTTTCATAACGAACCCGGGAGCCTTGACCAAGTCTCCGTGAACAAGATATATGGTACGGTTAAACCAAAAACCAAAACGCAAATTTCTTTCCGTTTCAAGGCTATTACTTCCTTAAGTCAAAATGACCGTTTAAATATTGCCGGAACGTATGCTATCCCGCAAGCTGTTGTTGAGGCTGAAATAAGCGGCAAAAAAATATCACTCCAGAAAATACCCCAGGTTTTCCCGTCCCTTCAGTTGTCCACAGCCCAAGGCGAAATGTCTATCAAAATGTCTTTGCATTATGACACTCTGAGCCAGGATGGATTCTCCTGCCAGGGGACAGCGACTCTCCAAGAAGCGGAATTTAAGCTGGTTCGGGTGCCGGATCCGGTACGGGATTTGTCTTGCACCTTAGAGTTTGACGAAAAAAATATTAATGTCCGTAAATCTTTTTTTGCCTTAGCCAATTCTTCATATCTGGTGTCTGGTTCTATCTCTGATTTCCTGCGTCAGCCGGTTGCGGACTTAAAACTGAAAGCGGCAGCTTTTGACTTGTCCGACCTGTCCCGTATTTTTTCCAGTCAGGATTTACATACCTTGAATTTAGCCGGCAAGGGGCGGCTTACCCTGGCCATAACCGGCCCGCTGCCTGGCATAAAAATCATTTCTGACCTGGCCATGACCAAAGGGCACCTGCAGGGATCACCCTTGAAGGATCTTAAATTCCAGGCGGTATGGCAGCATAACCTGCTTACCATCAACACCTGCCAGGCTCGCTTGGCTGGCGGTGACCTGGCTGTCTCGGCTAAAATAAAATTGGGAACAGATCTGCCCTTAGAAATATATGAATTGAATGCCAGCGGGCTGCACCTTAACCTGGAGCAGTTATTCAAGAATAACTTCTCAGGCAGTATGGATACCTATATAACCGTAAAAGGGATCTGGCCGGAAGTGGACGCCCAGGGGCGGATCATGGTCAAAAAATTCAGCTTTGCTGGCTATGACCTGGGCCCTGGCGATGCTTCATTCCAATACCGGCAGCATAATCTGTCATTTTCCGGACTAAGATTGAATACCAAAGATACCATCCGCGGACTCGTAAGATTTAAAGAAAAACTGGTGCAGATCGATAATTTGGGCATTGCTTTTGCCAATGGCGGAAATTTAGGGGTGCAGGGAGAGATCCAAACCAGTAAAGGCCAGCCAATACTGCTGAACCTCACCGGCAAGAATATGCCGGTTGAGGAACTATCCTCCTTATTAGGTTTGTCTAATCTGCATGGGACAGTTAACAGCCATGGTAAAATACATGGGACATTAACTGCGCCAGCAGCCCAACTGACAATTTCCGGTAGTGAATTATTAGCTGGTGCGCATAAAATAGTACTGGCCGGAAATTGCCTGATTACCAGGGAAAAACTGGAATTCCCTGAATTAAAAATAAATCATGATTCTAAGATAAAGGGTACGATCACTTTTAAACCAAAACCGCTGGTAGACCTGAATTTTCAGCCAGTTAACCTGGAGCTTGGTATTTTGCTGTCTGTCGTAGGTTTTGATAGCGGCGGAGAACTGAACGGTTTGAGTACCGGCTACCTGAATTTAAACGGAGTGCCGGGTGCTTTGGAGGCGCGGGGAAATTTTAAGATCGAAGCATTGCAGTTGTGGAACTTGGTCCTGGGGACAGCCCAGTCCACTGTAGTTTTCAGCCAGAAAAAAATATTCCAGGGAACTATCAGCACATTGGCCAAAAACGGAACTTTGCAAGGTTCCTGGTGGGTAGACTTGCAAAAAGATAAAGAAAATAAGGCTGAGGTGATTTTTGATTTTGACCGGTTTCAAAGTATTTTCCCGGGGACTTCTTATGAAACTCCGCAGCTGGACGGCCGGATCAAATATGCCGGCTGGTTGAAATATAATGGCCAAACAGCTTTCAGCGGCAAATTATCCAGCGAGTCTTTAACCATCAATAAACAGCCGCAGGAAATAACCGGACAGATCAGCAGCCAGAAAAAACAAATAATACTAAAAGCCCAAATGGGCAAAGCCTATATTCTGGAAACCACGGTGCTGTTACAAGACCAACCAAGGATCAAAGGATCACTGCACATAGGCCTGGATAATATTGCCCAGGCTAATACTATGTGGCAAGTCAAGGGGTTGGAGAAAATGACCGGCCCGCTGCGCATAGAGGCTGATATAACCGGAACTTTAAATGATCCGGTAATAAAAGGCAGCCTGGCCGGAGGACGCGGCATTTGGCGGGGGGTGTCCTATGATCAGATCACTGGCTTATGGCGCTGCCAGGCCAGCATACTCCATGTCACTAATCTGGAATTCAAGAAAGGGCCGGAAGAATACCTGGCTGCCGGTAAAATACCCTTTAATGCAGAGAGTCCCTGGTGGTTTAATATACAGGTAAACCAGGCTGATTTTGCGAACCTGGTCCAATTAGTTACGGATCCTGGGGAGACCAAAGGTCAGGTCCAGGCAGAAGTAAAAATAACCGGTAATCGCCAAAATCCGCTGGTCAGCGGCACTATCCTGGTTCATGATTTTAGTTATGCCGGCCTGGCTCCCAGTGAAATCAGCTGCGAGTTCAAAATAAAAAATCGTATTATTACTTTTGATACATTGCGGGCGGAAACTAAGGAAGGCAAGCTTTATCTGGAAAAAGGCAGTACTGTAACCTTACAGGAACAAGAGGACATAGCTTTTAATTGCCAACTTGGCTTACGTAATATTAAACTCAATCAGGTGGTGTTTTTTGGTGACTTAGCCATCAGCGGCAAGAAAGAAAATTGTTCTATACTGGTCAAGAATCTGTGGGTTAATCAGCATCAATATAGCGGGGAAAAGATAGCCCTGAATTGGCAAGATGAGAAAATTGAATTTTTGCCGTCAGCGAATAAAGAAAAATTGATCACAGGCACTATCTTCAGGCCGGCCAAGCAAGAATATGTGTTTGATAATATAGCCCTGTACACCAAAGGCCAGGCCGTAGTGAATGCCAGCGGCAAGATAAAATATCCGCACCAGGTCAGCCTGGCCATTAGCACCCAGAACCAGGGGGTGATGGCCGGTACGGTTGCTGAGTTATTGGACTTGAAAATCCCGGTCACCGGCAGAGCTTTGTTTAACCTGGAGATACAAGGCCGCTGGACTAATCCGGAAATCGATTGCTCTTTCCAGTGCTATGAGGGCAAGATCAGCGGGCTTGATTACAATAGTTTTAAGGGAGAGTTCGTGGTCAAGGATGGTCTCTTGACCCTGGCCGGCACGGAATTGCGCGGCAACAAAAGATACAAGGTGCAAGCTAAGGGCACTATACCGTTAAAGGAGCAGGGCGACTACAACCTCAAGATCAGCTTACCAGATAGTTCCTGCGAATTACTTGGCTTCTGGCCGGAATATATTAAAAAGGCTAGAGGGCCTTTAGCTGCAGAAGTGACTGTCACCGGGAAAAAAAGCAATCCTGTGTTTAACGGCATATGCTCTATCGATGGCGGGGAACTTTATCCGGCCAGGATAGTCAAAAAGATAACCGCAGCACAGGTAAGATTGCGGATCATTGACAATAAGATCAATATTGGCAGTTGTTCGGCTGCCATTGGGGACGCTACTTTGGCAGTGGCTGGTTATGTGGATTTAGGGATTTCCGCTCCGGGAGATTTTGACTTGACCATAAATGCCGGCGGCAAACGCGGCATGCAAGTAGCTATCCCGGGTTTTATTGAAAGGGGAGAAATAAAAGGCGAGATGCATGCTTTTGGACAGTTTAAAGATTACCAGCTGGCCGGAAACATAACTTTGGCCAATACCCATTTGACCTATCCGCCAAAAAAATCAGCGGCTGGTTTATCCTCTGCTGATTGGCTGGATTATGCGCATTGGAACCTGACCATCACCGGGGGTGAAAATACCTGGTATGAAAATGAGTTAGTAGAAGTAAATGTTCAGGGCCACCTGGTTTTTACGGGACCGTCTGACCTCCTGAATATTTCTGGACGGGTGGAAGCGGTGCGCGGCACTTTACAGTACCTGGGCAATGATTTCAGGATCAGGGAAGCTGCCCTTGATTTTTACAATAACACCGCTTATGTGGCTGGTACTGCTGAAGCCCAGGTAGCCCAGGATATGGTTATTTTTACGGTTAATAAGAATAAATTAGACGATGTTCGTCCCCGTTTCACCAGCCGCAACGACCCGCAGATGAGTGAACAAAAGGTGATCAGTATGCTCGTGTATGGGCCTGAGATTAACGAGCTGTCTGGCGAAGAACAGAGTAAGGTGCTCTTAAAAGAAATGCTCAAATTAGTGGATACAACCCTGAATACCAGGGTCATAAAGCCGGTGGTTAAAAACCTGGGCCTGGACCGGGTGATCGATGTGGTGCGCATCCGCACCGAAGTAACTCAGCATTCTGCAGAGAGCACGACTGGCCCGGCTTGGAAAGGGTCCAGCGTCAGTATCGGAAAATACCTGGGTTCTCGCGTTTTTCTTGGCTATAATACGATCCTGGAAGAAGAACTTAATTCTAACAAGCTGGCTTTAAAGCACCAGGTAGAACTGGATTATCACCTGAAAGGGAGTAAATACTTAAAAATGAGGATTGATGAGAAAGAAAGATTCATGGGTATAGAAAATCAAATTAAATTCTGATAAATAACTTGGAAAAACAGCTATTTTATGATAAAATAAAAAAATACGCAAAGGGGGATTAATTGAAGAATAGATTGCATCAAAGGATGGCTCGAGGGATCATAATTTTATGTTTATTAACAGGTGTTGGATATGTTCCAGCCCAGGCGGCTGAACTGCCTGCTGTTAAGATGGCAGAAGATGGGGTTGCTCCGGCCCTGAGCGGCGCGGCAACTACTGCTTTTGGCAGCAACACTGAATCACCAGAGGGTAAAAAGATAATAGAAGTATTGATCAGCGGCTTGAAAAATGTACCTATGAAAAAAGTCTGGGATGTGACTAAAACCCGTAAAGGCCAGACCTATAAGCAGGAAAATGTGGATAACGATTTACGGAGCATGTTTGATTTGAACTTTTTCTCTTCCATTAATGTAGAGGCTGTTGATAAAGCAGGAGGCCTCCAGGTAGTTTTTATTGTCGTGGAAAAAAGTATTATAAAACAGATAGATTTTAAAGGCAACAAGGCTTTTAAAGCATCAGCCCTGAAGGATGAAGTCACTTTGAAAGAAAAAGAAGCGGTTGATGAAGGCAAAATGGAAGAATCGAAACACAAGATAGTTACCAAATATAAGGACAAAGGTTATGCGGAAGTTAAAGTAGAAACCTTTACCTCAGACTTGGGTGAGGGTACACAAACCTTGACTTTTTTCATCACCGAAGGAAATAAAATAAAAATACAGCAGGTGCCCGTGATCGGCAATCAATTCCTGACGGTTAAGAAAATCCAAAGAATAACAAAAATAAGGCCGGGTAAAATTTATAAAGAGGAAACACTGAATAAAGGGATAGAAGACCTGGGAAAGTACTACCGGAAAAAGGGTTTTTATAATTTTAAGATGGATGAGCCCCAGATAGCTTATAATGAAGATCATTCGCAGATGACGGTTACCATTACCGTAAGCGAAGGATTGCGTTACCGGATCGGCAAGATTACCTTTAGCGGGAATACGGTGCTGGCAGAAAAGGATTTCCGGAAGGACTTAACAGTTAAAGAGACCAGGTTATTCAACCAGGATAATTTTGACCAGGCCACAGCTAATATCCAGGCTATGTATGCGGATAAAGGTTATGTTTTTGCCCGGATAAATCCAAAAGTGACGACTCATGATGATGCCCTGGCTATGGATATTGAATATCAGATCGCGGAAGGGCCGATGGCTTATGTCGGGCAGGTGGAGATCGCGGGTAATGAGATCACGAAGGATTATGTGATTCAGCGGGAAATCTTGTTAACCCAGGGTGCTCCACTGAGCATGAACAGGGTGCGCCGCAGCCAGGAACGGTTGTATAATCTGGGTTTCTTCGAAGATGTTGGCTTGGACACTAAGCCAAACCAGGAAAAACCGGAGGAACAGCTGGATTTGATCTTTAATGTCAAAGAAAAATCACAGGTTAATGTGCTCAGTTTAGGATTGGGATATAGCACGGTGGATAAGGTAGTAGGCAATATGCAGGTGCAGATCAATAACCTCCTGGGCCGCGGCCAGCGGGTCAATGTGACGTATGAGATCGGTTCACTGCGGCAAAGTTATGAAGTCAGTTTTTTTGAACCGTGGTTCCTCCGTTCTTTTTATTCGTTCGGAGCCAATGTCTTTGATACCCGCCGGGAAAAGAACTATTATTGGACCCAGACTGTCGATGACCTGGGCCAGGCTATACCAGCAGACCAGCAGCCAAAGAAAATTGATTATTATGCCGAAACCAGGTCTGGCGGTGGTATCAGTTTTGGCCGCCGGTTCGGAGAAATATATAATATTTCCACAGGATATTCTTATGAAGGCATATCTATAAATAATCTGACTGAGCGGGGCAAGCTCAGCGATACCATGAGGGCAGAAGTTGACCGCGGTACCGTGGAAACCAGCATGGTTTCTTTGGGCTTATCCAGGGATACCAGGGATAATGTTTTCGATACGACCACCGGTTCTAGGCATCTCCTGAAGTACAGCGTGGCTGGTGGTTTATTGGCAGGAGACAACGATTTCCAAAAACTTACCCTGGAAACAGCCTGGTTTTTCCCCAGTTTCTGGAAATTTGTCTGGGGCGTGCGCGGGATGTTCGGGGTGGTTAATAGATACAGTGACAGTGTTACTGTGCCGCTCTATGAACGGTTCTACCTGGGTGGTGCGGAAACGGTGCGGGGCTATGAATACTCGGGCGAAATCGGGGAGATTGGCGGCGGCAAGTTTGTCACTCTCCTGAACCTGGAATATAGTTTCCCCATTTTCAGGGAAAAAAGACAGACCATCCTCCGGGGCGCATTTTTCTATGATGCCGGTAATACCTGGAGTACAACCAAGCTGGGACATTATGATTACGCCTTAAAGCAAGGGGTTGGATTTAGCTTACGTTTTACCTTACCTATGTTCCCGATCAGGTTTGACTGGGGCTACGGCCTGAATCATCGCGAAGGCGAACCGAAGTCACAATTTTATT
Source organism: Elusimicrobia bacterium UBA6262 (assembly GCA_002441095.1). GTDB lineage: Bacteria > CAYTYR01 > UBA6262 > UBA6262 > UBA6262 > UBA6262. The sequence goes on from DJVG01000038.1 coordinate 49,351, forward strand.
TCAGCATCGGACCAGTATTCTAAAAATAAAAGTTACGAGTTGGCGTGTTGCGAGTTACGAGTTAAGGCAGATATAGATCTTCAAAACTCGCAACCTGGAACTCGCAACTGTATTAAAGAGGAGGAAACTGATGAAAAGACTCATTGCGGTAATCATGACCGGAGCAATATTAACTACCGCGGGATTAGTCCTGGCGGCGGGATTAAAGATCGGGTATGTTAATATTGCCTCTATTTTTGATAAGTATTCAGGGACCGCGAATGCAAAATTGGTCTTGGAAAAAGAGATTAAGGCAAAGCAGGATACGATACAGCAAATGAGTGATGACGTTAAAAATCTGCGGGAAAGCCTGGATCTGTCAGCCAGCACGCTCTCACTGGAAGATAAGAGGATTAGAGCCCAGGAAATAGACCGCAAGGGACTGGAATTACAGAAATTTACGGAAGAATCGGAGAATGAACTCTCCAGGAAAGAAGCTAATTATACCCAGGATATCCTGGCTAGGATACATGCCGCAGTGCAAAAAGTGGGAAAAGAAAAAGGATTTTCACTGGTCCTTGATAAAAGCAGCGTAATTTTTGGTATAGATTCCTGGGATATTACTGAAAATGTCCTGAAAACTATAGAGGGGGGCGTTGTCCCCCTGAGCAGTTCTACTACCGGCTATTTGCCTGTTCCTGATCAAGAGCCGTTGCCGTCTAAGCGAGAAGATAATTCGCCATATCGTTTAAATATTAAAGAGGATTAATAAAGAGATTTAGGAGACAGGATACTATTATGGAAAAAACACTGGCTGAGTTAGCTGCCCTGGTCGGCGGCAAGATATTGGGAGATCCGGAATTATTGATCAGAGGTGTGGCCGGCATCAAGGAAGCGAAAAAGGATGAAATTACTTTTTTGTCTAATCCCCGCTACAGCAAGGAATTGGCGCAGACTGAGGCTGGGGCCATCATTGTTTCTCCAGAAGCGCCAGTACCTGGCCTGGCAGCCATTATCTGTGATAATCCCTATCTGGCTTTTGCCAGGATATTAGGAATTTTCTATCCCGCCGAAACAGTGATCCCGGCAGGAATTCATGCTTCAGCGGTGATTAGCCCGCAAGCAAAATTAGGCGCTAATATAGCCATCGGCCCATTTGTGGTAGTAGAGGAAGGCGCAATTATTGGCGATGAAACTGTTATTTACCCGGGAACCTATATTGGCAAAAGTTCAAAAATCGGTAACGCTTGCCTGTTCTATGCCAATATTTCCATCAGGGAAAAAGTGAGCATCGGTAATCAGGTAATTATCCATTCCGGGGCAGTCATAGGCAGTGATGGCTTTGGTTTTGTCCCCAGTAACGGGGAAAATGTAAAAATACCACAAGTCGGTACGGTAATAGTAGAAGACAATGTCGAAATCGGTGCGCATGTTTGTATCGCCCGGGGCACTCTCGGGAATACCGTGATCGGCGCCGGGACGAAAATTGATAATTTAGTGCAAATTGCCCATAATGTGAAGATCGGCCGTAATTGTATTATTGTGGCCCAGGCCGGTATTTCCGGCAGTACTACGGTAGAAGATAATGTGACCATTGCCGGGCAGGCTGGCATCGTCGGTCATATTACTATTGGCAAAGGCAGCATTGTGGCGGCCCAGGCGGGAGTGACCAAAGATGTCCTGCCTAAGGAAATAGTGAGCGGATATCCGGCCCAGCCGCACCAATTAGCTAAAAGGATCAATGCCGAAATGAATAGACTGCCGCAATTGAACCAAAAGGTGAGAGAATTGGAAAAAAGGATCGCCGAACTCGAAAAAAATAATAAACCAGCGACTGGTGACTAGCGACCAGCGACTGTATTTTGGAGGCCTAATGGAAAAACAAAAAACCCTTAAAGAACCGGTTTCATTTTCAGGCATAGGGTTGCATACCGGAAGCACTACGACTATTACTTTCAAACCGGCTCCGGTCAATACCGGCATTAAATTTATTCGTGTTGACCAGCCTAATTCCGGCGAGATCGCTGCTGATATCAAAAACCTGATCGATGTTAAGCGAGGGACAAATATCGGTTTAGGCAACGTGAAAGTACATACTGTGGAGCATATTCTATCTGCACTTTCCGGCCTGGGTATTGATAATATTTACATCGAAATTAATGCTAATGAACCACCAGTGGGGGATGGCAGCGCCTTGCCTTTTATCCAGACTTTGCAGAAAACCAGTATGGTAGAACAGGATGCTCCCCGTAAGTATTATGAACTGAAAGAACCGGTATATTATGTACATGAGGATACCAGCATTATTGCCCTGCCGGCCGCTGATTTTAAAGTGAGCCTGACTATGGTTTACAATCATCCGTTGGTAAAATCCCAGCATGCCAGCTTCACTGTTACTCCGGAAACTTTTATTAAGGAATTGGCCCCGGCCAGGACATTTTGTTTTGATTTTGAAATAGAAACCTTGAAAAAACAGGGCTTAGCCAAGGGCGGTAACCTGACCAACGCGGTAGTGATCGGGGAGAAAGACATCCATAATGAACTGCGTTTTCCGGATGAATTTGTCAGGCATAAGATCCTGGACTTGATCGGTGATTTTTACCTGCTCGGCCAACCCCTGAAAGCGCATATCATTGCGGTTAAATGCGGGCATCCATCAAATGTGGCTTTTGTGCAAAAGCTGAGGGAATTGAAAGCAAAAGAAGCCTCGCCAACACTAAAAGAACCCAAGGGTGCGGCCCAAAAGAATGACCGGTACGCTGATTTGGATCTGGATAAGCCGTTAATGGATATTAATGAAGTGCAGAAAGTATTGCCCCACCGGCCGCCCTTCCTGCTGGTGGACAAAATACTGAAGATCGAAGAAGATAAAAAAGCTATCGGTTTAAAAAATGTCACTATTAACGAGGATTTTTTCCGGGGCCATTTCCCCGGACATCCCGTCATGCCGGGTGTATTACTGATTGAGTCTATGGCCCAGGTAGCCGGCGTATTATTGCTAAAGAAAAGTGAAAATGCCGGCAAACTGGCTTATTTTATGACCATCGATAAAGTGAAATTCCGCCAGACTGTTGTGCCGGGAGATACCATCTTCTTTGAAGCGGAATTGTTAAAAGTAAAAAGTAAGACCGGTATAGTCAGCGGAAAAGCTTATATTAACAGTAAATTAGTAGCTGAAGCAGAGTTTATGTTCACCCTGGTAGACAGATAGAGTGCACGAATAAAGGCCTAATGCCTGCCTGCCGGTAGGCAGGATAGCTAATATCATAATTAGTGTTTCCCGGAGGAAAAGATGAAGGTTCATAAGACAGCGCTGGTACATCCTGATGCCATTATTGGCGAAAACGTGGAAGTAGGGCCTTTCGCGATCATTGGCAAAGATGTGAAGATCGGCAAGAACACGAAAATTGAAGCCAATGCCGTGATCGATGGCGACACAGAAATTGGCGAAGATTGCCATATTTTTACCGGAGCAGCTATCGGCACACCGCCGCAGGACCTGAAATACCGGGGTGAAAGAACGAAGGTAATTATCGGGAATCGTAATGTGATCCGCGAGTATGTGACCATCAACCGCGGGACTGTGGCAGTAGGCGAGACTAAGATCGGCGATAATAACCTGTTCATGGCTTATGCCCATGTTGCTCATGATTGTGTGATCGGCAACTATGTGGTACTGGCTAACAATGCAACCCTGGCCGGCCATGTCGTGATAGAGGACCGGGCAGTTATCGGCGGCATGACGCCAATTCACCAGTTCTGCCGGATCGGCACTTTTGCTATCCTGGGCGGCGGTTCACGGACGAATAAAGATATACCTCCATATTGCAAAGCTGCCGGCAGCCCGATCAGAATGTATGGACTGAATACTATTGCCCTGGAAAGAAATAATTTTTCACAGGATGTGCGCAACCAGCTGAAAAAAGCGTATAAGATCTTTTTCCGTTCCAAAATGAATACTACTCAAGCCTTAGCCCAGCTGAAAAAGGAAACTAACTGGTGTGATGAAGTAAAATATTTTATCCAGTTTATTGCCGAGTCTGAAAGAGGAATCACGAAAGAATAATTAAACAGTTGATAGTTTCAGCCAGAGGCTGATCCGCCTTTGGCGGAGATTGTTGATAGTTCATTGAAAAAGCTTTTTCTATCAACTACGACCCGCCAAAGTTCGTTGGCGGGGGACTATCAACTATGAACTAAATCAAGTTAGGTTGGCTAAATTATGCCGGAAGAAAAAAAGATTGGACTCATAGCCGGTAACGGTGACTATCCGCTGCATTTTGCCAAAGCAGCCAAGGCCCAGGGTAAAACGATCATTACTGTTGCCTTAGAAGGTGAAACCGATCCTGAGCTGAAAACGCTGGTGGACAGCTTCACCTGGGTGGGCCTGGGGCAATTGAATAAATTGATCGATATTTTCAAAAAAGAGAAAATCACCCGGGTCGTAATGGCCGGGCAAGTGAAACATTTCCGTCTTTTTGACCTGTTAAGACTTGATCTCAGGGCTGCCGCGCTGCTGAAACGGCTGCCGAACAAAAAAGCAGATACGATCCTGGGCGGGGTAGCCGCAGAACTGGACAAAGAAGGCATTGCCTTGGTTGATTCCAGGATATTTTTAGAGAAATTCATCCCGCCGGCCGGGGTCTTGACCAAGGGCAGGCCAAGTAAGGAACAAGAAAAGGATATCGAATTTGGCCTGAAGATCGCCAAGGGCATTGCTGCCCTGGATGTCGGCCAGACAATTGTAGTTAAGGACCGGGCGGTCCTGGCAGTGGAAGCGATGGAAGGCACGGACCAGACGATCTTGCGCGGCGGTAAGATCGGTAAGGGCGAGGTAGTGGTAGTGAAAGTATCCAAGCCCAACCAGGATTTCCGTTTTGATGTGCCGATCATTGGTGAAAACACAATTGCCGTCTTGCACGAAGCCGGGGCCGGGGTTTTGGCTTTTTGCGCCGGGGAAACACTGGTACTCAATATAGAACGGGTTATCGAATTAGCAAACGAATATAAAATCTGTTTAGTAGCTATAAAGAGAATTACCAATGACCAAAATCCAATGACAAATCAAATCCCAATTTCTAATTCAAATTGGTAATTGGTAATTTATTTGTCATTGGCAATTGGTAATTTTGATTTGGACAGGGGTTTCATAATGTCTTCGCTTAAGATGGGGGTTATAGGAATAGGACACCTTGGGGTGCATCATGCCAGGATCGTCAGCAGCTTACCTGAAGTTGAGCTTATCGGGATCTGTGATATCAATGCATCCCAGGCCAGAAGGATCGCCAGCCAATATAAGACTGCGGCGTATACTGACTACCGGCAGCTCCTGACCAAGGTTGATGCGGTGAGTATTGCCGTTCCCACCCCGTTGCATTACCAGATCGCTAAAGATTTTATCAATGCCCAGGTGCACTGTTTGATCGAAAAACCGATCACGCCGAACCTGGCTGAGGCCGAAGAATTGCTGGCCCTGGTAAAACAGAAAAATTTGATCCTCCAGGTTGGGCATATTGAACGATTTAATCCTGCCGTTCTCGAAGCGCAAAAATATATCAATGAGCCAAAATTCATTGAAGTCAATCGCTTAGGGCCGTATGACCCGCGCGTGGCTCATATCAGCGTCGTCCTTGACCTGATGATCCATGATATCGACATTGTGCTGTACCTGGTACAAGACCGGATACTGTCCATAGATGCAGTCGGGGCCAAAGTGCTGAGCCATTTTGAAGATATCGCTAATGCCAGGATCCGCTTTGCCAATGGTTGCGTAGCCAATATTTCCGCCAGCCGGGTATCCTTAAAGAAATTCCGCAAGATCCGTATTTTCCAAAAAGATTCGTACCTTTCCCTTGATTATGCCAAGCCTGGCTTAAAATTATACCAGAAAAAAAAGGAAGATGTCACCAGCCTGAAAGATATAAGAGTCGTTTATCCACGGTTGGTCAAGCTAGAGCCTTTGGCTGAAGAATTGAAACATTTTGTCAATTGTGTCCGGGAAGGCAGGAACCCCCAGGTAACCGGTGAACATGGGCGGGATGCCCTGGAAATAGCCCTGGAAATCATGAGGAAAATAAAGAGCAGCGAATAAAAGCCGAATGCCTGCCTGCCGGTAGGCAGGATAGCTAATATCGCTAATAAGAGCATTCGTGGCATTCGCTGTCATTCGAGTCATTCGCAGGAGTTTTCGTGAAAAAGATTTTCATCGTGGCTGGTGAAGCCAGCGGAGATATCCATGGCGCAAACCTGGTAAAAGAGTTAAGAAAATTGCAGCCGGATGCTACTATTGTCGGATTTGGCGGACAGAGAATGCAAGCCGCCGGGATGAAGCTGCTCTATAACCTGGCTGACCATGCAGTTATTGGTTTTTTTGAGGTCATTAAAAATCTGGTTTTGATCAAACGGTTATTGAAAACCACAGGCCGATATCTACGCGAAGAAAAACCGGACATTGTCATACTGATAGATTATCCTGGTTTTAATTTTAAGGTCGGGAAACTGGCGCATTCGTTACATATCCCCGTAGTATATTACATTGCGCCGCAAATCTGGGCCTGGTGGCCGGGGCGGATCAAAGAGATCAAGGAATTTGCCAGTAAAGTACTGGTGGTCTTTCCCTTTGAAGAAGAAATCTATGCGCAGGCCGGTATTCCGGTCAAATGGGTAGGTCATCCGCTGCTGGAACATATTCCCGCAGAAACAAAAATCGATATTTACGAGAAATATCAGCTGGATCGGAAGAAGAAACTGATCGGGCTATTACCAGGCAGCCGGCGCCAGGAAATAGAACATTTACTTCCCGTAATGTTAGCTGCTGCCGGCAAAGTGCTGGCCACCCAACCTGATATTGAATTGGTTTTATTGCGTTCCTCGTCTATAGACCGGACCTGGCTGGAAAATATTATTCAATCTTCACGCTTGGCGGTTAAAGTTATAGATGATGATACTTACCAGGTCCGGCGGCAGCTGGCGTTAGCCTATGTTGCCAGCGGGACAGCAACACTGGAAATGGCCTATTTGGGTATTCCTATGCTGATCATGTATAAGGTGAATGCCTTAAGCTATCAAATGGCCAAGCGCCTGGTAAAGATACCATATATCGGTTTGGCTAATATTGTCAGCGGCCAAAAAGTAGTGCCAGAATTTGTCCAGGATGCGGTAGAACCTTCAGGCATTGCAGCGCAGACTGAAAAATATTTACATAATCCTGCTGAGCTGAAAGCGATCAAGGATACATTGTTGCAGATCAAGGATAAACTGGGGGCCCCCGGCGCCTCGTTACGGGCGGCGCAGGAAATAGTAGTCATCCTAGACTAGACTTCAGGATGTCTTGATTACACAGATTAAACAAAGAAGAGAAAAACACTATGGATAATAAAGCTATTTTTAAGAAATTATGGCTGTATGTCAAACCTTACTATAGCCGCCTGCTTTGGGCTGTAGCCTGCATGATCGGTGTGGCCTTATTTACTACTGCTTCGATGTGGATCCTGAAATATGTGATTGACCGCATTTTTATTGAAAAAAACACCCAGATGCTTTTATGGATCTCCCTGAGTTTGCCGTTGATCTTCCTGTTGAAGGGGATTTGTTCTTACGGACAAGGCTATCTCATGTCTTATATCGGGCAAAAAATTGTCATGGATCTGCGTAATGATCTGTTTGAGCATTACCAAAAGCTTTCCCTGGATTATTTTGAGAATAAAAGGACCGGCTCTATTATTTCCCGGATCACTAATGATGTCGGTATTATTCAGAATGCAGTGTCCAGCGGCTTGGTCAGTATAATCAAGGATGGTTTAACTATTATCGGCCTGATTACCTTAATGTTTTATTTGCATTGGCGTTTTGCCACCTATACCCTGGTTTTTAGCCCTTTTCTGATCTATGTATTAGCGATCTTCGGCAAGAAGTTACGGCATGTCTCCACTGAATCCCAGCAGAAAACCGCAGATATATACTCTATCCTCATTGAGACGATTTCCGGCATCAAGATCGTCAAGGCTTTTTGCGCGCAAGACCGGGAAATCGAGCGGTTCACCAGGGAGAATCGCAATTTCTTTAACATTACCATGCGGTCCATGCGGGTGATCGCCCTGTCGCCGCCGCTGATGGAGTTTATCGGAGTACTGGGGTCAACGATCTTTGTCTGGTATGGCGGGATGGAAGTGATCCGCGGTTATTGGACAGCCGGAGCATTTTTCTCTTTTGTGGGAGCCGCCCTGTCAACCTATACCCCGATCAAGAGCTTTTCCAATAGTAATGCCGTATTGCAGCAGACCATTGCTGCCAGCGAGCGTATTTTTAAAGTCCTGGAAACTGAACCGACCGTGATGGAAGCGCCGGACGCGGTTCCCCTGCCGTTACTGCAGAGAGATATCGTGTTTGAAAAAATCGGTTTTGCCTATGACGCTGAGCAAGTATTGAACGATATCGACTTAAAAGTAAAAACCGGGGAAATTATTGCTATTGTAGGACCCAGTGGCAGCGGTAAGACGACCCTGGTCAATTTGTTGCCCCGTTTCTATGATCCGACGGCAGGACAGATCAAAATGGATGGCCATGATTTAAAAGGAGTGATCTTAGCTTCCTTGAGAAACCAGATCGGTATTGTTACCCAGGAAACCATTCTTTTTAGCGATACGGTCAGGAATAATATTTCTTACGGGAGTCCGCAAGCCAGTGAAAAGGAAATAATAAAAGCGGCTAAAGCTGCTAACGCGCATACTTTTATCGTGGCCATGGAGCAAGGATATGAAACAATGATCCGGGACCGGGGCATCAACTTAAGCGGCGGAGAGCGCCAGCGCCTGGCCATGGCCCGGGCGATATTAAAGGACCCCCGTATCCTGGTCCTTGATGAAGCCACCAGCGCCCTGGATAGCGAGAGCGAGCAGATCGTGCAGGAGGCCCTGGATCAATTAATGATGAAGCGTACCACCTTCATTATTGCTCATCGGCTTTCTACCGTCAGAAAAGCGGATAAGATAGTTATACTGGAAAAGGGCAGGATAGTGGATATCGGAAAGCACCAGGAACTGCTTGACCGCTGCAGTTTATATAAAAAACTGTATGAGATACAGTTTAGAGCTTAAAAAAGTTGCGAGTTCTGAGTTGCGGGTTTCGAGTTAGGAGCTATTTTTGATCAATAAGCTTATTGCTTTTATCGGGTATATAGCTATTTGGTTTATTGGCCTTACCAGCCATATTACTGTGATCAATAATGGGATTATTGAAAATTTAAAGAAAGAAGGCAGGAATTATATCTATGCTTTCTGGCACGGCCGGCAGTTATTCCTCGTTTATTCCCACCGTTTCCGAAAAATTAATATTCTGATCAGCCAGAGCCGGGATGGCCAGCTGATCACCGATATTACCAGGTTATTCGGTTTTAAGGCGGTCCGTGGTTCAACTACCCGCGGCGGTATGCGCGCCTTGGTCTCCTTGGTCCAGGCCGCGGCAGCCGGCGATATCCTGGCTTTTACTCCTGATGGGCCTAAAGGACCTTACCGGGAGATCCAACCCGGCGTTTTATATATTGCCCAGAAAACAGGCTTGCCGATCGTGCCGCTGACTTTCAGTGCCCGCAGGAAAATCGTACTGCATAGTAATTGGGATAAATTTGTCATACCGTATCCATTTAATTCTATCATTGTGGCTAATGGTACCCCGATATATATTCAAAAGACAGACGATCTGGAAGTGAAGAAAAAAGAACTACAGCAAGCGATGAACCTGCTGACCGATAAAACTGATAAACTGGTAGAGTAGTACTGCGCTAAGGAGCAAACTTGATGTGGTTATATAATCTCATTCTTATCATGGTGTTGCTTCTGTCTGCTCCTTATTGGTTAGTAAAGCTGCTATTTTCCCGCGTCTGGCGGGTTGGTTTTAAACAACGGTTAGGATTCGGGTGCCCAGTGCTGCAGCAGCCGGTAATTTTGCTGCATGCCGCCAGTGTCGGAGAAATCAGGATCGCTGAAATCCTGATCAAAGAGCTAAAGCAGCGGGCTGATCCCCGGCCGATAGTGGTTTCAGTTCTTACTCCCACTGGTTTCACACAGGCTCAAACGCGCCTGAATGGCTTGGCTGAGGTTGTTTTTGCTCCCTTAGACCTGCCTTTTATCGTTGGACGATTTATGAAGAAGATCAACCCGGTTTTACTGGGAGTCATAGAAACAGAATTATGGCCTAATCTTATTGTTACTGCCAAAAACAAAGGCGTGAAAATAATCCTGCTGAACGGACGGTTGTCGGACCGGAGTTATCCCACCTATCAAAAAATTAAAATATTATTTAGAAAAATAATACGCTATTTTGATTACGCCTGTGTGCAAACGGAAGAGGATAAAAAAAGATTTATGGCTTTGGGATTGCCGCCGGAACGGCTGGCTGTTACTTCGTCAGTTAAATATGATTTTGAGATCAAGCTGGATGTCCCTGCCGCCAGTATCCGCCAGAGATATTCATTCGCACCGGATGACTTGATCTGGGTGGCCGGCAGTACCCGCAACGGGGAAGAGGCAGTGCTTATTAAAGCCTGGCTGGATATACGGGGAAAAGTGCCAAACTTAAAATTAGTGCTGGCGCCCAGGCATCTGAAACGAATTAATGAGATCAAAAAACTGCTCAGTAATAAAGCCATATCATTTGCGTTAAGTTCACAGGGGCATACAGGTACACCGCCTTTTGACTGTTTATTGATCGATACTATGGGAGAACTCTTGCCAGCCTACAGCCTAGCGGATGTCGTTTTTATCGGTGGCAGCCTGGCTCAGTACGGCGGCCAGAATATATTGGAACCGGCAGCCCTGGCCAAGCCAGTGGTCTGCGGCCAGGATATGCGCAATTTTAAGGAAATAACAAGCTATCTATTAGCCCAAAAAGCGATTATCCAGGTACACACCCTGGCCGAGTTAGTGGAAAATATTGTATTCCTATTGACTCATAAAGAAGCCGCCCGGCAAATGGGAATTAAAGCCCGGGAAAGCTTGATTGCCAAAAAAGGGGCAGCAGATAAAAATGTTGAGGCCATGGAAAGACTGTTAGCGGAGTAAAGGCACAAGAAAGAAAAATAGTTTTGCTTTTAACTTTGTGCTTATCTTGAGGGGAGTTGACCGAGTGGCGGATATTAGTGAATACAAAAACATCCTGGTAATTCGCCTTAGCTCGCTGGGGGATGTGGTCCTGACTACGCCGGTATTTGCTAATTTGCGCCAGGCCCTGCCTGAAACTAAGTTATCCGTTCTTACGAAAAGCCAGTATAAGGATATTTTTTTAAATAATCCGAACATTAATGAGATCTTAACGCTGGATAAACAGGAACCCCTGGCCAGCCTGATAAACCGGGTACGTAAAAATAAATATGACTTGATCATTGACCTGCATAATAATTTACGCAGCCATATCGTGGGTTTTGCTTCCGGCGCAAAAGTTATCCGTTACAATAAGCAATCAATAAACCGCTATGCTTTACTGCACTTTAGGCAAAGTAATCCGGCTTTGCGGAAAAGCGTAATTCAGCGCTACTTGGACACTCTGGATTTTTTGGGTTCACGGCTAGGGCGTCTTGATACTAAAATCTATCTAACAGAAAAAGAAACCAGGCAAGCCCAGGCTTTTCTGGAACAGTGTGGCTGCGGCACGGGAGATTTGATCATTGGCTTGAATCCAGGCGCGAAATGGGAAACTAAAAAATGGCCGTTGCCGAACTGGCTGGAATTTATTAAATTATGCCAGGGCCAGAAAATAAAACTGCTGTTGTTCGGCGATTCCAGTGACCAGAGGTTCATCAGCGCCCTGTTAAAAGAAGCGGGAGAAGTAAGAGATACTGTAATAAATATGGCCGGTAAAACTGACCTGCGGCAGTTAAGCGCGCTGATCAAGCAATGCCGGGTATTGGTCACAGGCGATTCCGGAGCATTGCATATCGCGCAGGCGCTGGCTGTCCCGGTCTTAGTGCTGCTTGGCCCAACAGTACCGGAATTCGGTTTTATAAGTGCCCGGAGAAACGATATAGTATTATTTAAAGAATTACCCTGCCGGCCGTGCAGCCTGCATGGGACCAATGACTGTAAAAGAGGTGACCGGTTGTGCTTGGCCGGCCTATCAGCCAAGGAAGTATTTGGCTCTTTGCAGGAGCAGTTAAAGACAGATGGCAGTTAGCAGATGGCTGGCGGCAGAAAAAGAATAAGGTGCAATTAATGGAAAAATTAAAAAGAATATTAATAATTCAGACGGCGTTTTTGGGAGATGTCGTCTTAACTATCCCGTTGATCATGGCGGCAAAAAAAGCTTTTCCGGATGCTTATCTTGGCGTCATGGTTATTCCTGCGGTGAGGGAAATACTGGCGAATAATCCGGATATAGACGAGATTATCGTGTATGACAAAAAGGGCAAAGATAGGTCCTGGATGGCTTTCCGGGACTTAGTGGTAAAGATAAAAGCACATCATTTTAATGTGGCCATACTGCCGCATCGTTCGCTAAAAAGTGCTTTGCTGTGTTTCCTGGCCCGGATCCCCAGAAGGATCGGATTTGTTGTTGCTGCCGGGAGCTTTCTGTATACTGATAAAGTACCTTATAAGCAAAGTCCTAAGATCCATGAGATCGACCGCAATCTTGACCTGCTCAAACCTTTGGGCGTGAAAGACAGAAAGTCAAACATTTCCCTGGACCCTGGGAAAGAGGCGATTAATCATGTTTTGGAACTTTGCAATGAATATGAGATCAAACCAGCGGACCTGGTGATCGGCATAAACCCCGGCAGTGTTTGGCCGACTAAACGTTATGCGACGGAAAATTTTGCGGCCTTAGCTGACCGGCTAAGCCAGGAGCTTAAGGCGACGATCATTATTATTGGCAGTCCGGCTGATGTCCAAGTGGCTGATAAAATGGTCCGGCAAATGCGTGAAACAGCTATCAATCTGGCTGGTCGGACAACTCTCCTGCAAATGGTCGCCTTGATGAAGCGGCTAAACCTACTGGTCACTAATGATTCAGGTGCTATGCATGTAGCGGTAGCCATGGGCGTGCCGGTCGTGGCAATTTTTGGCGCGACTACGCAGTCCCTGGGTTTTTACCCGTACAGCACCAAAGATATTGTAGTAGAAAAAGATTTGCCTTGCCGGCCATGCGGGAAGCACGGGGGCAGGCGTTGCCCGAAGAAGAATTTTGCCTGCATGAGATTGATCACAGTATCAGATGTTTTTGAGGCGGTGAAAAGACGGCTGGAAGAATAGGCTCTTAAAAAGGGTATCAGGTAATCAGGGTAACAGGATTAGGATATCAGGAAATCAGGATAGCAGGTTCCTGATAATCTGATAACCGTAACTAAAAATCTGTGTAATCGAAAAGGAACTTAAATGAACATACTGCAGTTGATCGATGAACCCTGGGATAGCGGTATTACCAGTTATGCCTTGACCGTGTCGAAAGCGCTGACCGACCGCGGGCATAAGGTGATCGTCGGCGGCTGGCCGAATAAGCCGCCCATTCAACAGGCTAAAAAAATGGACCTGCCGGTTCTGCCGGTCAATTTCACCGATGTGAATGTTTTTAACCTGAAATCAGCTATGACCAGGGAAAAAATAGAATTAGTTAACGCGCATGGCGGCCAAAGCCATTTTTGGGCCTATTTTTCCCTGCGTACGACATTCAGCCATATTCCGATCGTGCGTACGCGCGGCGATATCCGTAATCCATCTGCTAATACCGCCAGCAAGCATTTATATGAAAAAAGCAACCTGGTGATCTGCGCGGCAGATTTTATCCGTAATGCCTGCGTGAAAAGCCTGGGCCTGCCGGAGGAAAAATTTGTCACTATCTACCAGGGTCTTGATACAGCGTTGTTCAAGCCGCAATATGCGGATGAGGGCGTGAAAAAAGAGTTAAAAATTGAACCTGGCACGGCGGTCATCGGGATAGTCGGGCGCTTGGATCCGGTCAAAGGGCACAGTACGTTTGTGCAGGCGGCTAAAATGGTCAAGGATATTTATCCCAAAGTCAGGTTCCTGATCGTTGGCAAAGAAGAAAATGTCAAATGGAAAAGACTGTCTGAGACGGTATATAGCCTTGGGTTACAAGATGAAATGTCTTATCTGGGGCGCACTGAAGATGTGGTCAGGTTCATGAATACCTGTGATATCGGAGTCGTAGCTTCCGTAGGCAGCGAAGCTATTTCCCGGGCAGTGATGGAATGGATGGCTTGCGGTAAACCGTTGGTAGCCACTAAAGTCGGGTGTATTCCGGAAATCATTCAGGATATGGAGAATGGCTACCTGGTAGATCCTGGTGACCAGGAAGCTATGGCGCAAAGGATTTATGACCTCCTGATTGACCAAAACATGGGCCGGCGCATGGGTGACAAAGCGCAACGGCATATAAAAGAGAAATACAGCCTGAAACAATTTGCCATTAATACCGAGAACGCTTATCATAAAGTTTTGGCTATAAAGTAGAGAGCAGTAAAAGCGAGGAACAGTAGGTACGAGAGGCAGTTGCCAGTCAGTACTAAAAGCAGTTGTCAGTAAATACGAAATACAGTTGCCAGTGCACCAGTTAACTGCTTTTCGTTCTTACTGGTAACTGCTTTTCATTTTGACTGCTGTTCGCTCTTACTGGCTACTCCGAAAAGGGGTTTTTTTTATTGCAAATAAACAATAATAAAGCTATAATAACTTAACTAAAAGCAGAGGAGTTTCAGGACTAAAAAATGCCAGACAAAGAGTTTTACCGTAACGCCAACGTACGTAAACGGATAGCCGAATATTGCGGAGGTGAAGCTCATGACCCCGACGGCTTTTCCGCCCAGTATCTGGTAGGATACGGGACGGCGCTGCAGGAAGAGGATATCCATGCGCGCAACTTTATTTCCACTTCCAAGGATAAGTTTGACTGGATCCTGGAAAAAGGATTGGATATCTTCCGTTCGGTAAGCGACATGAACTATACGGTAGGCGTCCTGGATATTGAATATTTTAATATGGATTTTCCCGGCAAAGTGTATTTACAGCCGGAAGAAGTTTTCACCAAGATGGAAGTGGTGTATAAAGCTATCCTGAAAGTCTTCCAGCGGTTGGATATTTATCCTCTTGTCATTATGACCGGCCAGGGATATCATTTTGCCTTTCAGGTAAAAAGAGATTCTAAAGCCAATAAGACTTTGGAAAAAATAGGCAAATTAAGCGATAATCTGGCCTCAACCCGTGACTTGTCCATGGCCAACCTGGAAGCTTTGCGTTTTAACCTGGCGCATGACGGCATGGGCCGTATTTTAGAATATATTTCGCATTTAGTGATCAAGGAAGTGCGGCTGCATACAAAAATACCGGTGGTTTGTACGGATACAGCCGTAGGCAAAGGCGGGGAAGGTCGTGAAGCGATCAATCTCGACTTGTCCATGTATGGCGATCCGATGAATATCCGCGATGTGCGCTGTGCTTTTAGCCTTTACCAGAAGCATAAAGTCCAGCAGCAAAAATATACCAAGTTAGTGGCTGAATCAACGCCGATACAGATCACTTTGCCCAGGATCGACCTGAGCTTGAAAGATTTGCTGGAATTGCGTCAGGATTTTAATAAATCTGCTATCTATGCCGCGCAGGTAGAGACCACTATACCGGATGTGACCCAGAAGTTAAACAAGCTGATCAATAGTTACAAGCATTCCCAGCTGTATAAGTTTCACCGGTATTATGACCGGGAATATTCGCATCCACCGGAAGAATGGTCGCGCAGTTATGATTATTTTAATATTGATATCCTGCCGGTTTGCGCGGCGCACGCTTTGCGCTATCCGAATAATAATTTATTGAAACCAACCAATATCCAGCTGATCGTCCGTGTCTTGACTAAAATGAACTGGCATCCCAAACATATCGCCGGCCTGATCCGCTCAAAATATGAACGGGATTTCCGCTGGGGTAATTTCTGGTCTAAATATGATGCTTGTACCCGGGCGCAGTTTTATGTGCGCCTGTTTGCCGGATTGGTCGCTGACCGTCTTGATGATGAACAGGATCTTAATTGTATCTCTCACCAGGAAAAGGGCTATTGTGTCAAACCCTGGTGTGGTTTTAATGTATCCAACTACAAAATATAAGGCGCTATAAAGTTGCAGAAGATATGCTTCGAAGTACAGCAAGCTGTAAAGGTGTAAAGTAAGAGAAACCCAAACTCATTGTCTTTTTTACTTTACAGCTGTACAGCTCTACAGCTGTATTTGAGGGGGTTAAATTGCAGTTAGGTCTTTCCACGGGATTTTTTCATGACCATGATGTAATTCCGTATTTGCCAGTGATCAAGGATGCGGGCTTTGAAGTGATCGAGATTTGCCTGGATACCATTGAATGGGGCACACCCAGCCCTATTGCTGTCAATAATACGAATTTTCTTTTAAAAGAAGGATTGGAGATCTGGCAGCAAAAGATCCATTCTTATAACCTGCGCAATAAACTGAAAGAGTTTGGTATTTTTGTGCATTCCCTGCATTTGCCGGTCTGGCCGGGGATGGATATTTCCAGCCTGGATGAAAGGACGCGGGTGCATGCGGTCTGGGAATACAAAAAAGGGATTGATGTCCTGAATTATTTATCCGGTGAGATCGCTATTGTCCATCCCAGCATGCAGGCTTTTGACCTGAATAACCAGGATGAAAAGTACCGCCGGTTGAACAAATGCAAGGAAAGCCTGTTCGAATTAATTAATTATTGCAAAACCAAACATGTCCGGCTGGCCGTGGAAAACCTGCTGCCGCATTTGCTGGGCGGCCAGGCTCATGACTTGAACCAGATCATCGATGATCTCTATACGGAAAACCTGGGCATTTGTTTTGATACCTCACACGCGAATCTGACGCAGGATCCGCTGGGGATGTTAAAAAGCTTTAATAAGAAAGTCATCAGCCTGCATTTATCTGACAATCACGGGCAATTTGATGATCACCTGCCGCCAGGTGATGGCCGGGTACCTTGGGCCGGCATCATGACCGGATTAAAGGAGATTGGTTACCGGGATATTTTTATGCTGGAAGTATTTACGGATAAGCATCCGGGAGAGGTCGGGCAGGTCCTGTCTGACCTTCATACCCAGGCCACCCAGGTTTTGGAATGCGGCGCCAATAACGGCATCGAAAATATTGTCTACCGCTTATAGAAACAATTTCTAAATGCTAATATCTAAATCCTAAATAAGCACTAATTACCAAAATTTAAATAGTAAGATGTTTAGAACATTAGAATTTAGAGTTTTGAAATTGTTTAGAGTTTAGAATTTAGTGCTTAGAATTTATCTTGAGGGTTTTATGAAGTATAATAGGGTCAGGGGCACCAAAGATATCTGTCCGCCGGAGAGCGAGCTCTGGCAGTACCTGGAAAAAACTGCATTCGAGTTACTGCAAGACTATGGTTTCAGTGAAATACGCACGCCTGTTTTTGAAGAATCAGGTTTGTTTAACCGCAGTATCGGGGAAGATACTGATATTGTTGAAAAAGAAATGTACACTTTTACTGATAAAAAAGGCCGCAGCCTGACATTGCGCCCGGAGGGTACCGCCGGGGTGGTCAGGGCGGCGATAGAAAATAATCTCCTGGCCCAAGGTAATCTCACTAAGCTATATTACCTGGGGCCGATGTTCCGCTATGAGCGGCCGCAGGCCGGGAGGTACCGACAATTTTACCAGATCGGGGCTGAAAGTATCGGCTCCAGCAGCTACTGGCGGGATGTAGAAATAATTTTATGGTGCGTGGAGTTTTTCTCGCGTATCGGCCTGTCTGGCCTTAAGGTTTATATCAACAGCGTAGGCTGTCCCGAATGCCGTCCGGCATACCGGGAAATCCTGCAAAAATTCCTGCAGGAAAATTCCACCCAGTTATGTGCCGATTGCCAGCGGCGGATGGTGCGGAATCCCTTGCGGGTGCTGGATTGCAAGGTGGAAACCTGCCGCCAGGTAGTCAACCGGATGCCGGCCATACAGAATCACCTGTGCCAATCCTGCCGGGATAATTTCCAGGATATCCAGCAGGCTTTGCAACAGGAAAATATTTCCTTTACCGTTGATAAATTTCTCGTCCGGGGACTTGATTATTACACCCAGGCGGTGTTTGAAATAAAATCAGAGAACCTGGGAGCCCAGGACGCAGTGGCCGCAGGCGGCCGCTATGATAAGCTGGTCAAAGAACTGGGTGGCCCGGATCTGCCGGCTGTGGGCTTTGCTCTCGGTATAGAGAGAGTAATAGAAGTGCTCAAAAAACAAAGAACCGGCACTCTGATGGAAACATGGGTGGATATTTATTTTGCCCTGCTGGGGAAACAAGCCCAACAGGAAGCTTTTAATATTATTCGCGACCTGCGGCAGGGCGGACTGAAGGTGGAAGCCGGCCTGGAAGATAAAAGCCTGAAGAGCCAAATGCGCCAGGCAGATCAGGATAAAGCCAAGCTTACCGTCATTATCGGCGAAGAAGAAATAATGAAAGGTATTGCCTTGGTCCGGGATATGCAGACCAAAGAACAGAAAGAAATAAAGTTGAATGACCTCTCCTGTTATCTAAAAGAACTTAAAATAAAATAAGAAAATATCAATATTTGTCTGTAATCTGTGTAATCATCTTTTAAAATCTGTGTAATCGTATTTGAGAAGGGATAAAATCAGTGAAAAGAACGCATACCTGTGGGGTTTTAAAGAAAAATGACGCTGGCCTGGCCGTGACCCTGGTCGGCTGGGTCCATAGCCGCCGTGATCATGGCGGATTGATCTTTATTGATGTGCGTGACCGCGCCGGCATAACCCAGGTGGTTTTTAATCCCCAGGGAGCAGGAGCAGACTTATTCAAGGAAGCGGAGAAACTACGCAGTGAATTTGTGGTGACCGTGACTGGCCAGGTAACACTGCGTCCGGCGGGTACAGAAAATCCCAAGTTGCCTACCGGTGAAATAGAAGTATCAGCCGCCCAACTCGAAGTTTTAAATCCCAGTAAAACCCTGCCTTTTGAAGTTGCTGAGGAAACTGAAGTGAATGAAGAGACCCGTCTCAAATACCGTTATCTTGACCTGCGCCGGCCCAGAATGAAAAACAACCTGATCTTCCGCTATAAAACTGTAAAAGTGATACGGGATTACCTGGATAACCAGGGTTTTGTTGAAGTAGAGACTCCGATCCTGACTAAATCAACTCCGGAAGGCGCACGGGATTACCTGGTGCCGTCACGGGTTCATCCGCAAATGTTCTTTGCCCTGCCTCAGTCACCGCAATTATTCAAACAAATGCTGATGGTGGCCGGGATGGAAAAATACTTCCAGATCGCCAAGTGCTTCCGGGATGAAGACCTGCGCGCTGACCGCCAGCCGGAGCATACCCAAATTGATATGGAAATGTCTTTTGTCACCCAGGAAGATATTTTTGCCCATGTGGAAGGATTGATGTCCACAGTATTCCAGAAAATGATGAGCGTAGAGTTGAAAACTCCTTTTCCGCGCCTGACCTATGCTGAGGCAAAAAGCAGATACGGCAGTGATAAGCCAGACCTGCGGTTTGGCTTGGAGATCAGGGATATTACTGATATAGTGAAGGATACTGAATTTAAGGTGTTTGCCGAAGTAGCAAAAAATAAGGGTGTGATCCGGGCGATCTGCGCTCCCGGTATTGCCGGCTATTCCCGAAAAGAAATAGAGGACCTGACCAAACTGGCTAATGAATTCGGCGCCAAGGGCCTGGCCTGGTTTAAGATCACGGCGCAGGGGATGGATTCTCCAATCGCTAAATTCTTCAAGCCGGAAGTACTAGCCAAATTGAAAGAAACCATGCAAGCCAAAGAAAATGACATGATTTTGATTGTAGCTGATATACCCAAGATCGTGATCGAGAGCCTGGGCCGGCTGCGTTTGCACCTGGGAGAAAAACTGAATCTGATCAATAAAAAGGAATTCAACTTCCTGTGGGTGGTTGATTTCCCCATGTTCCAGTATAATGATGAAGAAAAACGCTGGGAAAGCGAGCATCATCCGTTCACTGCCCCTAATTACGATGATGTGGATTATTTTGAGACTGACCCGGGCAAGATGCGCTCCCAGTCCTATGACCTTGTCCTGAACGGGACAGAGATCGCCTCTGGCAGTATCCGTATCCACCGCAAGGAGATACAGGAAAGGGTCTTCAAGACTTTGGGTATCGGCGCGGAAGAAGCCAAAGAAAAATTTGGCTTCNNTGGAAGCCTTTGAATATGGCGCTCCGCCGCATGGCGGTATTGCTCCTGGTTTGGACCGCCTGGTTACTTTGATGCTGGGCGAAACTTCCATCCGGGAAGTGATCGCGTTCCCTAAAACCCAGAAAGCGATCTGTCCCTTGACTGACGCTCCCGGACCGGTGGGAGAGAAACAACTAAGAGAGTTGCATATAAAATTAAGATAAGCGATGCAGTGATAAAGTGGTAGGTGGTAGATAACAAATAAAAGAATGATTTATAGTGAGGCATGATATGAAAAAGATTTGGGTGCATAAGGCGTGTTCATATGAAGAAGCGGAGGAATTTGAGAGGGAGTATTATAGCCGAATGACTTCTGAAGAGAGATTAGATATCGTCCAATTTTTGAGAGAGTCCTATGGCAAAATGAATAAGGGAGCAGCGCATGCGCATAGAGAAGGACTACGAAGAGTTATTAAGGTTATTCAACAAAAATAAAGTGAAATATTGTATTGTCGGCGCTTATGCAGTGGCTTTCTATAGTAAGCCAAGATACACAAAAGATATAGATATTATGGTTCAACCAGCGGAAGAAAATGCTCTGCGGATATTGAAAGCGCTGAAAGAATTCGGCTTTGGCAGTCTGCAACTTAAAGAGAAAGATTTTAGTCAGCAGGGACAAATTGTTCAGTTGGGATATGAACCGGTAAGAATTGATTTGTTAACTTCTATTCAAGGGCTTGATTTTGCCCTTATTTGGAAACGAAAAAAACAAGGTGTTTATGGAAAGCAGAAGGTTTATTTCATGGGGCTGTCTGATCTTAAAAAGAGCAAAAAAATATCCAATCGCACCCAAGATCAATTGGATTTAGAGATACTTTCGAAAAAAGAAAATAAGTGAAATCAAAGATGAACAATTACGGGACTTGCATATCAAGCTGAGATAAGAACAGTTACGAGTTTCAGGTTCCTGGTTACGAGTTAAGGTAAGAAAAACTACTTGTGAGTATTTTACCAAAACTCGCAACACGCAACTCGCAGACTGCCGTAGGCAGGCAACTCGCAACTTTATTTGGAGTTAAGATGGTTACGAAAACTGTTTACTTACAAGACAACGAAGAGATGCTTAATGTCTTTGGCCCGCAGGACGAAAACCTGCGGATGATCGAGAATGAGTTTGACGTCAGCCTGGTGACCTACGGGAACACCTTAATGATCAAAGGGCAGAAGGCTAAAGTGAGCCAGGCCTACAGGATGGTCCAGGAACTATCTGAGCAGGTCCGCCGCGGCTACCGGATTGACCGCAAAGGATTCCGCAATATTGTGGATAATTCGCGGTTCTATACAGATAAAACAGAAGCTAAAACAACGATACCTGACAAAGATAATGAAGATAGTATTTGCTATACGATCAAAGGGAAAAAAATCGCGCCCCGCAGCAAAAACCAAAAAAAATATGTGCAGGCGATAAAGAAGTATGACATGGTTTTTGGTGTCGGCCCGGCTGGGACCGGCAAAACCTACCTGGCAGTAGCCATGGCTATTGCCGCTTTACGGGCAGAGAAAGTATTCCGGATCATTCTCACCCGTCCGGTAGTAGAAGCAGGGGAAAAGCTGGGTTTCCTGCCTGGGGATCTTTATGATAAGGTTGATCCTTATTTGCGGCCGCTGTATGATGCTTTCTACGAGATCATGGGAGCAGAGGAATTTCATCACCTCCGCGATGAAGGAGTGATCGAAATAGTGCCGCTCGCCTATATGCGCGGCCGGACATTGAATGACGCTTTTATCGTGCTGGATGAAGCGCAGAATACTAATCCGGAACAAATGAAAATGTTCTTGACCCGCATCGGTTTTGAAACCACCACCGTGATCGTCGGTGATATTACCCAGATCGACCTGCAAAATAAAAAACAGAGCGGTCTGGTCCAGATCAGGCATATCTTGAAAGGCATATCCGGTATTAAATTTATTGATTTTACCGGCCGGGATGTGGTTCGCCATGTGCTGGTGAAAAAAATTATCAAAGCCTATGAAGAATTCGAAGAAACTACTGCCAAAGGAACAAAGTAATGAGCACTTTACATACTTTATTCAGAAGAATACTGCTGGTACTGCTAAAAAGAAGCCGGCGCTGGCATCTGCGTAGAAAACATTTTTCCACTGAAACCAGGAATGTATTTTTTACTCCTTTAAAAGCACCCCGCTGGCTTTTTGTCTGTTTCACTTTGCTGGCGATACTGGTCCTGCTTTCCAGTTTCCAGGAAATGGATTTTCAGCAGATCACCGGATATCTGATTATTATTTTAGGTTTTATGGTGCTAATAGGATTTTACCTATATCGATATGCCCGGCATATTTTTGAGTCCAATAATGACTTGATCATCCTGCAATTAGTCAGTATCCTGGTCATTGCCCTGGCGAAGATCTTTAATGAGATAGGATTGAGCGGTTATCTTATTCCCTTGGGCATGGTTTCGATCTTGATGACTATCCTGGTGGATATTGACCTGGCTATCTTAATAACCGTCTTGCTGAATATCCTGATCGCCGTGATCTATCATAACGACATGAATTTATTTGTAGTGCATTTATTGGGCGGCCTGGTGGGTGTTTTCAGCGCCTCTGGTATCAAGCAGAGATCTGACCTGATCCGTTCCGGCCTGTTCATCAGCCTGGCTAACGCTCTTGGTATTATCAGCTTTATGGCGCTTTTGCAGCATACCCGGGCTGATATTGTAGCCTATAATGCTTTGTGGGGGATCATTAATGGCTTTTTTTGCGGCGTTTTAAGTATCGGGTTCCTGCCCTATTTTGAACATATGTTCGGCATTTCCAGTAATATTAAATTATTGGAACTGTCGGATTTTAACCAGCCGCTTTTAAAACGATTAATGCTGGAGGCTCCCGGGACATACCATCATAGCTTGCTCGTAGGCAACCTGGCCCAGACTGCGGCCGGGGCCGTCAGTGCCAATCCGCTCTTGGCCAGGGTGGGCGCCTACTATCATGATGTCGGCAAGCTGGCTAAGCCAGAATATTTTATTGAGAACCAGGATGATCACAACCGGCATGATGATCTTTCCCCCAGCATGAGCAGCCTGATCGTATTATCCCATGTCAAAGAAGGAGTCGACCTGGCGTCACAATACAAACTGAGCCAGGATATCATTGATATTATCGAACAACATCATGGGACCAGCCTGGTGTATTTTTTCTATCAGAAAGCTTTAGAGGAAGCAGCAGACGCGACTAAGGAGCAATATCGTTATCCTGGCCCCAAGCCGCAGAGCCGGGAAGCTGCAATTATTTTGTTAGCTGATGCTGTAGAAGCAGCTTCACGCACGTTAGATGATCCAAGCTACGGTCATATCCAAGAGTTGGTGACGCGCATTATCAACAACAAGTTTATTGACGGCCAACTGGAAGAATGCGACCTTAGCTTAAAAGATATTCATACGATCGGTGAACAATTCTGCCATGTGCTCAGCGGTATGTTCCATAACCGGGTAGATTATCCTGAGGAACGCAAGTGAGAAAGTCAAGGATTCCCCGGCAGCTGGTGAACAAGATCGCGGCCCATATTATCAGTCATTATCTGCCGCCAGGCAAAGATTATAATTTGGCCATATATTTTGTCAATAGGGCGGAAATGATCTGTTTGAATAAAAGGTTTTTTAACCGGAAGTATGCCACAGATGTCATTGCTGCACCAATTGAAACTACCAGCAGTTTGCCGGTAGTAATGCTGGGGGAGGTGTTTATATGTGTAGACACAGCTCTGGACCAGGCCCGGGAATACCAGCACAGTTATCCTGCAGAGATTGCGCTTTTGGTGACGCACGGGATCCTGCATTTACTGGGATATAGTGATATTAAAACATCGGACAAAAAGATAATGCAGAGAGAAGAGAGCAAAATTCTAACGAAACTGAGAATTAATTGACCAATGACCAAATCTCAATGTCAAATAAAATCCCAAATCTCTAATACTAATTAAGAACTGGTTATTGGCTATTGGTCATTTATTTGTCATTGGTAATTGAAAATTGGGATTTAAACTCTGGGGATTTTCATGAGATCAAAAGATATTTGGGAAAGTTTTAATGCGGCGATAGAGGGGATTATTTACATCGCTAAAACCCAGCGCAATATGCGCATTCACCTGGGGATAGCGGTGTTTGTCTTGTTCCTTAGCTTGTTTGTGCGTTTAGAGCGCGTAGAAGTGATCTTACTGACCATTACCGT